>DATILC010000190.1:0-5654 GCA_035476855.1 Solimonas sp. | reverse complement strand
TGTCGGGTCGAAGATGTCGTACTGCCACCACATCGTGCCCACGCCGGTGATGGTGCGATTGCCCTGCGTGTCGACCACCGTGCCGGTCATGTTCGGCGACATCGCCGAGGTGGCGTCGAACTTGAGGTTGCGGTTCCACATCACTTCGTGGCCGGTCTTCGGAATGGCGAAGGGCATGCCCGGCATGCAGCCGGTGATCTGGTTGCCTTCCTTGGCGGTCTTGCACGCGCCGACGGCGTTCTTCAGCGTGTTGTCGAGGTACCACTTCGGGTAGTTGGCCGTACGGTGGGTCGGGTACACGTCGATGCGGTACGTGGGGTACTTCTGCATCGCTGCCTTGATGCCGTCGCTGAGCTTGTCGGCGTACTTCGCCATGTTCTTGGCGTCGATCGAGAACAGCGGCTTTTCGCTTGCGAACGGATCGGGGCGGTGGCCCGGGTTCTTCGGGTCGAAGTTGGCGGGCGTCTTGGCCGGGCCGGTGTAGGCCGGGATCGTGCCTTCCTTGTTGCCGGCCTGGATGGCGCCCCACGGCGTCAGGGTCGTGCCCAGCGCCTTGGCTTCTTCGGCGGAGACCGCTGCCGTGGCCGGTCCGGCGAAGGCCGCGGTCACCGCTGCGGCGATATAGATCTTGCGAATCATCTCGATGTCTCCAATGAATGCTTAGAACGAAGTCGTGAACGTGAACGACAGCCAGCCGCGATCACGAAGAATCGCATTGCCGCCGTTCGAATACGCCATCTGCGACGCTCCGATCCCGGGCACCCCAGCGAATGGGTTGGGGCCGGCGGTGTACTTGCCGAAGTAGTCGTTGTAGGCCAGGTCGAATTTGTACTTGCCCTTCACGTCGGCGCCGACGCCAATACTCCAGCTGCCGCTGCCCTTGTTGCCGCCGAACGGCACGGGCGAGTTGCCACTTAATCCTGTGCTGTACGACATTGGCATCGTCAGGTCCACGCTCGGGAACACCTGGAACCAGGTCGGCGTGGCCGACAGCGATAAGCCCCAGGCCGAGTTGGTCGCGCAGCCCGCGTCCTGGCCGCCCACCGGGCAGTTGTAGTTCACATGGTTGAAGTACGCAGCGGTGCCAGGATTGACCTTCTGCACCTTGCTGTAGGTGACTTCGGCCAGCAGCACCGCCGAGTCGAAGAGCGGCGTCTTGCCGATGTAGGCCAGCGCGTTCACCAGCGCGTGCGCGCTGTCGCCACGCGCCAGACCGGCCGAGCCGAAGGCGGTGCCGAGCGCGGTGTTCTTGCGATAGACGAGTTCAGACCCGATCGACACGCCTGCCACCTGCGTGGCATAGCTCAACCCCACGAGCTTCACGTCCTTGGCATAGGCGTTGTGCAACTCCGAGAAGGTGCCCCCGGGGCTCAGCACACCCATCACCTTGTCGTCGAACTGGCGCACCGTGAGGCCCGCGGTGCCGTTCATCCAGGTCGGCGACCACTTGACGTTGACGCCCCAGTTGCCCCTATCCTTCGGGCGCGCGTCGGGGCCGCTCGTGAGATCGCCGCTGTACGGAATGCCCAGGAAATTGGTGCCGCCTTCAAAGAACGGGTCGGCATAGGTGAAGTACGTGCCGCCCGCGTAGATGCGATAAGGCTTCCATTCCAGGAAGTACTGCCCCTTCACCGACAACGTATCGTTGACCTGCCAGTTCGCCGACAACTGGTTGAGCGGCAGGAACAGCTCTTTCGCGGTGACGCCCGGTGTCGCGAGCGCCTTGCGGAAGTCGACCGGCCCCTGCGAGTAGGACGCGCCGTGGATCGGCGTGAACAGCGCCTCGCCATAGATGACGGTGTGGCGGCCGAGCTTGATGTCCATTGGACTGTCGGCGCCGAGATTCACACGGCCGAAGGCGAAGGCATCGAGGAATTCGCCTGAATGCAGGTAATAGCGTGAAACGGCGGGCGTGTAGACGTTGCCCGGGTAGGCCGTGCCCAGGCCGGCGGCCTGGTACGCCGGGTTGCCCTTGACCTTGTTGTCGTAGGCCGCGTCGTACCAGGAGGCAGCCGACACGCGAAAGCCGTAGCTCTTCTTGTAGACGAAGTCGAGCTCGGTGAGCAAGTCGACTCGATTGGTGACCATGTCTCCCCGGTCGAACTTGTACTCGCCGCCCTGCAGGCCCCACGTATCGGCGAGAACCTGGTCTCGCTTCTCGAGCCGCCACCCGGCGTTGTAGCGGATGGTATTGTCGAAGCGCAGCTCCCCATCGGGGTTGCCCACGTCGATTTGCACCGCCGCCGCGGGGGCGGAAAGCAGCGCCGCAACCGCGGCGGCCACCAGTGAAAGCTGCGCCCGCGCGTGCAGCGGCTTGTCGATCTTCTGTCTCACGTGCCTGTCTCCTGTGTGACTCTTGGTGATGTGCCCGAGGCCTCTGACACCCCGTGGATTGGTTCTTCGGTTTCGCATTAACAAACGAGCGTGTTCGTTTTTTTTGTAGGATAGCGTCGATCCCAGGGGCCGCATACTATCGTTGACCCTAATAGGGAACGGAAGGGGCGCAAGGGGCCAGCGCGGCGTTCGGCGCGGTGGTTTTGCTGGCTCACCACGGCTGGAGCGGCTACGACAGCAACATACCGATGAAGGTCGCCGGGACCATCCGCGAGGGCGGCTACGAGCACCCGCACGGCCACATCAAGCTCGAGGCGCCAGCAAGACCTGGCTGGTCGTGCTGGCGCCGCCCTCGCGCATGGAGAACCGCGGCCTGCCCGCGGCGAGCTCAAGGCGGGTGTCGCCGCGCAGGTCGAGGGTACCCGAATCGCAGCGACGCGCAGGAAATGTGCGCCGAGCGCATCACAATCGACGGCCAGACCGTGGAGCAGCGATAGATGCACCCGCCCGTCGGCTCGGCCTGGCTCGGTCTGGCCGCCGCGGCACTGTCCATCGCAGTCTGGATCGCCATGATCACCTGCGGGCGCCTGATCGCCTGCTTCTGACGCGCCGCAACAAATGACGAGCGTCCTGGATAGCTGGCGTCGGCGTTGCCCGGGAGGGCGATGTGGTGCATTGGCCGCGTGGGCAGCCACGCGCCTCTGAAGACATTGCCGGGATCAGGTCATGCCGCCATCGACGATGACCGTCCTGCCCGTGATCCAGCGGGACGCGTGCGATGCGAAGAAGGCGACGGCGTCGGCCACGTCGTCCGGCTGCGCCACGCGGCCGAGCGGCGTCGCGGCCTCGATGCCCTTGCGCCGCTCGACCAGCATGGCGCTGGTCATGTCGGTTTCGGTGGTGCCGGGTGCCACGGCATTGACCGTGATCTGGCGCGGACCCAGCTCGCGCGCGAAGGCCTGGGTGATGGCGACCACCGCCGCCTTCGCGCCAGCATAGAAGGCGCTGCCGGGCATGACGGGGCTGTAGGCGAGCCGCGATGCCAGATTGACGATCTTGCCGCCCTCGGGCGGGAAATGCGGCACGACCGCCTGCACCATCAGGACCATGCTCAGGACGTTGCCGTTGAACTGCTCCGCGAAGAAGGCGGCGTCGAGCTGGCCGAGAGGCCTCAGCCCCAGAACACCGACGTTGTTGACCAGGATGTCGATCCGCCCGAAGTCGCTGGCGACCCGGCTCACCAGCGGCTCGATGGCGGCAGGGTCGGTGACGTCGGCCTGGTAGGCGCGCGCGACGCCGCCGGCGCTCACGACCGAACCCACAACGCTGTGGGCGGCGTCCGCATTGGCGCGGTAGTTGATGGCGACTGTCGCGCCCAGCGCCGCGAGCTTTCGCGCGGTGGCCGCACCGATTCCGCGGGACCCGCCGGTCACCAGGGCGACCTTGCCCTCCAAGGGAAGTGAATTCATGGACTGACTGACTCCTGTTGTGAAACGTGAAACAAGCTTGCAGCCATGGTACGAATGGGCTTCTCGCTAACAAACAGGCGATCCGTGGAAAGATAAAACACGCTGCGTTGATAATCGGCAGCGAATGGACCGCCTCACCAGCATCGGCATCTTCTCCAGGGTTGTCACGGCCGGCAGCTTCACGACGGCTGCGCGGCAACTGGAGATTTCCCCCGCCGCGGTGTCCAAACACATCCAGGCCCTGGAGGATTGGCTGGGCGCTCAATTGCTCAACCGGACGACGCGCCGGATCAGCCTGACCGAGTTCGGTACGACGTTCCACCGGGAGAGCGGCCACCTGCTGGACGAACTGGAACGGCTGCGCAACGAGGCCACGTCGCACAAGCTGGTGCCGCGCGGGCGATTGCGCGTCGCCGCGCCGGTTTCATTCGGCGTGCTGCATCTTGCTGCCGCTGTCGCCGACTACCAGGCCGCCTACCCGAGCGTCGACATCGACATCGAGCTCAGCGACAAGGTCGTCAACCTGATCGAGGAGGGTTTCGACGTCGGCATCCGGATCGGCAATCTGCGCGATTCGACGCTCATCGCGCGGCGCATCGCCGACAACCGTTTCGTGCTGTGCGCGGCACCCGCCTACATCGAAGCCAAGGGAGCCCCCGACCACCCCGACGAGCTCACGCGCCACGCCTGCCTGGAATACAGCTACAGCAGCGCTCCCGGCAGCTGGATTTTCGAGAGCCCCACAGGCGATGAAATCACCGTGAACGTGCAGGGGCGCCTGCGTGCGAACAATGGCGAGTTCCTCACCGGCGCGGCCCTCAAGGGACTTGGCATCATGCTGGCGCCCGACTTCATTGCACGGCCGCACCTCGCTGCCGGAAGCCTCGTTCCCGTGCTGGCGCATTTTGTCCCGCGAAGATCAGCGATTCATGCCGTGTATCCGGCGAATCGGCATCTTTCGTCGAAGGTCAGGACCTTCATCGACTTTCTGGCGGGGCGATTTTCGGAGGAGTTTTCGGAGTAAGGGGATGCTCCGGCTCCACCGGCGCAAGAATGTCCGCTTGTGGCCGGAAGCAGCCTATATCTCAGTCTGCTCCGAGATCTCGAGCGCGTCATCCACCTCGATCCCGAGGTATCTGACCGTGCTCTCCAGCTTCGTGTGACCGAGCAGCAGCTGGATAGCTCTGATGTTCTCGGTTCGCTTGTAGATCAAGTTGCTTTCGTGCGTCGGAGCGAATGTGTGCCGTATCTACTCTGGTCTAGACCCATGCAGCTAGTCCAGCCTTTCACGATGCGGCTGTACTGGCGCACAGATAGCGGCTTTTGGCCAAGAAGTCGACCCTTGTTCCAGGCAGAGCGGTGTTTGCGCATGGTGAGCTCCTCATGAAGAAGAACTCACCATGCCCTAAGACTGCTTTCGACCCACAGGAGTGGTTCGCGGCCTATTGAACCCGCAGCACCTCAAACTGCTGTCGGATTGGAGCGACCTGTACCGACACCTCATCCCCCTCGCATTTGCCCAACATGGCCCTGCCCAGAGGGGCTTCGCTGCTGATGACCTGAACGAGCTGAGTGCCGCTGACCAACTTCATGCTGCCACCATCCGGGCCGAGAAAGAGGTGTTGCTGCTTGTCGTCGGAATCGACCAGGCAGACCAGCGCGCCGAGCTGTATACCTTTTCTGACGGCGTAGGGACGCGGGCGGAATTGGCGCCAAGTGGCCAGCGCCTGGCGGATGGCTTCGGCGCGCCGAACTTGGCCGGTGGCCAGGTAGGCGGCTTCGAGTCCCAATGTGTCATATTTGTTTTCGGCGATGTTTTCTTCGTGGGTCGCCGTTTCATGGGCCGCCCGC
>DATILC010000189.1:0-3266 GCA_035476855.1 Solimonas sp. | reverse complement strand
TGCTTCATCGACGACGCATTCGGTCTGAAGAACCTCGATGCGCTGAATGAAGACATGGTGTCCTACGAATGCGACTACCCGCATTCGGACAGCCTGTGGCCGAATGTTCCCGAGACGCTGTGGGAAAGCCTGAAGCACCTGAAGCAGGCGCAGATCGACAAGGTGACGCATGGCAACGCGATGCGTTTCTTCAACTTCGATCCGTTCAAGCACCACCAGCGCGAAGACCTGACGGTGGGTGCGCTGCGCGCCAGGGCCAAGGCCGATGGCGTGGACGTGACGCCGAAGTCCTCGGGTGGCGCCAAGCCGCTGGCGGAGGGTGAAGAGGCCCGGCCGGTCACCTCGGGCGACCTGATGAAGATGTTCTCGCATCACTCCAAGGCGGCGTGAGCAAGGCACTCGCGTGATCGGCGCCGACCCGCTGGATCTCGGAGGCCAGGTCGCCTTCGTCAGCGGGGCGGGGCAGGGTGCCGGTCGTGCCATTGCGCTCGCGTTGGCGCGGCATGGTGCCGGCGGCATCGCCGTCAATGATTTTGCGCCGGAGCGTGCGGAGTCGGTCGCGGCGGAAATCCGGGCGCTGGGTGTGCCTGCGATCGCGGCGCCGGCAGACGTCGGCGATCATGCGGCCGTGCGTGCCGCGATGGGCAGGGCGGCGACACTGGGGCCGGTGACGCTGCTGGTCAACAATGCCGGCAACGCCGGGCCGAATGTGGTCATGCGGCCGACACCCTTGTTCTGGGAGACTGATCCAACCGACTGGGACCGCTTCTTCCGCACCAACCTGCAAGGGGTGATGAACTGCTGCCATGCCGTGTTGCCGGGCATGGTGGCGCAGGAGCGCGGACGCATCGTGACGATCGTGTCGGATGCCGGTCGGGTTGGCGAAGCGCGCCTTGCCGCCTATGCCGCCGCCAAGGCGGGGGCGGCCGGGTTCATGCGGTCCATCGCCCGCGAGGCGGGCCGCTTCGGGATCACGGCAAACTGCATCTCCCTCTCGACGCTGGAACCCGCGCTCGATGAGCCGGCGAAAAGCCGGTTCATGGCCAGTGAGCAGGCCAAGGCCCTGGTCGGGCGCTATGCGATCCGTCGCTTCGGCCAGCCCGAGGACGTGGCCGGCATGGCCTTGTTCCTGTGTTCCGATGCGGCGGGCTGGATCACCGGGCAGACCTATCCGGTCAACGGCGGCTACAGTTTCGCGGTCTGAACCGGGCAATAGTCCATGGATGCCAGGTCTCTGGCCTCCTGAGGCAGGGGCTTATACCCTTGCCTGGAATCGGGCGGAAATACCCTCAACAGTGAACAACACTGTTGACGTACGTCGGCCCGGGCTTTAGCGTAGCGGGGTCTGGCGCCCCATTGATTTTTGATACCGTAAACCCAAGGTCCCGCATGTCCGCATCTGCCCAATCGAATCTCGCCGTTCCCGCGGTTTCCCATTGGATCGGCGGCAAGGCCGTGGCCGGTCCGATGACCCGCGCTGGCGATGTCTACAACCCCAGCACCGGCTGTGTGACGGCCCGGGTGCCCTTTGCTTCGCCGGAAGAGTTGGCCGCCTGCGTGCAGGTGGCGAAAGCGGCGTTCCCGGCCTGGGCGGCCACGCCGCCGCTGCGCCGCGCACGCGTGCTGTTCCGCTTCCGCCAGCTGCTCGAAGCGGCCACCGATGAGCTCGCCGCCGCGATCTCCCGCGAGCACGGCAAGACCCTGAGCGACGCGCGTGGCGAGATCGTCCGCGGAATCGAGGTCGTCGAGTTCGCCTGCGGCATCCCGGACCTGATCAAGGGCGAGTACAACGAGAACGTCGGCACCGGCGTCGATGCCTACAGCATCCGCCAGCCGCTGGGCGTGGTGGCCGGCATCACGCCGTTCAACTTCCCGGTGATGGTGCCGCTGTGGATGTTCCCGGTGGCCCTGGCCTGCGGCAACAGCTTCATCCTCAAGCCTTCCGAGCGCGATCCTTCCGCTTCGGTGCTGCTGGGCAAGCTACTGACCGAGGCCGGCCTGCCGGATGGTGTCTTCAATGTCCTGCATGGTGACCGCACGGCGGTCGACGGGCTGCTGCAGCACCCGGATGTCGCCGCGGTGAGCTTCGTCGGCTCCACGCCGGTGGCGCGTCATGTCCATCAGCAGGGCACGCTGAACGGCAAGCGCGTGCAGGCGCTCGGTGGTGCCAAGAACCACATGGTCATCATGCCGGATGCGGACATCGATGACGCCGTCGATGCCTTGCTGGGCGCGGCCTACGGCTCTGCCGGCGAGCGCTGCATGGCGATCTCGATTGCCGTGGCCGTGGGCGATGCCTGCGCCGATCAACTGGTCGAGCGCCTGTCGCCGAAGGTTCGGGCGCTGAAGGTGGGCCTGCCGACCGATGGCAGCACCGAGATGGGGCCGCTGATCACCGGTGAGCACCGCAACAAGGTCTGCGACTACATCTCCTGCGGCGTCGACGAAGGTGCCAAGCTGCTGGTCGACGGACGTCCCGGCTATGCCGGCGCTCCGGGTGGTTTCTTCCTGGGGGGCTCGCTGTTCGATGGCGTGCAGCCGCAGATGCGCATCTACAAGGAAGAAATCTTCGGGCCGGTACTCGGCATCCTGCGCGTGCCGGACCTGGACACGGCGATCCGCCTGATCAATGCCCACCCCTACGCCAACGGTACCGCGATTTTCACCCGCAGCGGCAGTGCGGCGCGAGCCTTCACCGCCGGCATCGAGGTCGGCATGGTCGGCGTCAACGTGCCCTTGCCGGTGCCGGTCGCCTTCCACAGCTTCGGCGGCTGGCGCAGTTCGCTGTTCGGTGATCACCACATCTACGGCCGCGAAGGCGTGCGCTTTTACACGCGTCTCAAGGCGGTCACCCAGCGCTGGCCGCGCGAATCGATGGGCAGTGCCGAGTTCTCGATGCCGACGATGAAGTAGGGCGATCCGCCGCGCTTTGACGATGACTCGATGTCATCGTCTGCGGCGGAGCGCGGGCGGCCATGGATGGCCGCCCAGGGGTTTGTTCGAGTGACAGAGGTCCCGCCATGGATGGCGTCTCAGACATAATCTGAAGGGCCGATAATCGTAGGGAATGAAAATGTCCACGGAAGATTTCGAGGAAGGCCTGGCGCGGCGCACGCAGTTGCTGGGCGAGGCCTATGTAACCCAGGCCCTGCACCAGGCGCCCGAGTTCAATCGTGACATCCAGCAGTACGTCACCGAGGCGGTCTGGGGCAAGGTCTGGAGTGGCGGCGAGCTGCCGCTGCGAGAGCGAATCCTCGTGACCCTGA
>DATILC010000188.1:0-2804 GCA_035476855.1 Solimonas sp. | reverse complement strand
GGGCGCGGCTTCCACCACCTGCAGCAGGCGTTCCTCGGCGCGCTTGCGCTCGGTGATGTCGACGATCGAGGCCAGCACGAAGCGGCCCTCGGCGGTCTGCAGCGGATTGAGGCCGATCTCGACCGGCACCTCGCGGCCATCCTTGGTCAGGCCGTAGAGGTCGCGGCCGCTGCCCATCGCGCTGTTGCCGGGGGCGCTGAGGTAGCCATCGCGGTGTTCCGGGTGGCGCTCGCGGTTGCGCTGCGGTACCAGCATCTCGATACGCTGGCCCAGCAACTCGGCGCGCGGGTAGCCGAACAGGCGCTCGGTCTGCTGGTTGACCATGGTGATCTGGCCGCGGTCGTTGACCATGACCATGGCGTTGGGCGAGGCCTCCACCGCGAGGCGGAACAAGGCCTCGCCATGCTGGCCGGGCAATGTCTCGCCGTTATCGGCCATGCCTGCCTCCTCCGCGTTACCCATGTCCTTACTCCGGTCGTCCGCCGGGGCGAACCTGCGCATGGTGTAACGGCTGGCGGGTAGGGGATTGTAGCGCTCAGACCTACCGTTGCCTGTGGACAACTGCGCCAGCCGTCCGGCGGTAGATCGGGGCCCCACCGGCGGGCTGCTTTGCTGCATTGCGGTGGGCTCCGGGGACGGATGCAAGGCGCGGGCCTGCGGGTGCTTGCCTCGCCGCGGCGCGGGCGCATACGCTGGCCCGACACCCGCACGCCGTCGCGCCCTCCCCGGAGTTCCGCTGCATGAGTCTGTTGTCCTGCTTCAAGGCCTACGATCTGCGCGGCCGCGTGCCCGACGAACTGAACCCGGACCTGGCCTACCGTCTCGGCCTGGCCTATGCCGCGCAGTTCGCGCCACGCCGCGTCGCGCTGGGCCACGACATCCGCCATTCCTCGCCGGCGCTGCAGAACGCGCTGGCGCATGGCCTGGTGCAGTCCGGGGTGGAGGTGCTGGACATCGGCCTCTGCGGCACCGAGGAGATCTACTGGGCGGCGCAGCAGCCGGGCGTCGACGGCGGCATCGTCGTCACCGCCAGCCACAACCCGATCGACTACAACGGCATGAAGCTGGTGCGCGGCGGTGCGCGGCCGGTGTCCGGCGACTCCGGCCTGCGCGAGCTGGAGCAGCGCGTATCGCAGCTGCAGGGCCATGCACCGGCCGGGCCGGCGCCGGTCACCGCCTGCAGCTTCCGCGCGTCCTATGTGGAGCACCTGCTGGGCTATGTCGCGGGCGTGGCGCTGCGGACGCTGAAGATCGTGGTCAACGCCGGCAACGGCGTCGCCGGCGCGGTGATCGACGCGCTGGCGCCGCATCTGCCCTTCAAGTTCATCCGCCTGCAGCATGAGCCGGACGGCGATTTTCCCAACGGCGTTCCCAACCCGCTGCTGCCCGAGAACCGCGGCGTCACCGCGGCGGCGGTACGCGAGCATGGCGCCGATTTCGGCGTGGCCTGGGATGGCGACTTCGATCGCTGCTTCCTGTTCGACGAGCGCGGCGAGTTCATCGAGGGCTACTACATCGTCGGCCTGCTGGCCGAGATGCTGTTGCAGCGCCATCCGGGCGCGAAGATCATCCATGACCCGCGCCTGACCTGGAACACCATCGACATCGTGCGCGCCGCCGGCGGCGTGCCGGTGCAGTGCAAGACCGGGCATGCCTTCATCAAGGAACGCATGCGCGCCGAGGATGCGGTCTACGGCGGCGAGATGAGCGCGCATCACTACTTCCGCGAATTCGGCTACTGCGACAACGGCAACATCCCCTGGCTGCTGGTGGCGGCGCTGGTCAGCGCACGCGGCCAGCCGCTGTCGCAGCTGGTGGCGGAGCGCATGCGGCGCTACCCGGCCAGCGGCGAGATCAACCGCAAGGTCGCCGACGTCGGCCGCGTGCTGCAGGCGATCGAGGCGGCCTACGCCGGCGAGGCGCTGGCGGTCGATCGTACCGACGGCCTCGGCCTGGAGTTCGCGGACTGGCGCTTCAACCTGCGCGGTTCCAACACCGAGCCGGTGCTGCGGCTCAATGTCGAATCCCGCGGCGACGCCGCCCTGATGCAGCGCCGCACCGCAGAACTGCTGCAGCGCATCGAAAGCATGCCCACCGGAGCCGCCGCATGAAGAGCGCCATCCGCATCCTGCCCGTGATCATGGCCGGCGGTTCCGGCAACCGCCTGTGGCCGCTGTCGCGCGAGCAGTTCCCCAAGCAGTTCCTGCAGCTGATCGACGAGCGCTCGCTGCTGCAGAACACCGCGCTGCGTGCGCAGGGCCTGCCGGAGGCGCTGCCGCCGCTGCTGGTCTGCGGCGAGGCGCATCGCTTCATCGTCGCCGAGCAGCTGCGCCAGGTCGAGATCGCACCGTCGGCGATCCTGCTGGAGCCGGAGGGCCGCAACTCGGGTCCGGCGGCAGCGGTCGCCGCGCACTGGGCCAGCGAACACCACGGCCCCGACACGCTGCTGTTCCTGATGGCGGCGGACCACGTGATCGACGACCTCGCGCTGTTCGCCGCGGCGCTGCGCGAGGCGGTGCCGCCGGCGGTGGCCGGGCAGATCGTCACCTTCGGCGTGGTGCCGCAGCGGCCCGAGACCGGCTACGGCTACATCCAGGCCGGCGAGCCGCTGGCCGAGGGCGGCCGTCGCATCGCGCGCTTCGTCGAGAAGCCGGCGCTGGAACTGGCGCAGCAGTACCTTGCCGATGGCGGCTATTTCTGGAACAGCGGCATGTTCCTGTTCCGCGCCGACACCCTGCTGCAGGAACTGAGCGTGTTCGAGCCGGAGATGAGCCACTACGCCCAGCTGGCGCTGCTGGAGGCGC
>DATILC010000187.1:0-8069 GCA_035476855.1 Solimonas sp. | reverse complement strand
TGCTTCATCGACGACGCATTCGGTCTGAAGAACCTCGATGCGCTGAATGAAGACATGGTGTCCTACGAATGCGACTACCCGCATTCGGACAGCCTGTGGCCGAATGTTCCCGAGACGCTGTGGGAAAGCCTGAAGCACCTGTCACAGAAGCAGATCGACAAGGTGACGCATGGCAATGCGATGCGTTTCTTCAACTTCGATCCGTTCAAGCATCACCAGCGCGAAGACCTGACGGTGGGCGCGCTGCGCGCCAGGGCCAAGGCCGATGGGGTGGACGTGACGCCGAAGTCCTCGGGTGGCGCCAAGCCGCTGGCAGAGGGTGAAGAGGCCCGGCCGGTCACCTCGGGCGACCTGATGAAGATGTTCTCGCATCACTCCAAGGCGGCGTGAGCGAACAGCAGGGGCGGTGATCCCGCCCCTGCGTCTTCAAGGCCTCGCGATTCGCAGCCGGATCAGAGGTAGCGGACGCCGGTCTGGCCTTCGGCGAGTTTCCACAGGCGGCTCGCCCGCAGTGCTTCGCTCGCCGCAGCTGAAATCTTGGCCGGCGCAGGCGCCCCCTGGATTTCCATCCAGCCATCGGGACCGAAGTAGCTGCCACCTTTGGCCTCCGGCATCGTCGCCGCAAGCAGCATCGGCCCGGCGCCGCGTTCCGAAGACTCGGGCACGGCGGACTGTATCCAGGCCGCCAGCGAGCGGAAGCCCGGCTTCGTGAAGATCGGGATCGACGAGCCGACGTTGGTGAGCGCCATGCCCGGATGTCCGCCGAGGCTGATGGCGTCGATGCCGGCGCGCCGGAAGCGTCGCTCCAGTTCCAGCATGAACATGAGGTTGGCGAGCTTGCTCTGCGCGTAGGCGGCCCAGGCCCGGTATGGCCGCCGCTCGAAATTCAGGTCCTGCAGGTCGATGCGGCCGATGTGATGCGCAATGCTGGCGACGTGGATCACGCGGCAGCCCGGCGTCGCGCGGATCATGTCGAGCAGGTGGCCGGTGAACGCGAAGTGGCCGAGGAAGTTGGCGCCGATGTGGGATTCGAAGCCGTCCTTGGTCCGCGCCATCGGTGCCAGTGCGATGCCGGCATTGAGGCAGAGGATGTCCAGCCGCTGATGGCGCGAGCGGAAGTTGTCGGCTGCGTCACGGACGGACTTCAGATCGGTCAAGTCTCCGAGCAGGATTTCGAACTGACCCTGCGGCACCGCAGCCTGCAGCTTGTCGAGAGCGGCCTGGGCGCGCGCCTGCGAGCGGCAGGCCATGACCACCCGCGCGCCCTTGCGTGCGAGGTGCAGGCAGGTCCAGTAGCCGATGCCGCTGTTGCCGCCGGTGACCAGCGCCAGCTTGCCGCTCTGGTCCGGTATCTGGTCTGTGTTCCAGTTCAATGCTGATCTCCGCTGGCGTCGATACGGTCTTAGCCGAGATGGCGCCGGGCAAATTCGGCGATGTCCTGTCGCGCCTGCTTCACCTCGGGGAAGTAGCGCTCGAACAACGGGAAGGCATGCGGCAGCATCGGCCAGATATGGCAGGTCGTTTGCACGCCTGCGGCATGCGCGCGGCGCGCGGTGAAGATGGTTTCGTCCAGCAGGACCTCGTTGGCGCTGGCAAGAAAGAACATCGGCGGCAATCCGCGGCAGTCCATGTACATCGGCGAGAGTTCAGGATCGGAAGCATCCCAGTCGCCGGCGTAAAGTTCATCGATGCGCTGCAAGGCGGACATCGGCAGCAGCGGGTCCTGGTTCATCAACTGCGAGCGCGACGGCGGGCCGTGAACGCGGCCCATCTCCGTCACCGGCGACACCGGAATGACGCAGGCCGGCATCGGCAGGCCGGCCTTGCGGATGCGCTGCAGCAGACCCAGCGCCAGGTTGCCGCCGGCCGAGTCGCCGCCAAGCACGATGCGCTTCGGCGAATGTCCCAGGTCCAGCAGTGCCTGGTAGGCGCGTTCGCAGTCGTCGAGCCCGGCGGGAAAGCGGTTGAATGGCGCGAGTCGGTAGTCGGGGACGAAGCCATCGGCGCCGAGTTGTTCGCAGAGCTTCGCGACCATCACCAGGTGCACGGATGGTGCCGCCGGCAGCACGAAGGCGCCGCCATGCAGCCACAGCACCATCGGGCGATCGGTATTGTCGATTTGACCGAAGACATGGCCGGGCACGCGCCCGACGATCTGGTACTCGAGCGACAGGCCGGCCGTGTCCGGACAGGGCATCGATGCCACCTGCAGCTGGGTCTTGGCGATCCGGTCGTAGTCGCCGCGCACCATGCGCGCCAGCATCGGCTTGAGGAACATCCGCATGAAGCGAAGGATCATGCGGCTGCGCAGGCCGATGGGGATGTCGCGGTAGACGATCTCCAGCGTCGGGTCGTTCGCCGCCGCTCGCGCGACGATCCTGGTCGGACTCGCCACCTTCATCGGATCGTTCCTTCCAGTTCCACCAGGCCGTCCTCGAGATACTCGAGCAGACGCTGCATGTGCGGCACGCTGCGGCGGCAGGCGATCAGGCCGAAATCGACGCAGTCGTGGCGGCTGATGATGGTGATGTTGAGCGTGGCGCTGTCCACCAGCAACGAGGCCGGGTAGAGACCGGTGAGACGGGCGCCTTGCCAGTACATCGGCTCACGCGGACCGGGGACATGCGAGATCACGACATTGCCGAGCGCCTTGTCCGGTGTCAGGCCCAGCAGGGAATTCACGGCTCCCGGCATCAGCATCAGCGAGGCATAGGTCACCAGCTGCGCCGGCGAGAGGCGCCGGATGCGCTGCTTGTTGTAGTCCATGCAGCTCTTGATCGCCTTTAGGCGGGCGGCCGGATCGTCGAGGTGCGTCGCCAGGTGCGTCAGCGTGAACGCCACCTCGTTGCCGAGCTTGCTGTTGTCGCGTCGAACCGATACCGGGACCGCGGCGACCAGCGGCTTGTCCGGCAGCTGGTTGAGGTCCTGCAGGTAGCGGCGCAGCGCGCTGCCGCACATCGCCAGGATCACGTCGTTGAGCGTGGTGCCATGGAACTTCGCCACCGCCTTCATGCGCGGCGTGGAATAGGACTGCGCGGCGAAGCGGCGGGTGCCGCTGACCTGCTGGTTGAAGATGCAGCGGGGAGCCTGGCCGCCGATGACCAGGTCCTCGTTGCCTGCGCGGTAGTCGCGCAGCGAAGTGGTCAGCTCGCGCCATACCGGCGCCACTGCGCGCACGCCTTCGCGGGCCAGCGAGCGCAGGGCGGACAGGCCGCCGGCGGCGCGCGTCGGCACCGGCAGCGGGTTCGCGTCCGATCGGCGCGTGCCCACTTCCCAGGGTGGCGGCAGCTGCTTCGACACTTCTGCATCGGGCGACATCATGTTGACCAGCATGCGGATGCCGGCCACGCCGTCGACCACGGCGTGATGGATCTTCATGTAGACGGCGAAGCGTCCGTCCTCGAGGCCTTCGATCAGGTAGATGCGCCACAGCGGGTAGGAACGGTCCAGGTGTCCGCAGTGCACGCGGGACACCATCGCCAGCAGTTCACGGATTCGGCCGGGCTGCGGCAGCGCCATGTGGACGAAGTGATGGGCGAGGTCGAACTCGTCATCCGGCTCCCAGTAATGCAGGCCGCCACGGGAGACCATGCGCTGGTTGAACGGCTCGGCGGCGCGTGCGGATTGCCGCAGTCGCTCGGCGAGCTTCGCCGGAAAGTCACGGTCCGCTCCCGGCGGGGGCTCGAACAGCATGAGCATGCCGATATGCAGCGGCTGCCTGCGGCTCTCGAAGCGCAGGAAGGTATCGTCGACCAGGGACAGCTTTTTCATGACGGGTCTCCCTCACCTCGTCCGACTGCTCATCGGGATGCCGGCAGAAGAAATCCTGCCCGGCGTGTCACGGTGGAAAACGATCGGCGTTGGCCGGCAATCCATGCCCTGCGCCCGGAGGCGCTGCGTCCCTGTGATGCCATTGCCAGATGCTGGAACCGAGCATACAGTAAATCAACAATGTTGTTGATATGCTTCTGCGAAGGCGGTCACCTTTTTCTGCCGGTTCAGGACGATGCAATCCGGGGGGCACAACATGCTGGACGGAGTCGACTTTACGACCAACAAGAAGCCGCGCAGGCGCAAGCGCGACCCGGATGGAACGCGCTCGGCAATCCTGGAAGCGGCCGGCAAGCTGCTGGCAAGGGATGGTCCGGAAGGGCTGAGCGTGTCCCAGGTGGCACAACTGGCCGGCGTCAATCGCGGCACCGCCTACCAGCACTTCCCGACACGCGAGCAGTTGCTGGAGGCGACCGCGGCCTGGGTCGGCGAAAAGCTGCGCCTAGCCGTGTTCGGTGGCCAGATGGCCGATCCGGCAGCGGCCCTGGGCGATCCGAAGATGGTGGCTGAGCAGATGACCGCGTTTGCGATGGAGAATCCCGAGCTGGGGCGTGTGTGGCTGTTCGAAGTGCTCAGTTCCAGCCGACCGGACAACGATCCGTTCTGGCACCAGTACTGGACGCAGTTCGAGAAGTTCGCGAAGTCGGACATGGCGCAGCCGGGCATCGATGCCGAGGTGCACTCGGTGCTCATGCTGCTGGGTACTTTCCTGTGGCCGGTGTTCGCGCGATCCCAGACCCGTACCGCGAAGGATCGCCAGGAGCTGGCCCAGCGCTTCTCCAACGAAATCCTGCGCTGGAGTCTCTACGGCACCATGCGGCCGGAGAAGTATCCGGAACTCGATGCGCGGGTGAAGAAAGCTGCCGGTACAAGCAAGCGCTCGAGGTGACGACGCCGGCCGCCTGCGCAGCCCCGGGCTACGCAGGCTCGCCTTGCCCTGAGGCGACTCAGGCCGGTGCCGTTGCGAACAGCTTGCGCACTTCGCGCCGCAGCAGCTTGCCCATCTCGTTGTAGGGCAGCGCGTCCAGCACGGCGATGCGTTCCGGCACGCGCGAGGATCGCAGGCGGTCGCGGATCAGCTTGCGCAGCTCGTCCTCGCTGGGGGCTGCATGCAGTGGCCTGGCCACCACGGCGATGCCGACCGCCTCACCCCATTCCGCAGAGGGCACGGCGACTGCCGCGGCATCGGCTATCGACGGATGCGACAGCAGCACATCCTCGATCTCGCCCGGCGAGATGTTCTCGCCGCCGCGCACGATGACGTCGTCCGCACGCCCGGCGAGGAACAGATAGCCCTCCGGGTCCAGCCAGCCGGCGTCGCGCGTGGGGAACCAGCCCTGGGCATCGAGCGCGCTGCGCTCGCGGTATTCGCCGGAGACCTGTTCGCCGCGCACGTAGATCTCGCCGCGCTCACCGGCAGGCAGCACCCGACCATCTTCATCGCGGATCTCGATCTCCACGGTGGGCAGGGGCCGTCCGACGGAACCGAGGCGGGCGCGGAGTTCCGGCTCGCTGGCCCGGTGTGCGCTGCGGTGCTCCTCCGGTCCCAGCAGCGCGACGGTTGAACTGGTCTCGGTCAGGCCGTAAGCGTTGGTGAAGTCGGTCTGCGGGAACAGTTCCAGCGCCCGGCCGATCAGCTCCAGCGGCATGCGGCCGCCGCCGTAGGCGATGGCGCGCAGGGCAGGGAGATTGGCCGATGCGCCGGCATCCATGCGGGCAATGATGCGTGCCAGCATGGTCGGCACCACGAAGGCATTGCTGGCGCGCTCCTGTGAGGCCAGCGCCAGCCAGGCATCCGGCTCGAAGGCCGGCAGCAGCAGGATGCGCCGCATTGCGTAGATCGAGCTGAGCAGCGCAGCGATGCCGGCGATGTGATACGGCGGCACGCAGACCAGCGCGGCTTCCTCCTCTGCGGCGGATCCGAACTCCACCGTGCCGAGGATGTAGGACAGCAGGTTGGCGTGACCCAGCAGCGCCGCCTTGGGTGCTGCGGTGGTGCCGCTGGTGAAGATCTGTACCGCGATGCGGGTGTCGGCGGGCTCCATGTCCGTGGCGTTGGCGGCCGCGGTTTCGGCCTGGGCCACGAAGTCGGGGCGGGCCCGCACGATGTGTCCGCCGTCCGGGCTGAGTCGCCGGACGCGTTCGACGTCACCGATCACGCAGGCCGGTGCGATGCGATCCAGCAGTGCGGCGAGATCGGCATCGGCAAGGCGATAGTTCAAGGGCACGTAGGGCACGCCCGCGATGGCGGCGCCGAACAGCGCGATCGCCGCTGCCTCGCTGCTCTCATCGAGCAGTGCGACGTAGGAACAGCCGCTACCCGAGATGTTCGCAGCGGCGCCGCGGGCGGCCGCCAGCAGTGCGCCGTAGGACCAGCGGCGTCCGTCGCAGACCAGGCCAATGCGATCCGGTTCGGCGTCAGCCGCCATCTGCAGGATGAGCGAGATGTTCATCGGCAGGCCGTCAGTCCGAGGAGGGCAGGGGTTTGGCGTCCTTGGGCTGCAGTGCGACGCCGGCGATCGAGAGCGAGCCCTGGCCGGCCTTCACGCACAGCAGTTCGATGGCGCCTGCGGCGTCGGTATAGCGCTTGCCGATCTTCGTGCCTTCCACGAAGGCCGGGTTGATCTCCGCGCGTGCGGCCGGCCGGTCCTCTGCCATCGGGATGCCGCCGCATTCGACGACGACATCGCTGCCGCGGATCACCATCACCTCGGTGTCGCAGGCTGCACTCTTCAGTTTCTTTCCAGGTTTCATGGACTTCTCGTATTGTCAGGCCATGGCGCCGGCGATCCTTCTGCCGGCGCGCTTTTGCGTTAGGTGATCTGCACCATGCGGCGCATAATAATAATCAACATCGTTGTTGCATAGTATCCTTGTCTGCGCTAGAAAGTAGCCAAATCAATCCAGACCATCAGGTGTGAAATGAAGATCGACTCCTCTCTGTCCGCTGTGGTGACCGGCGGTGCCTCGGGCCTGGGCCTTGCGACGGTGCAGGCACTGCGTGCGGCCGGCGCCAAGGTCGCGATCTTCGATCTCAATGAAGAGATTGGAGAAAAGGTCGCCGCAGAGAACGGTGCGATCTTCTGCCGCTGCGACGTGACCTCCGATGACAGCGTCGACCAGGCCTTCGCCAAGGCCCGCGCAGCCCAGGGCCAGGAACGCGTTCTAGTCTGCTGCGCCGGTGGTGGCAACGCGATCCCGACTGCACGTCGGGACAAGACCACCGGCGCGATCAGCATCTTTCCCACCGACAAGTTCGAGTGGGTGCTGAAACTCAATACCGTCGGTACCTTCCGCTGCATCACTCGCGCGGCGGCGGGCATGATGACCCTGGATCCGGTCGACGGTGAACGCGGTGTGATGATCAGCACGGCCTCGGCGGCAGCGACCGAGGGGCAGATGGGTCAGGCCGCGTACTCGGCAGCCAAGGCCGGCATCGTCGGCATGACGCTGACCATCGCCCGTGATCTGGCGCGCGAGAGCATCCGCGTCAACACGATCCAGCCCGGCATCTTCGACACGCCGGCCATGGCGCGCGCCACGCCGCAGATGCTCGAGGCGCTGGGAGCGATGGTGCCGTTCCCGCAGCGGCTCGGGCATTCGGACGAATACGCCAGCCTCGCACTCGAACTGGTCCGTAACCGCTACCTCAATGGCGAAACCATCCGGCTCGACGGCGCGATCCGCATGCAGCCGCGCTGAGTGCCTTTACACCCGCCCGGTCCGGGCAGATAATCAACAGCGTTGTTGATAAGATTGTGAACAAGGTGGTGGCGCGCGAGCGCCGTCGCTGTGGATCAAGGAGCATCACGTTGGCGAATTTCATGGAATCCTTCACCCCGTCGACCCTGCTGTCGATCTACCGCGTTGCCTACCGCATCAGCCTGGTGGACGAGCGCTGCCGCGGCCTGCTGCGTTCGGGCCGGATGGCCGCGGTGTACTACTCCCCACGCGGCCAGGAGATCCTGGCGGCGGCGATGGGCGCGCACCTGCAGTCCACGGACTACCTGGTGACGACCTACCGCGGCATCCACGACCAGCTGGCCAAGGGCATCCCGCTGCGCTCGCTGTTCGCCGAGTACTACGGCAAGGCCACGGGCGCCTGCAAGGGCAAGGGCGGGCCGATGCACATCACCCACCCGGCCTCCGGGGTGATGGTGACCACCGGCGTGGTGGGCAGCGGCCTGCCGATCGCCACCGGCCTGGGCTGGGCCAGCCAGCTCAAGGGCGACACCCGC
>DATILC010000186.1:0-3396 GCA_035476855.1 Solimonas sp. | reverse complement strand
AGAGAGGTATTCATGACCGCCGCAGACTACCGGATCGAGAGCAGTCATCCCATCGCGAGCCGGCTCCTTCCTTTCCCCGGCTCCCAGTCCTACCTGATGAGCGATCGCGCGCTGGCCGTGTGCGTCGCTGCCAAAAGCGTGACCTGGCCGCGCGGCCAGGAAATCCGGGTGGTGCATGTGCCCACCGGTGAAGTCGTTTTCCGAAAAAAAGCAGCGTCCGTGCGGGCCGAAGCGGCGGAAGACTTCTGATCAGCCGCGGCGGGTCGCCGCGTCCACCACAGCCACCAGCTCCGACAAGGGTGCCCGTTTGGACACCCCGGGCCGGCCGCCGACCGTACCCTGCAGGTCACGCGTTTCTTGCGGCGAGACCAGCGCCGTGAGGTAGATGACCGGGATCTGCGCGGTTTCGGGATCTTCGGCCAGGGCGGCCGTGACGTCGCCGCCACCCATCTCGGGCATGTCGATGTCGCACAGGATCACGTCGGGTTGCTCGGCACGCGCCAGTGCAACCGCCTCGCGCGGATCGACCGTGGACACCAACTCATACAGGCGCGAGAGCTTGGCCACGAGATAGGCCACGACGGCGTCGTCGTCGTCGATCAGCAGGACCTTGATCTTGTCGCTCATAAGTTCTCCTGGCACAGCTAAAAGATGATAGCTCAGCCGGCCGGGCCGAACACCACCTGCACCGTGTCCAGATGATGGCGCAGCTCACCGGCCATCCGGTCCAGCTCGGCATCATCGACCTCGCTGAAATTCTTCTCGATCCAGCGGCTCTGTTCGCTGGCCCAGTGAAAACCGTACAGCCCGAAGCTGCCGGCCAGCTGGTGCGAGATGCGGCGCACCTCGCCGCGGTCGCCGGCCGACATCGCGCGCGCCATGTCGGCGATCAGCCCCCTGCGCGACACCAGGAACTGGCCAAGCACCGGTTCGACGTCGGGATCGGCGATCACCGGATCGTGCATCGCGGGAACGGACGAGCGGGTCAGGATGGGCGCCGGCGCCGGGGCCTCGCCGATCAGGGTGTGCAGCTCCAGCAGGGTCTCATGGATGAGTTCGCGCGTGACCGGCTTGGTCAGGTAGCGGTCGAAGCCGGCCGCCAGCGCCAACTCGCGGGTCTGTTGGTCGTCGTGCGATGACAGCGCCACCATGGTGCAGCGCCTGGCCAGCGTAGCCCGCTCCAGCGCCCGCAGTTCGCGCGCCGCGTGCAGGCCGCCCATCACGGGCATGTCCAGGTCCATGAAGATCACGTCTGGCCATTGCAGCTCGGCGGCGGCCAGCGCCACCTTGCCGTTGATCGCCGTGTCAACCGTGAACGGCGGGCTGGGCAGGAAGCGGCGCACGATCAGCAGGTTGTATTCGTCATCGTCCACCAGCAGTACGCGGATGGCCGGCAGCGCGTCGATCGGCGTCGGCTCCGCCTCGCGGCGCTCGGCCACGTGGCGGGCGGTGGCCGGCACCGCCCCGGCCGGCGCCGCGCGCAGCTGTACCGTGAGCGTGGTGCCGTCCTGTTCCGAGGTTTCCATGCGAATCTCGCCGTCTTGCACCCGGGCCATCAGGCGGGCGGAATAGGTGCCCAGGCCGGTGCCGCTGGCCTTGCCCAGGGTCGCGTACTTGCCGAAGAAATTGGCGCGCAAGGCCTGGGGCACGCAGCCCTGGTTGTGGATTCGCAGCTGCACGCCGGCTTCGCAGGCTTGCGCCTGCAGCCGCACCACACCGCCCTCGGGCGCGGCCTCGACCGCGTTCTTCACCAGGTTGGCCAGCAGTGAGTAGCACAGCAGCTCCTCGGCCCAGGCATAGGGCGCGCTTTCCACGTCCAGCTGCAGCAGCACCTGCTTGGAGGCGGCATGCATGCGCACGTCGGCCACTACCTTGCCCACCAGGTCGGCCAGGTCGACCGCATCGGGGCGCAACACATAGCTGCCCTGCTCGATCTTGTACAGGTCCAGCGACAGGTTGACCATGGACAGGATGCGGTAGCCGGCCCGCTCGACGATGCCCAGCAGCTCGTCGGCCTCCGGCCCGAGCCGGCGCTCTTCGCGCAGCAGCCGGGGCACGGCCACGATGCTGTTGAGCGGCGTCTTCAGGTCGTGGCGGCCGATGCGTTCGACCTCCTCGCGCAGCCGCACGTTTTCTTTCAGCGTTTCGTTCTGCAATTCCAGCTGCGCGGCCTGGGCGGCAATCTGGTCGCGCGAGGCGCGCAGCGCCCGCTCCTGCTCGCGCAAGGCGGTCACATCCAGGTAAGAGGTGATGAAGCGCAGGGTCCGCCCTTCCTCGTCGACTTGCGAGATGCCTTCGGCATGGATCCAGATGTAGCGGCCGTCGCGCCGGCGCAGCCGGTACGACATGGCCTCGCCCGGCGATTGCTCGGCCGCCCCGCCGCGGCGCTGGATCATCAGGCGGAAGCGCTCGCGCGCACCCTCGCGGTCGTCGGGGTGCATCATCTCGAAGATGCTGGGCCAGCGCGAGGTGTCGGCATCCGCCGGCCAGCCCAGCATCTCCTTGAAGCGCTCGTCGTAGATGACCATGTCGCGGCGCGCGTTCCAGTCGCCGAAGCCGGCGTTGGTCGAGCGCACCAGCAGCCGCAGGCGCTCGCGTTCGGTCGCCAGCGCCTGCTCGGCCTGGTGCTTTTCGGTGATGTCCAGGCTGGCCGCCAGCACGCCGATGCGCTGCCCTTGCGCATCCGCCATCACCGTGCGCGTCTGCATGTAGCGCCGGCCCTGGTAGTCGTATTCCTGCGCCGGGCCCTGCGCATCGGCGCCCAGTGCCAGCGCCTGCCGGTCGCGCTCGAGCGTGGCGCGGGCGAACGGGTCGTCCACATCCGCCAGGCAGGTGCCGATCACGCTTTCGCGCGACAGGCCCACATAGCGCTCCCAGGTGCGGTTGACGACCAGGTAGCGGCCCTGGGCGTCGCGCAGCGCCAGGCCCAGCGGCACCGAATCGAACAGGTCGTCGATGAACTTGGCGCGGTTTTCCATCTCCTGCTCGTGGCGCTTGCTGGCGCTGATGTCGATGAACGAGCAGATGAATCGCAGCGTGCGGCCGTCGGCGCCACAGACGCAGGTGGCCTCGGCATGGACCCAGATGTAATGGCCGTCGGTGCGCCGCATGCGGAAGTCCTGCGGCTGGTACTGGCGCAGGCCGCCGCGCACGCGGCGGTCGCGCAACTGGGACAGGAAGCCCCCGTAGGCGCGGTCGCGGTCTTCGGGGTGCAGCATTTCGCGCAGGCCGGGCATCGCTGCGTCGGGCGCTTCGCCGAAGCCGAACATCTCCTTGTAGCGCTCGGAAAAGCTGACACGGTCCTGCACCGTGTCCCAGTCCAGCAGCCCGGCCTTGGTGGCACGCACCAGCAGATCGGTGCGGCCGCGCTGCGCGATCAGCCGCGACTCCTCCGCC
>DATILC010000185.1:0-4518 GCA_035476855.1 Solimonas sp. | reverse complement strand
CCGATCAGGCGTGAGCCCTGCGGGATCAGCAGATGGCGGCCCGTGGCGGTGTCGTAGACCGCCTCGGACACGTTGGCGATGACCTGCCCGGGCAGGTCGGAGTTGATCCCTGTCACGAGCGCCGCGGGGATGATGGTGCCTGCCATCACCTGGTACGGCGACGCCGGCAACTGCAAGCTGCCGGCGTTGCGTGTCGATGTATCGCCGGCCTTCGCGACGAACGCTTCCTTCTGATCCTGTCGGTTCTGCGCCGCCGTCGGATCGGCCGGCTGCGCAGCAACGGCCACAGTCCCCATCGGATTGAACGGCTGATTGCCTGGAGCCAATGCCGAAGGATCAACTGCGACCTGCGCGGCGCCCGGCTTGGGTCCGCCGCCGCCGGCACCGCTTCGGAAGAACACTGAAGACCGCGCAGCTTCTTCGGCCGCCAACCGCTCGGCCTGCGCCGGATCGACGCTACCGCCTGGCGGTCTCATTTCCATTGGCTGCTGCGCCTTGACGATGGCCGGCCCCAGGTCCCCGGGCAGCGGCTCGCCCAGCACGGGCGGCGCCTGCTTTAAGGCTGGCCGAATACCGGCATAGTCCTTGGGCAGCTGGTCGAGGTTCTCGGCGCGCGAGACGCGATCGACGTTGTACAACTCGGCGGCGGGATTGCGCGGTCGCTTGTTCGACTGCAATGACCACAGCGTTCCGCCGAGTACGGCAGCGGCCAGGGCGCCGGCACCGACCGCCAGCATGCGGCGATTCAGGCGCGTGACGGGTCGCGGCGAAGCGCGCAAGGCCACGGATTCGGGGTCGACCTTCGGGGCCGCGGCGGGTGTTGCCTCGGGGGACGTGCTCATGCTCAGTTCCTCCGCGTGGCGCCCGCATTGACACCATCGGTGCGCTCGATGCGCACCACCTGCGCCTTGTCGCCGCCCAGCCGTAGTTCGGCCGCACCGAACAGCCGGTCCACCACGTAGTACGGTGAGCGGAAGCGGTAGTTCACCAGTTGCCCATCGCCCCGCGCGCCGATCACGAACAACGGCGGCAATTCCCCCTGCGCGATGCCGCCGGGGAACTGGATGTACACACGCTCGCCGTCGTCGAATGCGCGCAGCGGCTTCCACGGCGGGCTGTCGCCGCTGACGGCATAGCGAAATCTGATCTGCTCCAGCGTCATGCCGGTCTCGACCGGCGCGCTGGCCTGAGCCTGCTGTGCCTGCTTCTGCAGGGCCAACATCCGGTCCTTCGGGTAGTCCCAGGACACAGAAGCCATCCAGGCCTGCGGCGTCGATGAGAGTTCGAGCAGGTACGTGCGCCGGTTTGTCGTCACGACCAAGTTGGTCTTCAAGCCAATGCGTGTGGGTTTGACCAGGATGTTCACGCGCAGCGTCGCACCCGCGCCGCTGGCCGTATCGCCGACGATCCAGCGCACCGTGTCGCCGGCCGAGACCGTCACAAGCTCCTCGCCCTGCTGCAAGGCGATGACGGTCACACGCCCAGGGCTGGTGTAGACCTGATACAGAGCGCCATCGGCGTAAGGCCAGACCTGGATTGCGTTGACATAGCCCTCGCGCGTCGGCGCGATGCGCGCCTCCACGTTGGCGCGAGAAACGCGCAGCTTCTCGTCCAAGGGTTCCGGCTCCATCTTCGCTTCAGTCCCGTTCGACAGCGCCTTCATCTGGTCGGGCAACGGCAAGGGCGTCGGCACTTCAACCACCTCGATGGTCTTCGAGGGTTCCGGCAGCTGCTTCGCGGCGACGGCAACGGGCTCGTCCAGTGAGATCGTCGGCGGCGGTTTGCCCTGCGTGGCGCAGCCAGCGAGGACCAGCACGATCAACGGGAGTACGGATTTGCGGGAATGCGTTTTCATGACTTTGTTCCTTTCGTTGCATCGGTGGCTTCGAGTTCACGGCTCCAGGACAGGCCGTTGACATAGATGCCCAGTGGGTTCTTACGCAGGCGCTGCTCGGTGCGCGGCGGCTGCAACACCACGGACAGCACGGCAGTCCAGCGCTCCGTCCCCGAGGGCGCGCCGTTGGCATAGCTGCGCTCGATCCAGCGCACCTGGAAGGACGTGTCGCTGGCCCGCACCACACTCGTCACCTCCACGGCCACCGAGCTCTGCCCGATGCGCGAGAAGGGATCGTTCGCCCGCGCGTAGTCGTTTAGCGTCGCGGCGCCGCGGTCCGTCGTGTACTCGTAGGCTTCGAGCCAGTTCTGCCTCACCACGATCGGGTCAATGGACAACCCGCGCACGTCGGTGACAAAGCGCGCCAGGTGATGCGCGATCTGCGCGTCGTTCGGCTTGTAGGGCGTGGCCGCTTCGCCGACCGCGCGCACCTGGCCGGCGTTGTCCACCTCTACGACGAAGGGCGTCACGATGGACTGGGCCGAGCGCCACACGAGGCCGCCGGCCATCAGCAGCGCAAGCGACAGGCAACCGAAGGCCATTAGTCGCCAGTTCTTGGCCTGCACGCGCGCGCTGCCGATGCGCTGGTCCCAGACCTGCGCGGCGGCCTGGTAGGGAGTGACGGGCTCGGGCGTCTCCGAGTACCGCACCTGGGGTCGTTTGAATCGCATCTAGATCTCCTAAGAATTTGAGTCGTCGCGCAAGCTCGGGCTGGCGCCGCTGCCGCCGGCATCGACCGAACGCAGTGCATGCGCGGCTGTCGTGGCCGCATGCGTGATCTGCTGTTTGCGGCGCATCTGCTTGGCCCATGCGGGCTCGGCCGCTGGCGTTCTCGATTCGCCTGCGTCCATCGCCTTGGCTGACGCGGGTGCAGCGGCATCGACGACAAAGTTCCCCACGCCGTCCTTGACCGCCTTGGCGCCGGACGCCACGCGCTGACCTACGGCGCTGGCGCCGCTGCGTGCAACGTTGGCCAGGCCGGCGCCTGCCGCGCGCATGCCGCCTGCACCCGATGCGGCGGCTCCAGCCTGGTAGGTCGATTGCGCTCCGCTGGCCATAGAACTGGCGGACCGTGCCGCGGCGGCGCCCCCACCGATGGCAGCACGCGCAGCACCAGGCGCCATGCGCGCCCCTGCGGCCACCGCCGAACCGGCTCCCGCCACGGCCGCACCGCCGGCAACAGCCAGACCCGCAGCGCCCAGCGCCGTGCCCGCTGCCGCCCCTGCGCCAAGCTGCGGCGCACCCGACACCAGACCTGTCGCAATGCCCGGCCCGAAGATGCCCAGACCCAGCATCGCCAGCGCGGCCAGCATGATGACCAGAGCGTGGTCGATGGACGGTTCGGTGCCGGGCGGCACCGTGAACTCGGCGAACAGGCCTGTGCCGATACCGACGATCACGGCCAGCACCAGCACCTTGATGCCCGAGGACACCACGTTGCCCAGCACCCGTTCGGCCAGGAACGCCGTCTTGTTCCACAGCGCGAAAGGAACCAACACGAAGCCCGCGAGCGTGGTCAGCTTGAACTCGATCAGCGTCACGAAGAGCTGTACTGCGAGCACAAAGAAGCTCACGATCAGCACCAGCCAGGCCAGGAGCAGGACGGTGATGACATCAAGATTGGCGAACACCTCCGGAAAACCCGTCAGGTCGCTGATCTGCTTCATGATTGGCGCGCCGGCCTCCACGCCCACGCGCGCCAGCCGGCCCGGCTGAAGCAGTTCGCCTTGCGTCATCGACGAGCCGGACGCCACCAGTCCGAGCCCGGCGAAGGACCGGAATACGATGCCGGACAGGCTGTTGAAGTTGTTCAGGATGAAAGCGAAAGCACCGACGTACAGCACCTTTTTGATCAGCTTGCCGATCACGTCGTCGCCCCCGCCCCCGCTGGCATTGCTCATCGCCCAGAAGAGGCCAGCCAGCGTCATGTCGATCACGACCAGCGTGGCGGTCAGAAACCCCACTTCGCCGCCCAGCAGGCCGAAGCCGGAGTCGATGTAGCGCGAGAAGACGTCGAGGAAGCGGTCGATGACCGACAGGTCGTTCATCGACCTCCTCCTTGCCCTGGCTGTGAGGCAGAAGGCTGTGATGCGGCAGGCACCGGCGTGTGCTTGGGGCCACCGCCGGAGAAGAAGCGCAGGCGCGTCGCTTCGGCGACCTCGTGGCACTGCGCCTCGCCGATCAGGTGTCGCTCCACCTGGCACCTCACCCGCATCTCCTTCAAGCGCTCGGGATTGGCGGCCAGCGACTCCGCAGACTCAAAAGGTATGGGCTTGCCGCACCCAGCCTGCATGGCGGCGAGGATCAGGATCAGTGGTTTGCGCATGTGCACCTCACCGACCGTAGAAGTCGACGGAATAAGGCGAGTACGGCGTGCCCTCACCCTGAAAGCGACGGCGCACTTCACGCGCACGTTCTTGCACCGCCACCTGCCGCGCTTGCTCCAGCGCAGCCGCACGGTCCTGTGTGATTTGCAGTTGCTGGGCCTGCATCGCCTGACGCGACTGCAAGGCCAGCAACTGGTTTGTCGCCTGCATGGCTTGCAATGCGCCTGTGGCCGACTGGCTGCGATTCACCAGGTCGGTCAAGGTCCGCTCGTCCGACGTGAAGTTCTGCACCGCCTG
>DATILC010000184.1:0-9209 GCA_035476855.1 Solimonas sp. | reverse complement strand
TCGTCAAAGGGAAAATCAATCTCGACGAGTACCGCTGGCAGCCGCGGTCTTTCGCACCGCTGCTGGATTGAAACAGCAACAGAACTGGCCACGGAGTTACACGGAAAACACGGAAATCGGGTGCGTCCCTTCGTGTCGTTGCTTTCCGTGTGTGTCCGTGTAAATCCGTGGCAAAAAGCTGTTCGCGGTTACTTCAGCAACTGCGCCTTGATCGCCTCGCGGTACATCTCGTCGGTCATCAGCCGGCGCAGCGCCAGCAGGCCGCGTGCGTCGTTGCCGACGACATAGCGCAGTTTCTTGGTGCCGTCGGTGGCGGCGTTCCAGATTGCCTCGGCCACCTTCGCAGGCGGCGCGCCCTTGTCGCCGGCCTTGTTCATCTTCTTCATGCCCTTGTCGACCAGCTCGTTGTAGGCGCTCAGCGCGCGGTCGTGGGTGAAGTCGGCGGAGCGTTCGTAGAAGTCGGTCTTGATTGCGCCGGGCTCGATGATCTTGACCTTGATCCCCAGCGGTTCCAGTTCGAAGGCCAGCGATTCGGAAAAGCCGTCCACCGCCCACTTGGTGGCGTGGTAGACGCTGTAGAACGGGAAGGTCAGGCGACCGCCCATGCTGGCGACGTTGATCAGGCTGCCGGCGCCGTTGCCGCGGAAGTGCGGCAGGATCGCGCGCGACACTCGCATCAGGCCAAACATATTGGTCTCGAACTGGCGCTGGATCCTGGCCTCGTCCATCGACTCGAAGGTGCCCACCAGGCTGTAGCCGGCGTTGTTGACCAGCGCGTCGACGCGGCCGAACTGGGCGATCGCGCCCTTGATCGCGCCGTCCACCGACAGCGGATCGGTGACGTCGAGCTTGGTCACCATCCAGCGCGGGTCCTGGCGTTCCGAGGCGGGCTTGCGCATGGTCGCGCAGACGTTCCAGCCGCGCTCGAAGAACAGCTCGGCGGTGGCCTTGCCGATGCCCGTACTGGCGCCGGTGATCAGGATGGTCTTGCTCATTGCCCTTCCCCCGTGTCCAATGCCGCAATCCAAATATCAGGCCGCCAGCATATCCCGCCTGCGCGGCCGCGGAGGAAGCGATCCATGAGTGCCCGCGCCGGCTATCCCCACTTCCAGGCCATCACCACGCGCTGGAAGGACAACGACGTCTACGGCCACGTCAATAACGTCGAGTACTACAGCTACTTCGACACCGTCATCAACACCTACCTGATCCGCCAGGGCGGGCTCGACATCCACGGTGGTCCCAACATCGGCCTCTGCGTCGAGTCGCATTGCCGCTTCGACGCGCCGCTGGAATTCCCCGACACGGTGCAGGCCGGCCTGCGCGTGGTGAAGCTGGGCAATTCCAGCGTGCGCTACGAGATCGGATTGTTCCGCGAGGGCGACGACAAGCCCGCCGCGGAAGGCTGGTTCGTGCACGTCTTCGTCGATCGCCAGACCCGTCGCCCCGCGCCGTTGCCGGAGCTGCTGCGTGCTGCACTCACCAAACTGCTGAAGGAATCCACATGAAAGTCCGCGCCGCCGTGCTGCGCCAGATGGGCCTGCCCGCGCCCTACGCCCAGTCCAAGCCGCTGGTGATCGAAACCATCGAGCTCGATCCGCCGGGGCCCGGCGAAATCCTGGTCAAGGTGCTGGCTGCAGGGTTGTGCCATTCAGACCTGTCGGTGATCGACGGCTCGCGCCCGCGGGTGATGCCGATGGTGATGGGGCACGAGGCCGCCGGCGAGATCGTCGAACTCGGTGCCGGCGTGCAGGACCTCGCCGTCGGCGACCGCGTGGTGTTCTCCTTCGTGCCGGTCTGCGGCCACTGCCAGCCCTGCGCCACGGGTCGTCCGGCGCTGTGCGAGCCCGGTGCCAAGGCCAATGTCGCCGGCACCCTGCTGTCGGGCGAACGCCGCTGGCATGAGCAGACCAGCGATCTCAACCATCATCTCGGCGTCTCGGCGTTTGCCGAATACACCGTGGTGTCCGCGCGCTCGGCGGTGAAGATCGACCGCGACCTGCCGCCGCAGATCGCCGCGCTGTTCGGCTGCGCGGTGATGACCGGCATGGGCGCGGTGGTCAACACCGCGCGCGTCGCGCCGGGCGAGAGCGTCGCCATCTTCGGCCTCGGCGGTGTCGGCCTGGCCGCGCTGGTCGGCGCCAAGGCCGCCGGCGCCTACCCGCTGGTGGCGGTCGACGTACTGCCGGCCAAGCTCAAGCTGGCCGCCGAACTGGGGGCGACCCACACCGTGCTGGCCGGGCCGGGCAGCGACGTCGTCGCTGCGGTGCGCGAGGCCACCAGCGGCGGCGCGCAGTACTGCATCGAGACGGTCGGCCACGAAGCGGTGCTGGTGCAGGCCTACGGCGCCACCCGCCGCGGCGGCACCACGGTCACCGCCGGCCTGCCGCATCCCTCCAAGATGTTCTCGATCTCCGCGGTCAGCCTGGTGGCAGAGGAGCGCACCGTGAAGGGCTCCTACATGGGTTCCTGCGTGCCCTCGCGCGACATCCCGCGCTTCGTCGGCATGTACCGCGCCGCGCGCCTGCCGGTGGACCGGCTGCTGACGCACGAGATCCGGCTGGAGGACATCAACGAGGCGTTCGATCGGCTGGCGACGGGAGCGGCGGTACGACAGGTGGTGATGTTTTAGTTGGGGGTTGAGGGCCCCCGGGGCCGTTCACCTTTCGACAGGCTCAAGGCGAACGGAAAAGCAGGGCTTGGTCACTAACTGCCCTTTCCCTCCAAATCCGTTCGTGCTGAGCTTGTCGAAGCACGGGCGGATTTGGAGCGCGCCAGCCGGGAGATCTCACGCCAGTCTCCACGCATCAAGGCCTCCTTCTTCGCGCGGCTCCAGCCCTTGACCTGCAACTCCGCAGACAGCGCTTCCTCGCGCGTCGCAAACTCCTGCGACCAAGCCACCGTGACCGGCCGCTTGTCGAGCGTGTAACAGCCCGGAATCGCCCCGGTCTGGTGCTGGCCGATGCGCTGCTCAAGTGCGTCCGTGTGACCCGTGTAGTACGAGCCATCCGCGCAGAGCCGGATGTAAGCCCAGAAGGCCATGGCTACGGTCCGGTGGGGCAATCCGTCCACCCCCTTCGGCAGGCTCAGGACAGGCTTCGACAAGCTCAGGGCGAACGGATTGCGGGAAAGCGTGGTTCATTCTGGCGCTGTGAGTTAAAGCGGTAAAATGCCCCATGGATTTCCTCCCCCCGCACGACCCCACCGTCGCCGCCCTCACCAAGGACCTCAACCCCGCGCAGCGCGAGGCCGTTACCGCGCCGCCGGATCATCGCCTGGTGCTGGCCGGTGCCGGCTCCGGCAAGACGCGGGTGCTGACCCACCGCGTCGCCTGGCTGATCGCGGTGGAGGGTGTGTCGCCGCAGTCGGTGCTGGCGGTGACCTTCACCAACAAGGCTGCCAACGAGATGCGTGGCCGCATCGAGCAGCTGCTGCGCCTGCCGGTGCGCTCGATGTGGGTCGGCACCTTCCACGGCATCGCGCATCGCATGCTGCGCCTGCACTGGAAGGAGGCGGGTCTGCCGCAGAACTTCCAGATCCTCGACGCCGACGACCAGATACGCATGGTCAAGCGCGTGATGAAGGCGCTGGACCTGCCCGAGGACAAGTACCCGCCCAAGACCCTCACCGGCTGGATCAACGGCCGCAAGGAAGAAGCGATCCGCCCGCATCACATCCAGGACAGCGGCGACTACACCCAGCGCCAGTACGTGCGGGTCTACACCGCCTACGAGGAGCAGTGCCGGCGCAACGGCCTGGTCGATTTCTCCGAGCTGCTGCTGCGCGCCTTCGAGCTGTGCCGCGATGTGCCTTTGATCCAGCAGCATTACCGCACGCGCTTCCGCCATGTGCTGGTCGACGAGTTCCAGGACACCAACAAGCTGCAGTACGACTGGCTGCGCGTGCTGGCCGGCGAGCGCGGCGTGCTGTTCGCGGTCGGCGATGACGACCAGTCGGTCTATTCCTGGCGCGGCGCGCGCGTCGAGAACATGCTGCACCTGCAGCGCGATTTCCTCGGCACCGAAGTGATCCGCCTGGAGCAGAACTACCGCTCCACCGGCACCATCCTGCGCGCCGCCAACGGCCTGATCGCGAAGAACAGCGGTCGCCTCGGCAAGAACCTGTGGACCGACGGCCGCGAGGGCGAGGCGATCCAGCTCTACGCCGCCTTCAACGAATACGACGAGGCCGAGTTCGTCGCCAACCGCATCCGCGAGGGCATCGAGGGCCGGCGTCGCTACAGCGACCATGCGCTGCTGTATCGCACCGGCGCGCAGTCGCGCGTGCTCGAGGAAATCCTGATCCGCAATCGCATGCCCTACCGCATCACCGGCGGCCTGCGCTTCTTCGAGCGCCAGGAAATCAAGGATGCGCTGGCCTTCCTGCGGCTGCTGCACAACCGCGACGACGATGCCAGCTTCGAGCGCGCGGTCGGCACACCGCCGCGCGGTGTCGGCGCCACCACCATCGAGAAGCTGCGGCTGTGGGGCCGCGAGCAGGACATCTCGCTGTGGGCCGCGGCGAAGACCGGCGGCACGCACATCGGCCGTTCGGCCAATGCGGTCAACCAGTTCATGCAGCTGATCGAGGCGATTGCCGCCGAGGGCCGCGAGCTGCCGCTGTCGCAGCTGACCGAGCTGGTGATCGCGCGCACCGGCCTGCGCGACCACTACCGCAAGGAAAAGGGCGAGCAGGCCGAGGGCCGCCTGGAGAACCTCGACGAACTGGTCAGCGCCGCGCGTGGCTTCGAGCTGCTGCCGCTGGCGCCGGGCGATGACCTGCCCGACATGGACCCGCTGTCGGCCTTCCTCGGCCACGCCGCGCTGGAAGCCGGCGAGCAGCAGGCCGGGCCCGGCGAGGACTGCGTGCAGCTGATGACCCTGCACGCCGCCAAGGGACTGGAGTTCCCGGTGGTGTTCCTGGTCGGCGTCGAGAACGGCCTGTTCCCCAACATGCGCTCGATCGAGGAAGGCAACCTCGAGGAAGAGCGCCGCCTGTGCTACGTCGGCATCACCCGCGCACGCGAGCAGCTCTACATTTCCTATGCGGAAGTGCGGCGCGTGCACGGCGTCGAGCAGATCGGCACGCCCTCGCAGTTCCTCAAGGAAATCCCGGCGGAGACCCTGCAGGAGACGCGGCCGCGCGCGCACATCGTGCGACCGGCCTTCGTGTCGCGGGAGTCGTCCCACGGCGGCTACGGTGGTTACGGCGCACGCGGTGCAGGCAGCTCCTCCTACGGCAGTGGCGGCTACACCGCGCCCAGCCGCACGGTAGTACGCGACACGGGCGTCGGCCCCGGTGGCTTTACCCTGGGCCAGCGCGTGACCCACGCCAAGTTCGGCGAGGGCACCATCCTCAGCTTCGACGGCGACGGCGACCGTGCCCGCGTCGAGGTACGCTTCAAGAGTTCCGGGAACAAGTGGCTGCTGCTGGCGGTCGCAAACCTGCAGGGCCTGTGAAACGGAGGTCGCCGTGAACTGGGAAATCGTCGGAGTGGTTGCGCTGGTGGTGGCCCTGATCGCCGGGCCCTTCGCGACGCTGCGCGCGGTCTCGGAGTACCGCATCCGCATGAGTGCCGCGGCGAAGAAGCGGCAGGCCGAGATGGCTGCGAAGGAAAAGACCGAAGAGGCCTCCGGCGACAAGCCCAAAGGCTTCTGGTGAGACCGTTGTAGCAATTCTGGCAGGGGCTTTGCTCTAGACTCCCTGCGATCCCGCTCCGGGACACATTCGAAGCCAACAGAAAGGGAGCTCACGACATGGATTTCGCAGAAGTTTTCACCCAGAAGTTCCTGCTGACCTGGGAAGGCCGTTTCAACCGTGCGCGCTACTGGGCCTTCTTCCTGGTATCGGTGGGCATCGGCATCCTCGCCGGCGTCCTCGACGGCATCAGCGGCCTCGGCCTGTTCGCGGTGCTGGCCAACCTCGCCTTGCTGGTGCCTTCGATCTTCGTGCTGATCAAGCGCTGGCATGATCGCGACAAGAGCGGCTGGTGGTCGCTGCTGTTGCTGCTGCCGATCATCGGCTGGATCTGGATCTTCGTGGAATGCGGCTGCCTCAAGGGCAGCGATGGCCCGAACCGCTTCGGCGCCGATCCGCTGGCCGCAGGCTGAGCCGCGACAGGGTCTGTGCCCGGGGCCGGCGCCAGAGCGCCGGCCTTTTTGTTTCCGGGGCCCCTCCTCGCAAACCCTGCCGCAATGGGCTTACTATCGCCGCGGGGTGCCAATGAATCGTCATCCATGTCCTGTCCGGCGCGGCGGCGCCGGGCTGTCGCAGCGCCGCAACGTCTCCAATAACAAAAGGGGGGCCGGCCAGTGAAGCACTGGACTATTCGCCAACGGACCATCGGCAGCTTTGCCGTGGTCCTGCTGCTGATGATCGCCGTGGGCCTGCTCGCCTTCTGGGATCTGTCGAGGATCGAGCGCGAGGCCGAGGCGATCCAGTCGGATTCCCTGCCGGGCCTCTACTACAGCACCCAGCTGATGACGGCATGGCAGGAGAACTACGCCCTGACCGAGGCGCACGTCCTCGAGGAGGAGCGCGCCGCACTGGAGCGCCTGGAGGCACAGCTGCGGGTCGATGCCGACCGGCTGAGAGAGCTGGACCGCCAGTACGAGGCCAGCATCACCCGCGATGAGGACCGCCAGAACTTCCAGGCCTTCCAGGCCACGCAGGAAGGCTATCGCCAGGCGCAACAGGAGGTCCTGAAGCACGGCGGCGTCGACGGCGTCGACGCGGCAGCGCGCACGGCACTGCACCGGCTGCAGGCCGAGTTCGAAAAGCTGGGCGGCGCGGTGCGGGTCATCGTCGAGGACAACAAAGCGCACGCGGAAGAGTCGGCCACGCAGATCCGCAGCGACGTGGTTTCGTCCAAGGTTCAGATCATGGGCGGCATCGGCCTGGCGCTGGTACTGGCCTTCGTCTGCGGCTATTTCCTGCTGCAGGCGATCAACCGGCCGCTGACCCAGCTGCTGGAGGTGGTCAACGTAATGCGCACCGGCGATTTCTCGCGGCGCCTGCAGCTGGAGCGCCGTGACGAGTTCGGCCTGCTGGCGGAGGGCTTCAACCGCATGGTCGACGAACTGACCGCACTGGTCGGGCAAGTGCAGAAATCCGGCATCCAGGTCAACACCTCGGTGACCGAGATCGCCGCCACCGCCAGGGAGCAGCAGGCCACGGCTACCGAGATCGCGGCGACCACCACCGAGATCGGCGCTACTTCCAGGGAGATCACCGCGACCTCGCGCGAACTGGTCAAGACCATGCACGAGGTCGCCACGGTGGCCGAACAGTCGGCGACGCTGGCCGGCAGCGGCCAGACCGGCCTGTCGCAGATGGAGGAGACCATGCACAACGTCATGGAAGCCGCCGGCACGATCAACGCCAAGCTGGCGATCCTCAACGAGAAGGCCGGCAACATCACCCAGGTCGTCACCACCATCACCAAGGTTGCCGACCAGACCAACCTGCTGTCGCTCAATGCCGCGATCGAGGCCGAGAAGGCCGGCGAGTACGGCCGCGGCTTCTCGGTGGTCGCCACCGAGATCCGCCGCCTCGCCGACCAGACCGCGGTGGCGACCTACGACATCGAGCAGATGGTCAAGGAGATCCAGTCAGCGGTGTCGGCCGGCGTGATGGGCATGGACAAGTTCTCCGAGGAGGTGCGCCGCGGCATGCACGAGATCCAGCAGGTCGGCGGCCAGCTCACCCAGATCATCCAGCAGGTGCAGGCGCTGGCGCCGCGCGTCGAGTCGGTCAACGAGGGCATGCAGGCCCAGGCCACCGGCGCCGAGCAGATCACGCTGGCGCTGACGCAGCTGACCGAGGCGGCACAGCAGACCGTCGAGTCGCTGCGCCAGTCCAACATCGCGATCGACGGTCTCAACCAGGTATCCAGCGGATTGCGCAGCGGCGTGTCGCGCTTCAAGCTGGAAATGTAGGTGATCGCGGCGACGCTGCCGGGAGCCGACCATGCTGTTCCTGCTGTTCGAACTGGGCCAGGACCGCTATGCGCTGCAGGCCACGCGCATCGCCGAGGTGCTGCCGCTGGTCCGCATCAAGCAGATCCCGCAGGCACCCGCCGGCGTCGCCGGCATGTTCAGCTACCGCGGCGCGCCGGTGCCGGTGCTCGACCTCGCCGAGCTGGCGCTGGGCCGGCCGGCTCAGCGCCGGCTCAGCACGCGCATCCTGCTGGTGCATTACGGCGCTGCGGCCGAAGGCGGGCAGCTGCTCGGCCTGATCGTCGAGCGCGCCACCGAGATGCTGCGCCGCGAGCCGGCGGAATTCCGCGATCCGGGGCTGAGCAGCGAGGCCACGCCGTATCTGGGGCCGGTCACCAGCGATGCGCGTGGCCTGGTGCAGCGGATCGAGATCGAGCAGCTGCTGCCGCCGGCCCTGCAGGCACTGCTGTTCCGGACAGCGGAGCCTGGCTGATGAACCCCGCCGCCTTCGAGCAGCTGCTGAAGCAGGCCATGGGGCTGGATGCCGCCTCGATCGGTACGGCGATGGTCGAGCGCGCGGTGCAGGAGCGGCAGGCGGCGCTCGGCCTGGCCGATGCCAGGGCCTACTGGGATTGCCTGCAGGGCTCGGCGGCGGAACTGCAGGAGCTGATCGAGACGGTGGTGGTCTCGGAGACCTGGTTCTTCCGCGACCGCGAGGCCTTCGCCGCGTTGGCGCGTCTGGGCCACGAGGAGTGGCTGCGCCGCCCGGAGCAGGAGCCGCAGCGCCTGCTGAGCCTGCCCTGCTCCACCGGCGAGGAGCCGTACTCGATGGCGATGACGCTGCTCGACGCCGGGCTGCCGTCGGCAGCTTTCCGCATCGACGCGGTCGACATCAGCGCGCGCGCGCTGGCGCGGGCGCGGCGTGCGATCTACGGACGCAATTCCTTCCGTGGCGCCGACCTGGCGTTTCGCGAGCGCCATTTCAGCGAGGAACCGGGCGGCTACCAGCTTGGCGCAGCGGCGCGGACCTCGGTGCAGCTGCAGCAGGGCAACCTGCTGGCGCCCGACTTCCTGCCCGGCGCCGCGCTCTACGACGTGATCTTCTGCCGCAACGTGCTGATCTACTTCGACCGTGCCACCCAGGATCGCGCGATCGCGGTGCTGCAGCGCCTGCTGAAGGATCGCGGCACGCTGTTCGTCGGCCCGGCGGAAACCGGCTTGCTGCTGGACCATCAATTCGTTTCGTCGAAGTGGCCGCTGGCCTTTGCCTTC
>DATILC010000183.1:0-44926 GCA_035476855.1 Solimonas sp. | reverse complement strand
GCAGATCGAGGACATTCCGACCTCGCGCCTGCGCGGCGCGGCGCAGGGCTTCGTCGAGCTGCATGGCCGTGCCGCGGCGCTGCCGCAGGACAGTGCGCTGCACGCACCGCTGTCCGGCGAGGACTGCGTGTGGTGGGCCTGCCGGGTGTACCGCCTGCGCAGCAGCGGCGACAAGAAGCGCTGGGAGCTGGTTCGCGATGAGGCCAGCGCCCTGCCCTTCGTGGTCGACGACGGCAGCGGCCTCGGCCTGGTGCTGCCCGCCGGGGCCGATGCCGAATCGGTGCGCTGGCGCCAATGGGAGCCTGACTCGACTACGCGCCATGTCGAGGGGACCATCCGCGCCGGCGACGAGCTCTATGTACTGGGCGAGCTGCAGACCCTGCGCGCGCCTTGGCAGCGCGCACCCGGCGACACCGCCGCGCTGTTGCCGGAGATAGAGGCCATGTCGCTGCGGCGCTTCGCCGACAACCCGGCCCCCGGCGTCAACCTCGTCGCCAAACCGCGCGACGGCCGCCATTTCATCCTCGCCACGCAGTCGCAGAAAAGCCTGGTCAGCGGCGAGCGCTGGGCTGCGGCGATCTGCCTGCTGCTGTTCGCCTGCCTGATACCCTCCGCCGCCATCGCCCTGGTCGGGGCCTGGGGCAAGATCAGCCTCTACTACCTGCCATGAACCTGCCTGCCTGGGCCGAAGGCCTGGCGACTGCCAGCCGCGGCGCCGATCCCTTCGCCTTCTGGCTGTGGACCTCGCTGGCCGGCGGCGCCGCGCTGCTGCTGTTCCTGCTCGCCTTCCGCCACCTGCGCCATGCGCGCCTGCTGCAGGACACCCCGGTGTCGCGCATCCGCTCGGCGGCACAGGGCTATGCGCGCCTGGAAGGCCTTGCGCGCCTGCTGCCCGGCCCCGAGATTCACTCGCCGCTCAGCGGCGCGCGCTGCTGCTGGTGGTGGTATCGCATCGAGCGCCGCGAGACCACGGTGCACAACGGCCGGCGCTCCACCGAATGGGTCACGGTGGAGGCAGAGACCAGCGGCGAACTGTTCCTGCTGACGGACACCGACGGCGATTGCATCGTCGATCCGCAGGGCGCCACGGTCTACCCCAGCCTCCAGCGGCAATGGCGCGGCCGTACCCTGCGCCCGCAGCAGGTGCCGCAGAAGCCCGGCTGGCTGCAGTTCGGCGACTACCGCTACAGCGAGAAGCTGATCCAGTTCGGCGATCCGCTGTGCGCGCTGGGGCAGTTCCGTTCGCAGACCGGCCTGCAGCAGGCCGGCGACGAAGTCGGGCAAGTGCGCGAGCTGCTGGCCGAGTGGAAGCGCGACCGCGAGAGCCTGCTGGGCCGCTTCGACGCCGACCGCAACGGCGAGATCGACCAGCAGGAATGGGAGGCGGTACGGCGTGCCGCGATCGAGGCGGTGCGCGGCCAGCAGCTGGCACGCGCGCTGGAACCGGACATCCACGTGCTGGACCGCAGCCGCGATGGCCGTCCCCTCCTGTTGTCGACGCTCAGCGAGGCGCAGCTGCTGCGCCGGCAGCGCTTCTGGGTCGCCGGCTGCCTGCTGGCGGCCCTGCTGCTGGGGGCCGGCGTGGCGGTCGCGCTGCAGGGCCGGCCGGTCCCGATGTGAGATCAAGAAGCGATAAAAGAAACAATATTTAGTTTTTAATCACAACCCCGGCCGACCCGCCTGCCCGGCCACCTGGCAAAATCCCGGTCCGAAACAACTCCCTGCGACACAGGCCTGTTTTATCCCTCGTCGCCCGCCCTTGCGGGGCCGAAAATAGGGCCCAAGTAGTAACCCCCCGTCCCGAAGAAAATCATGAACAACCCCCTGCTGTCCGCCGTGGGCCTGACCCCACTCCCCGTCTTCGACCAGGTTCGTCCGGAGCATGCCGAACCGGCGATCGACCAGGTGCTGGAGCAGAACCGCGCCGAACTGCAGACCCTGCTGGCCAACAACCTCCAGCCGACCTGGGACAGCCTGATTGAGCCGCTGGAGGACATGGGTGACCGCGTGCACCGCGCCTGGGGGCCGGTGTCTCACCTGTTCAGCGTCACCAGCAGTGCCGAGTGGCGCGCCGCCTTCAACGCCTGCCTGCCCAAGGTCACCGAGTACGGCATCGAGGTCTCGCAGTCCGAGCCGCTGTACCGCGCCTACCAGGCGCTGGCCGACAGCGCCGAGTTCAAGGGCTACAACTACGCCCGCCGCAAGGTGATCACCGACGCGCTGCGCGACTTCAAACTCTCCGGCATCGCGCTGCCGCCGGAGCAGAAGGAACGCTACAAGGACATCAGCCTGCGTCTGTCCGAGCTGCAGACCAAGTTCGAGGAACACCTGATGGACGCCATCCAGGCGTTCTCGAAGCAGATCAGCGACGGCGAGCTGCTGGCCGGCATGACCGACGCGGCGAAGCAGTCGGCGCGCGACAAGGCGCAGGCCAAGGGCCTCGACGGCTGGCTGCTGACGCTGGACTTCCCCAGCTACGACGCCGTCACCACCTATGCCTCCAACCGCGAGCTGCGCCGCGAGCTGTACGAGGCCTATGCCACCCGCGCCTCCGACCGCGGCCCGCAGGCCGGCCAGTTCGACAACTCGACGCTGATGGGCGAGATCCTGCAGCTGCGCCACGAGCAGGCCCAGTTGCTCGGCTTCCACAACTTCGCCGAAGTCTCGCTGGCGACCAAGATGGCCGAGTCGCCGGACGAGGTCGATCACTTCCTGCTGGACCTGGCGCAGCGCGCCAAACCGCGCGCGCAGGCCGAGCTGGACGAACTGCAGGCCTTTGCCCGCGAACTCGACGGCCTGGCCGACTTCCAGCCCTGGGATTCGAGCTACTACGCCGAGAAACTCAAGGAACAGAAGCTGGGGCTGTCCGAGGAAGAGCTACGCCCCTACTTCCCGCTGCCCGGCGTGGTCCGCGGCATGTTCGACCTGGTCGAGCGCATCTACGGCATTCATGTCGAGCAGGCCGAGGGTGTGCCGACCTGGCATGCCGACGTGACCACCTACGCGTTGAAGAACGCCGAGGGCCGCCAGTTCGGCATGTTCTATCTCGACCCCTACGCCCGACCGGAAAAGCGCAGCGGCGCCTGGATGGACGAGTGCGTCAACCGCCGCCACACGCCCTCGGGCCTGCAGCAGCCGGTGGCCTACCTGGTCTGCAACTTCACGCCGCCGCTGGCCGGTCAGCCCGCGCTGCTGACCCATGACGAAGCGCTGACCCTGTTCCATGAATTCGGCCACGGCCTGCATCACCTGCTGACCCAGGTCGACGAGGCCGCGGTCGCCGGCATCCATGGCGTGGCCTGGGATGCGGTGGAACTGCCCAGCCAGTTCATGGAGAACTGGTGCTACGACCCGGCGACGCTGCGCGGCTTCGCCCGCCACTGGCAGACCGGCGCCCCGATGCCGGAGGAGTTGATCGCCAAGCTGCGCGGCTCGCGCACCTTCCTGTCGGGCCTGGCCAACGTGCGGCAGATGGAGTTCTCGCTGTTCGACCTGCGCCTGCACCGCGACTACCAGCCGGAGCAGGGTCCGCGCGTGCTGGAGACGCTGGATGCGGTACGCGACCTGGTCAGCGTGATGAAGCCGCCGGCCTTCAACCGCATGCCCTGGAGCTTCAGCCACATCTTCGCCGGCGGTTACGCGGCGGGCTACTACAGCTACAAGTGGGCCGAGGTGCTGTCGGCCGATGCCTTCGCCGCCTTCGAGGAGTCCAACTTCGCGGCCGAGACCGGCCACAAGTTCCGCGACACCATCCTGGCCCAGGGCGGCTCGAAGGAAGCGATGGAGCTGTTCGTCGAGTTCCGCGGCCGCAAGCCCAGCATCGAGCCGCTGCTGCGGCAGACCGGGTTGCTGGAAGCGGCGTAGAGCCAGCTCACCAACGAAAAACGCCGCGCATTGCGCGGCGTTTTTCGTTGCAGGGGCGGCTCCGGATCAGGGCACGTCGTTGACCGCGACCTTGATCGCAGCGGGCTCGGCAGCGCTGGTCGCGGCGTTCTCGTCCCAGATCACCAGCGCGGCGGTGAGAATGTAGAGGGTCAGGAGGAAGGTGCGCATGACGGCATCCGTAGCGATTCTGGCGCCACGGTAGCTCGCCCGCATTGCAGCGCCGTGACAGCCGGCTTCAGCCCGGCGTCTGCTCCTGCGTGGTCATCAGCCTGTCCTTCTCGTCCACCGTCTCCAGCCGCACGTTGAAACCCCACAGCCGTGCGACGTGCTTGAGCACCTCGGAGGCCTCGTTGTCGAGCGGCCGGCCACGGTGCTGGCAATGGCGCAGGGTAAGGGAACGGTCGCCGGAGTGGTCGTAGCGGTAGACCTGGATGTCCGGCACCTGGTTGTCGCGGTTGTACTGGGAGGCCAGCAGCCGGCGCAGGCGGTGGTACCCCGCATCGTTGTGGATGGCGTCGACCAGCAGCGCATCCTCATCGCTGTGGTCGGCGATGCCGAACAGGTGGAATTCGCGCATCACCCGCGGGCTCAGGTACTGGCCGATGAAGGACTCGTCCTTGTAGTTGCGCATGGCGAAGTCGAATACCTTGAGCCAGTCGCCACCGGCGATGTCCGGGTACCAGCGACGGTCCTCGTCGGTGGGCTTCTCGCAGATGCGGCGCAGGTCGGTGAACATCGCAAAGCCCAGGGCATAGGGATTGAGCCCGCCGTAGCCGCGCTGGTCGTAGCCGCGCTGGGTGATGACATTGGTGTGCGAGCTGAGGATCTCCAGCATGAAGCCGGCATCGACCAGGCCCTTGTCGAACAGGCGGTTCAGCAGGGTGTAGTGCCAGAACGTGGCCCAGCCCTCGTTCATCACCTTGGTCTGGCCCTGCGGATAGAAGTACTGCGCCAGCTTGCGCACGATGCGCACGACCTCGCGCTGCCAGGGCTCCAGCTTGGGCGCGTGCTTCTCGATGAAGTACAGCAGGTTCTCCTGCGGCTCCGGCGGGAAGATGCGGTCACGCTTGCGGCCGTGGTTATTGCGCGCCTTCTTCGGCACCGTGCGCCAGATGTCGTCGAACTGGCTCCAGGCGTGCTGCTCGCGCTCGCGCTGCCGCTGCTTCTCCTCCTCCACCGATAGCGGACCGGGATGCTGGTAGCGGTCGACACCGTGGCTCATCAGTGCATGGCAGGAGTCCAGGATTTCCTCGACCAGCGCCTGGCCGTAGTGCTCCTCGCACTCCATCACGTAGTTCCGCGCGAACACCATGTAGTCGATGATGGCGTCGGCATTGGTCCACTGGCGGAACAGGTAGTTGCCCTTGAAGAAGCTGTTGTGGCCGTAGCAGGCATGCGCGATCACCAGCGCCTGCATCGGCATCGTGTTCTCCTCCATCAGATACGCGATGCAGGGATTGGAATTGATCACGATCTCGTAGGCCAGCCCGCGCGCGCCCTTGCGGTACTGGTGCTCGTTGCGAATGAACTCCTTGCCGTAGCTCCAGTGGGCGTAGCCGATCGGCAGGCCCAGCGAGGCGTACGCGTCGAGCATCTGCTCGGAGGCGATCACCTCGATCTGGTTGGGATAGCAGTCGAGCTTGAACTCGCCGACCGCGATCTCGCGGATCGCCTTGTCGTAGGTCTGCAGCAGCTCGAAATTCCACTCGCCACCGCTGGACAGTGGCCTGGGCTGGATCGCGGCGCTCATGTCACGCCCTCCCGGTGGAACAGCTCGCGCAGGACCGGGTAGATCTCGTTGCGCGCAGTGACGCTCTTCATCGCGAAGCGCCGGTCCTCGATGCGCTGGTAGGCATGCGACAACGGCCCCGCGTGATTCGCCTCGTCCGGCACCTCGACGTAAGCGAAGTAGCGCAGGTCGGGCAGCAGGCGGTCACAGAGAAAGGCGCGGCTCTTCTCCGGGTCGGCGCCGAAGGCATCGCCGTCCGACACCTGCGCGCCGTAGATATTCCAGGTCGCCGAGTCGTAGCGCGCCTCGACGATCTCGTCCATCAGCTTCAGTGCCGACAGCACCACCGTGCCGCCGCTCTGGGTGCCGTGGAAGAAGGTGTCCTCGTCGACTTCCTCGGCGTTGTCGGTGTGGCGGATGAAGACGATTTCGACGTGCTCGTACTTGCGCCGCAGGAACAGGTAGAGCAGCGTGAAGAAGCGCTTGGCCAGGTCCTTCTTGTCCTCGGTCATCGACGCCGAGACGTCCATCAGGCAGAACATCACCGCCCGCGAGATCGGCTGCGGCACCCGCACGCGGTGGCGGAAGCGCAGGTCGAATTCGTCGAGGAAGGGCACGCGCCGGATCCGTGCGCGCAGTTCCTCGGCCCTTTCCAGCGTCGCCGCGTCCATCTGCTCGTCGGGCTGCTGCTCCAGCAGTGCCAGCTCGCGCTTCATCGCGCCGCTGACCGCGATGCGCCGCGCCATGGCGTTGCGCAGCGAGCGCAGGATCGACAGGTTGGCCGGCACGCCGCTGGGCGTGTAGCCGGCGCGCTGCCACTTCGATTCGCGCAGGTCGCCGAGCACGGTGCGCACCAGCCCGGGCAACTCGAGGTCGTCGAAGAACAGGCTCATGAACTCTTCGCTCGACAGGCTGAAGACGAAGCTGTCGTCGCCATCGCCCTCGCCCCCCTGCCCCTTGCCACGGCCCTGGCCGCCCTGCGGCCGCGGCAGGCGATCGCCGGTCGAGAAACTGTGGTTGCCGGCATGCACCGACTCGTGGTCGCCGCCCTCGCCGTGGCGGAAGCTCGGCTCGGAAACGTCCTTGAGCGGAAAATTGACGTTGCCGCCGCGCTCCATGTCGGTGATCGAGCGGCCCGACACCATGTCGTCCATTGCCCGCTTGATCTGCGTCTTGTAGCGGCGCAGGAAACGCGCCCGGTTCACCGCATTCTTGCCGCGGTCATTGAGCCGGCGGTCAATGATGATCGACATTCACTCCCCCGATGGCGAATCCGTCACTGGGACTTGCGGACGCGCAGGTACCACTCCGACAGCAGGCGCACCTGCTTCTCGGTGTAGCCCTTGGCCACCATGCGGCCGACGAAGTTCTGGTGCTTCTTCTGGTCCTCGACCGAGGCCTTGGCGTTGAAGGAGATCACCGGCAGCAGCTCCTCGGTGGACGAGAACATCTTCTTCTCGATCACCTCGCGCAGCTTCTCGTAGCTGGTCCACTTCGGGTTCTTGCCGCCGTGCTGGGCGCGGGCGCGCAGCACGAAGTGCACTATCTCGTTGCGGAAGTCCTTGGGGTTGGCGATGCCGGCCGGCTTCTCGATCTTCTCCAGTTCGGTGTTGAGCGAGCCGCGGTCGAAGGCCTCGCCGGTCTCCGGGTCGCGGTAATCCTCGTTCTGGATCCAGTAGTCGGCGAAGGTGACGTAGCGATCGAAGATGTTCTGGCCGTACTCCGAGTAGGACTCCAGGTAGGCAGTCTGGATCTCCTTGCCGATGAACTCGGCATAGCGCGGCGCCAGCCAGCCCTTGATGAATTCGAGGTAGCGGCGCTGCGCCTCGTCCGGCAGGTGCTCGCGCAGGATGCGCTGCTCCAGCACGTACATCAGGTGCACCGGGTTGGCCGCGACCTCGGTCTGGTCGTAGTTGAACACCGCCGACAACACCTTGTAGGCAAAGCGCGTCGACATGCCGCTCATGCCCTCGTCGACGCCGGCGTAGTCACGGTATTCCTGCAGCGACTTGGCGCCGGGCTCGGTGTCCTTGAGGTTCTCGCCGTCGTAGACGCGCATCTTCGAGGTGATGCTCGAGTTCTCCGGCTCCTTCAGGCGGGTCAGCACCGACCACTGCGACATCATGTCCAGCGTGCCCGGCGCGCAGGGCGCGTTGGCCAGCGAACTGTGGCGCAGCAGCTTCTGGTAGATCTTCACTTCCTCGCTGACCTGCAGGCAGTACGGCACCTTGACGATGTAGACGCGGTCGAGGAAGGCCTCGTTGTGCTTGTTGTTGCGGAAGCTCTGCCACTCGCTTTCGTTGGAGTGCGCCAGCACCACGCCATTGAATGGAATCGCACTGAAGCCCTCGGTGCCCTTGAAATTGCTTTCCTGGGTTGCGGTCAGCAGCGGGTGCAGCATCTTGATCGGCGCCTTGAACATCTCGACGAACTCGAGCATGCCCTGGTTGGCCAGGCACAGGCCGCCGGAGTAGGAATAGGCGTCCGGGTCGTCCTGCCCATAGGATTCCAGCTTGCGGATGTCGACCTTGCCGACCAGCGAGGAGATGTCCTGGTTGTTCTCGTCGCCCGGTTCGGTCTTGGTGATCGCGATCTGCTTCAGCACCGAAGGCTGGATGCGCACCACGCGGAACTTCGACAGGTCGCCGTCGTACTCGGTCAGCCGCTTGATCGCCCAGGGCGAGGCAATACCGGAGAGATAGCGCGTCGGGATGCCGTATTCCTTCTCCAGGATCGGGCCATCGCGCTCGGGCGAGAACAGGCCCAGCGGCGATTCGTTGATCGGTGAGCCCTGCAGCGCGTAGATCGGGTGGGCCTCCATCAGCACCTTGAGGCGCTCGGCGATCGAGGACTTGCCGCCGCCGACCGGCCCCAGCAGGTAGAGGATCTGCTTGCGCTCCTCCAGGCCCTGCCCGGCATGCTTGAAGAAGGACACGATCTGCTGGATCACGTCCTCCATGCCGAAGAATTCGCGGAACGCCGGATAGCGGCGGATGATGCGGTTGGAGAAGATGCGCGAGAGGCGCGAGTCGTCGCGCGTGTCGACCATCTCCGGTTCGCCGATCGCTGCAAGCATGCGTTCGGCGGGCGTGGCGTAGGCCATTCGATCCGACTGGCACAGCCGGAGGTACTCCTCCAGCGTCATCTCTTCTTCGCGTGCCTTCAGATAGTGGTTGCGGAAGCTGTCAAGCACACTCATCGGCGATCTCCGTTTAGGCTGTCCCTTGCGCATCATTACGTTAATAACGATGCGCAAGGGTGCAACTCATCCGTGAAGCCACCGCACTGGTCGGAAATCCGACTTCGAAGTGCCGCCAGGCGGCTTGGATTCACTGTACAGCAGACTGTGCAAGAAGCGTGCAGGTTCGCTTTTTGGCTGACCAACGGCGCGGATTCCGGTGACGACTTGCAGCAGCGGCGGCAGGGGAGTGCTGATCGGCCTCCGCCTGCAATAAACTGGTGGTTCCCCGCCTCATTTTTCCGCCCATGAAAATCGCGACCTGGAACGTCAACAGCCTGCGCGTGCGACTGCCGCATCTGCTCGACTGGCTGCGCGCCGAGCAGCCGGACGTAGTCGGCCTGCAGGAGACCAAGTGCGTCGACGAGCAGTTCCCCTTCGCCGAACTTGAGGCCGCCGGCTACCACGCCGCGCACAACGGCCAGAAGACCTATAACGGCGTCGCCATCCTCTCGCGCCAGCCGCTGCAGGAGGTCTGCCGCGACATGCATTGCTTTGCCGACGAGCAGCGCCGCGTGATCGCGGCCACGGTCGACGGCGTGCGCATCGTCAATGTTTATGTGGTCAACGGCCAGGCGGTCGGCAGCGAGAAGTACGAATACAAGCTGCGCTGGCTGGCCGGCCTGCGCGAACTCCTGGCCGACGAGTTGCAGCGGCACCCGCTGCTGGCCGTCACCGGCGACTGGAACATCGCCCCCGCCCCGGAGGACACCCATGACCCGGCCGTCTGGGAAGGCCAGATTCTCTGCTCGGATGCCGAAAGGGCCTGCTTCCGTGGCCTGCTGGACCTCGGCCTGAAGGACAGCTTCCGGCTGTTTTCCCAGCCGCCATCGACATTTACATGGTGGGACTACCGCCAGGCCGGGTTCCGCCGCAACCTCGGCCTGCGCATCGACCACATCCTGGCCTCGGAAGCCCTGGCCGCCCGCTGTACCGGCGTTCAGGTCCACCTGGAACCGCGGCGCCTGGAACGTCCGTCGGACCACGCACCACTTGTGGCGGAATTCACAGTAGTAATGTGAGACCCATCACATTTGCAGGGGCCAGTCGGCGGTCTATGATGCGGCCATGACATCCCCCAGCAGGGGTGAGGAGCGGCATGAGCCTCGGCCAGAAACGGCGCAACCATTACGACGTCACGGACACCGTGCGGATTTCGCATCCGCAGGAAGTCTGTGACGCCGTTTGCAGTATTTTGGGCGGCCTCTATCCGGACATGCCCCTGGGCCCGGTGCGTCAGGGCTTCGAGACCTTCACCCACCTCTATGCCGGCACCCTGCCCGGCTACCTGGGCTGCGACACCTGGTACCACGACGCCCAGCACAGCCTCGACTGCGCCCTGGCGATGGCCCGCGTCCTCGACGGCCATGAACGCAGCGTGCCGCTGGCGCAGCGCCTCGGCGAGCGCCGCACGCAACTGGGCATCCTGATCGCCCTGTTCCACGATTCCGGCTACATCCGCCGCAGCGATGACGAAGCCCGCAACGGCGCCGAATTCACCCTCAACCACGTGCGCCGCAGCGGTGAGTTCCTCACCGAGTTCCTGCCGCAGGTGGGCTTTGCCGACCAGGTCGAGCTGACCCGGCAGGTGGTGCACTTCACCGGCTACGAAATCGCGCTCGACCAGATTCGCGTGCGGCACCCGAAGGACCGCATGCTCGGCTTCATGCTCGGCAGCGCCGACATCCTGGCGCAGACCTCCGATCGCTGCTATCTGGAGAAGTGCAAGAACTACCTGTTCCGCGAGTTCGAGATCTGCGGCATGGCCGGCACCGGTGTTCCCGGCGGCCCCAAGGTGATCTACCCGACTTCCAGCGACCTGCTGCGCGGCACCCCGGAATTCAACCAGAAGCTCTGGGAAGAACGCCTCGACGGCTACTTCCAGGGCGTGCACCACTATCTCGACGTCTACTTCGGCGGGCGCAATCCCTATGTCGAGCAGATCGAGGAACACCTGCGCCGGATCCGGCGGCTCGGCAAGACCGGTCGCTTTGACCAGCTAGTGCGACGGCCGCAGGCGATCGCGGCCGCCGAGCTGCGCAGGATTGCCGGCCTGAAGCTGCCGGCGAAGCCGCGCCTCAAGCCACTGCGAGAATTGCAGCGCGCCGCCTGAGCGGCCCTACCTCGGCTGTACCTTGCCCAGCCCGACCGCACGCGGATCGGCGGCAGCGTCAAGCTTGCCTGAGCGCGGCTCCCAACTGACCAGTTGCAGGTTGCCGTAGCTGCCCGGCACCAGGTTCAGCGTCGTCGCCGTCGGCGGCACCAGCTTGTGCCCCAGCGCCGTCAGCTGCGCCTGCTGCTCCGGCGTGAACGCCTGCGGCTCGAAGCTCACCGCATCCGGCAGGTACTGGTGGTGATAACGCGGCAGCGCCGCCACCTGCGCCGCCGGCAGCCCGTCGATCCAGCCGAGGATGCCCAGCGCCACCATGGTGATGATGCGGCTGCCGCCCGGCGTGCCGATCACCAGCGCACCGCGCGGGCCCTCGACGAAGGTCGGCGTCATCGACGACAGCGGCCGCTTGCCGGGCTCGACGCGGTTGGGCCGCGATCCGATCAGGCCGTAGGCATTGCTGGCCGCCGGCGCGGCGGAGAAGTCGTCCATTTCGTCGTTGAGGAACAACCCCGTGCCCGGCGCAACGAAGCCCGAGCCGAACGGCAGGTTGATCGACAGCGTCGCCGCGACGCGGTTGCCCTCGCGGTCGATCACCGAGATGTGCGTGGTGTTGCCGCCCTCCGGTGACGGCGGCGGCAGCTCGGCGCTGGGGGTGGCGCGATCCGGGCGGATGCCGGAAGCCAGCTGCAAGGCATGCGAGCGCGAAGTCAGCCGCATCAGCGGAATACGGACGAAGTCCGGATCGCCCAGCCAGGCCGCGCGGTCGCGGTAGGCACGGCGCATCGCCTCGATCATCAGATGCCGCGAGCGCAGCGAGCCATCGTCGGTCCAGCCCAGCGCTTCCAGCTGCTGGAAGATCTGCGCCAGGCCGATACCCCCGGCCGAAGGCGGCGGCGCAGTAACGATGCGATAACCGCGGAACCGGGTCTGCAGTGGCAGGCGCTCAACCACGCGGTAGCGCTGCAGGTCCTCGGCGGTCCAGATGCCGCCAGCGGCGCGGATGCCGGTGACCAGCTTCTGCGCCACCTCGCCCTCGTAGAAACCTGCGAGCCCGCGTTTCGACAAGGCCTTCAGCACGCGCGCCAGGTCCGGCTGCTTCAGCGTGGCGCCGGTTGCCAGCGGCTGGCCATCGGGAGCAAGGATCTCGCGCGCCGCCGGCGACAGCCGCGGCAGGTTGCCGGCAATGGTCTGCGCCAGCTTGGCGTCGACGGCAAAGCCCTCGGCCGCATGGCGGATCGCCGGCTGCAGGCTGTGCGCCAGCGGCAGGCGGCCATAGGTGTCGGCGATATGCACCAGCGCCGCCGGCTCGCCGGGAATGCCGGCACCGAGCGCGCCGTCGCGCGAGCGCCCGGCCACCGCCTGGCCGTCCGCCGACTGGTACATGCGCTCGCTGGCCGCCATCGGCGCGGTCTCTCGCCCGTCGATGAAGGTCTCGCCGCCATCCTCGGCGCGGTGCAGCAGCCAGAAGCCGCCGCCACCCAGGCCCGAGCCACTGGGTTCCAGCACCGCGATCGCAGCGCTGGCCGCCACCGCGGCATCGAAGGCATTGCCACCCTCGCGCAGCACTTCCAGGCAGGCCTCGGTGGCCAGCGGATGGGCAGTGGCACAGGCATCGCCGGGGAGCTGTTGCGCGCTGGCGCTGCCAGCCAGCAGCAGGGCAATCCAGGCCAGCCGCCTCATGAGACGATCCGCACCAGGCGCTGGTATTTCTCTGTCAGCTGCTCCTGGGTCTCGGCGTGTTCCGGGTCCAGCGGGATGCAGGCCACCGGGCAGACGTCCTGGCACTGCGGCTTGTCGAAATGACCGACGCATTCGGTGCACAGTGCCGGATCGATCTCGTAGATCTCGATGCCCTGGAAGATCGCGTGGTTCGGGCACACGGGCTCGCAGACGTCGCAGTTGATGCACTCGTGGGTGATCTTGAGGGCCATGGCGACTATTTTAGAGCGGCTCAGCTAGTTTGGCGCCGCCATCCATGGCGCGACCTTACTTTCTGAATGAGCCCCGGCCCGGCCCTCCATGGCCGGGCGCGCGACGGAATGACTTGCCATTTAGGCAAGTCATTTCTTTCCGTCGCGCCCAAACCGCTGCAACAGCACCGGAATCACCGGCTTCGGCACCAACTTTTCCACCGGAGCACCCAGACCGGCCAGTTCGCGCACCAACGAGGACGACAGGTGGGCGTATTCCGGCGACGGCGCCAGCATCACGGTGTCGAGGTTGGCGTAGAGATCGCGATTCATCACCGCCATCTGCTTTTCGTACTCGACGTCGCCGACCGTGCGCACACCGCGCACCAGCACGGTGACGCCGTTCTCGCGGGCGAAATCCACCACCAGGCCGCTGAAGCCCTTGACTTCGACATTGGGCAAATCGCGCACCACCTCGCGGATCAGCGCGCAGCGCTCGTCGACGCTGAACTTGGGATTCTTGGCGACGTTGTAGCCGACCGCGACGATCAGCTTCGGGAACATCTTCGAAGCCCGGCTGATGATGTCGGTGTGTCCCAGGGTGATGGGATCGAAGGTGCCGCTATAGGCTGCAGTGACGAACATAGAGTTCCCTGGGATGGCCATCCACGGCGCGATACGCAGCCGTGGCGCTCATTTGGAAGAATGGCGGTAGGTGGCGAGGCCGAAGCATACCTGACCGGCCTGCTTCTCCTTCAACAGCTCGTAGCCTTCCGGCAGCTGCGGGCGCTTGCCGTCGGGCCATTCGAGATAGATGCGGTTCTGCTCCGGCACCAGCACGCGCGGCAGTTCCTCCAGCGCGCGCTGCAGCACCGGATTGCCGAAGGGCGGATCGACGAAAGCAACGTGGTAGCGGTGCCAGCTCTGGTCGAGGAAGTACACCGCGTCCATGCCGGTAACGTCCCAGCGCGTCGACGGCGCCTTGAACTGCAGCAGCGCGGCCTTGATCAGCGTGGCCTGCTTGCTGCCGTTCTCGACGAAGGTGACATGCGTCGCGCCGCGCGACAGCGCCTCCATGCCCAGCGCACCGCTGCCGGCGAACAAGTCGAGGCAACGCGTGCCCTCGATGCTCGGGGCCAGCCAGTCGAACACGGTCTGGCGCACACGGTCCGGGGTCGGTCGCACGCCGCTGTCGCCATCGAACTCGACGATACGGCTGCGCCACTCCCCGCCAATGATCCTGACTTTCCCCGGTGGTCGTTTCGACATGGCGCCACTTAATCCCTAACTGCGAACGCGGTCAACCGCCTTCAGTCGGACAGCGCGCCGTAGCGTGCGCACAGGCGGCGGTGGCGATGGCGGAAGACCTGGGTGATGAGCATCGCGCTCAAGGGCGCGGCCAGGCGCAGGCGCGGCTGGAATTCCAACTCGTCCTGTACCCGCGTGCCGCCATCGATCGCCTCGATGCGGCGGCGATGGATCCAGACCTGCTGCAGCCAGGAACTGGAACGCTCGTCGAAGCCATCGTCGCGGATCGCATCGAAGGCGAGCGCATGGCGGTCCACCGGCAGCAGGCCGAACAGCAGCAGCCAGCTATGGAATACCAGTTCGCCGACCGGCGCCTGCTGCAGGTCGAGGCCCTGCGCTTTTGCCGGATAGCTCATGCGTACCAGTGGCATCAGCTCGGCGTTGACGCCAAGCATGGTCAGGGCGAAGCGCCGCACCTCCTGCGCCGGCGCCGCCAGGCGGCTTTCGAAGCGAAGGCGGATCACCGTGCCACCTCAGCCCTGGGTGCCACCGACGGTGAGGCCGTCGATGCGCAGCGTCGGCTGGCCAACGCCCACCGGCACGCTCTGGCCGTCCTTGCCGCAGACGCCGACGCCGCTGTCGAGCTTGAGGTCGGTGCCGACCATGCTGACGCGGTTGAGCGCCTCGGGGCCGTTGCCGATCAGGGTCGCGCCCTTCACCGGCCGCGTGATCTTGCCGTCCTCGATCAGGTAGGCCTCGTTGGTCGAGAACACGAAGTTGCCGGAGGTGATGTCGACCTGGCCACCGCCGAAGTTGACGGCGTAGAGGCCGTTCTTGACCGAGGCGATGATCTCGTCCGGATCATGCGGGCCGGGCAGCATGTAGGTGTTGGTCATGCGCGGCATCGGCATCGCCGCGTAGGACTCGCGGCGGCCGTTGCCGGTAGGCTTCATGCCCATCAGCCGCGCGTTGAGCTTGTCCTGGATGTAGCCGCGCAGGACACCGTTCTCGATCAGCGTGGTGCACTGCGTCGGCGTGCCCTCGTCGTCGACGCTGAGCGAGCCGCGGCGGTTGGGCAGGGTGCCGTCGTCGACGATGGTGCAGAGCATCGAGGCGACCTTCTGGCCGATGCGGCCGGAGAAGGCCGAGGTGCCCTTGCGGTTGAAGTCGCCTTCCAGGCCATGGCCGACCGCCTCGTGCAGCAGCACGCCAGGCCAGCCCGGGCCCAGCACCACGGTCATGTTGCCGGCCGGCGCGGCCACCGCCTCCAGCTGCACCAGCGCCTGGCGCACGGCCTGGCGCGCGAAGGTCTCCGGCTGGTCGCCGCCGAGGAAATCGGCCAGCGCACCGCGGCCACCGCCACCGGCATGAGCCTGCTCGCGGCGGCCATTGCTCTCGACGATGACGCTGACATCCATGCGCACCAGCGGTCGCACGTCGGCCACCAGAGTGCCGTCGCTGCTGGCGATCAGCACGGTCTCGTAGTGCGCGGCGAGGTTGGCCATCACCTGCTGCACGCGCGGATCGGCGGCGCGGGCAGCGGCATCGGCACGCTGCAGCAGCGCCAGCTTGGCGGCGGTGTCGAGCGAAGCGATCGGATTGACCGGCAGGTAGAGCTGCGTCGCCTGCGACGCGGTCCAGGCCTGCACGCGGCCCTGGCTGCCCTGGCGCACGATCGCACCGGCGGCGCCGGCGGCATCGCGCAGCGCGTCGAAACGGATTTCATCGGAGTAGGCCAGGCCCTGCTTGTCGCCGGCCATCGCGCGCACGCCGACACCCTGCTCGACATGGTGCGAGCCGCTCTTGACGATGCCGTCCTCCAGCGACCAGGTCTCGGTCAGCGCATGCTGGAAGTAGAGGTCGGCGGCGTCGACGCCGGGTTTCATCAGGCCGTCGAGCAGCTGCACCAGGGCGCGGTCGTCGAGTTCGGCGGGAGCCAGGAAGGTCTGGCGGGCGGCGGTCAGCAGGTCGTTCATGGCCTCATCGTCTCATGGCAGGCGGCGATGCGTCAGCACGGGAAAGCTCGTGCGCAGCTGCGCCTGCTTCACGCGATCGGGGCGGGCCAGCACCACGCCGACGCCCTCGGCCTGCTGCGCCAGCAGCTCGCCCCAGGGATCGATGATCATCGTGTGGCCCCAGGTGCGGCGGCCGCCGGCATGCTCGCCCCACTGGTTGGGCGCGATGACGAAGCACTGGTTCTCGATCGCCCTCGCCCGCAGCAGCGTCTCCCAGTGCGCTTCGCCGGTCTTGGCGGTGAAGGCCGAGGGCACGCAGAGGATGTCCGCGCCGGCCTTGCCGAGCAGGCGGTACAGCTCGGGGAAACGCAGGTCGTAGCAGACCGACAGGCCGACGTTGCCCTGCGGCGTCGCGGTGCTGACGATGGCGATATCGCCCGGACAGATGCTGCGCGACTCGCGGTAGCTCTCGCCCTCCGCCACCTCGACGTCGAACAGGTGGATCTTGTCGTAGCGTGCGGCCAGCTCGCCGGCGGCGCTGTAGACCAGGCTGGCGGCGTAGACCCGCTTCGGTTCTTCCGGCACCGCCATCGGGATGGTGCCGGCAACGATCCACAGGCGCAGCTCGCGCGAGATCGCGGCGAGGAAGGCCTGGATCGGCCCGCGCCCCGGCGCCTCGGCATGCGCCAGCTTGTCGGCCTCGCGCGCACCCATGAAGGCGAAGTTCTCCGGCAGCACCGCCAGCCAGGCGCCGCGGCGCGCAGCCTCGCGCAGCAGCTGTTCGGCGACCGCGAGGTTGGCCGATACCTCGTCCGAGGAATTCATCTGGATCGCGGCGACGGCTTCGCTCATCTCAAGGCTCCTAGTGACCCGAACCCCGCTCCACGCGCGGGTTGTCCCAGCTGCCGGTGACACGATAGCTGAGCTGCGTCACCTGTTCGATCGGCTTGTCCAGCACCTGCTGCGCCAGCAGCACCAGCGCACCGACCGCCGGGCCGCCCAGCAGCGCCGCGCCGAGGGTGACGCCGGAGGAGACGTCCGGGTAGACCTTGACCACCTGGTCGAAGTCGCGCGCCACCAGGCCGACGCGGCCGCGCATCTCCATGCGCACCGAGGGGCTGCGGATTTCCATGTCCTCGGTGCGGGCGTGGCCCTCGCCCAGGGTGAAGCTGCCGGTGACCTTGTCGAAGCCGAGGCCGGAGCTCACCACGTCGCGGAAGTCCAGCAGCAGGCGCCGCGGAATCGCATACAGGTTCAGCAGGCCCAGCACACGGCCGCCGGCTCCCGGCTCCACTGCCTTGAGCGTGCCGCTGTCGACTTCCAGGCGGATGCGGCCGGCGGCGCGCTGCCAGTCCAGCTGCGGTGCCGGCGGCCAGCTGAGTTCGCCGGTGAACTTGCTGGCGCGGGCGCTGATGGTCGGCGTGTAGCCCAGCGACTTGAGCACGCTGCCGATGTCGCTGCTGCCCAGCTCGAATTTCAGGTCGGCACTGGAACGCCCGCCGCTGCGACGCCAGTTGCCGCCGGCGCTGAGATCAAGCTTGCCGCCGCCGATGCTGAAGGTCTCGATGCGCTGGCCCTCGGGAATGCGCGCACTGCGCAGCTGCAGCCGGCCCAGCGTGGTGCCATCGGCCTCCAGCTGTTCGACATCGACGTCGAACAGCGGCCAGCGGTTGGGATCGCGCGCCGTGGTTTCCAGGCTCGGCACCGCTGCCGGCGCGTTGGCGGGGCGTGCCAGCAGGCGCAGATGCCCCATCCGTGCCGTCACCACGCCGCCCGCCGCCTGGGAATAGCGCAACTCGCCCTCGGCACCCTCGCCCTTCAGCTCGGTGCGCCAGCCCTCCGGCGTCGGCGTCCAGCGCATGCGCGAGGGCCCGATGATCTTGTCCTCCCACAGCCAGCGCGCGGCGCTGAGCTCGGCCTCGCGCAGCGGCAGTCCGTCCTCGCCCTTGTCGCTGCCGAGCAACGCCGCCCACAGGCCCAGATCCAGTTCCGGCAGCTCGCCGCTGACGGTGATGCCGCGTGCCTCGGTCGGCACCGGCATGCCGCCACCGAGCCGCAGGTTGAGCGTGCGGACCTTCAGCACCTGCGCCTCGCGTGCCAGCGCGATGTCGGCACCGAGGCGCTGGCCATAGTCGAGCTTGACCCGCAGCGGCGCAGCGGCGTCGCTGCCGAGGGTGAGCCGCATCAACGAGGTTTCCGCCGCGGCCTTGCCCAGCGGCGGCGGCAGCGCCACCGCGGTGCCGCGCAGGTCGCTGAACAGGGTCAGCGCGGCATCCGGCGCATCCATCGGCAGTTCGGCACGCCAGTGCGCCGCGCCACTCAGGCGGCTACGCACCAGGCCGGGGATGAACCCGCTGACGCCGTCGCCATCCGGCTGCGGCGCGTAGTCGAACTCGGCAACGATCACGCCGGCGGTACGCGGACGTGCCTCGATGCGCGCGGCGAGGTCGACATCACTGAAACGGGCATCGATGCGTTCGGCCTCGACGCCATGGTCGGTGAAGTGCAGATTGCCGCGGATGTCGTCGACCGGGATGTCGAGGTTGTCGTAGAACAGCTGCACGCCATTGAGCGCGATGTCGCCGCTGACCGTCGTGTCCTTGATCTTGTGCAGCGGAATATCCAGGTGCAGGTCGACCGCGGCAGGACCGGAAGCGCGGGTGCGGTTGACCAGCACCGACAGGCGCTGGCGCAGCGGCGACTGGCGCAGGAAGTCGTAGAAGCGGGCGGTCTCGCCGCTGATCTGGCCATCGATCACCAGCACGCTGTCGTGGAAGTCGGCGATGTCGGCGACAACCTTGTCCACCTTGTTGCCGGACAGCGAGGCCGACTCGGAGACGATGTGCAGGCTGTTGCCGCGGAAGGCCAGGTGCGCGGCGAGCTGGTCCACCGCCGGCCATTCCGGCGAGAACGCCAGGCGCCCGCCGGCGACGTCGAGATCGAGCTTCCACTCGCCGGTCTTGCGCCGGTGGAAGGGGAAGTCGGCCAGCGGCCCGTGGATCGCCAGCGTGCCGCGCGGCACGCGACCGCGCTCGACCGCGCGTCCCAGCCATTGCTGCAGGTCATCCCCCCAGCGTTGCGGCATCCAGGGCTTCAGCGCGGTCACGTCCTCGGCCGCCAGGTCCATGTCCAGGTCCAGCCGCGGCGAAACGCCGTCGTCGGCCGGCAGCTGCAGTTGCAAGCGGCCGTTGCCGCGCGCGCGCGCCAGCTTCCAGTCCAGCTCGGAAGCCTGCAGCGTCCAGCCCTCGGCGCTGCGGTTCCAGCGCAGCTCGCCGCCGACCTGGTCGAAGGGCAGCGGCGCCGACAGGATCTGGGGCAGCTGCAGCTCCAGCGGGCCCTCCTTGATCTCCAGGCGACCGCCGCCCTCGGTGGCACTGAGCTCGCCGCTGAAGCCACGGAAGCCGACCGCCGGATCGCCGGCGAGGGCCAGCTGCTGCAGGTCGGCGCGCAGCGAGTAGCGCAGGCTGTCGGCGCCACGCTGCAGCCGCAGCACGGAGCCATCGATGCGGCCGCGCAGCGAGGCAGCGCGACGCAGGCCCGGCGAGGCGCTGCGCAGGTAGCCCAGCCAGGGCGCCAGACGGTCCAGCTGCAGCTCATCGAGATCGGCATCCAGCTGGTAGCCCTCGGCCTGGCGCTCGTAGCGCAATCCGCCGCGCAGCTGCGGCTGGCCATCCTGCTCGAAGTGATCGAGCTCCAGCCGCCAGCCGGCGCCGTCGGCGGACAGTGTGGTTTCGAGCTCGATATTGCTGGCCTGGTGGGCACGTCCGCCGCGCGCCACCACCAGTGCATCGGCCTGCAGCTGCGCCTGCGCACGCGCCAGCCGGCCCGAGCGCAGGGCGCCGGCGATCTCGACGTCGAGTTCGGTGGTGCGCAGCTGCGTGCCGGGCAGCATCCAGCGACCGGCCCAGGCCTGCAGTTCGGCACGGCGCAGCACCAGGTCGAAATCGCCATCCCAGCTGCGCGGATCGGCGACATCGCCCTCGATGCTGGCGTTCATCTCGACGCCTTCGCCGAAGGCCGGCGGCAGGCGCAGCTCCGCCTCGGCTTCGAAGCCGGAACGGGTACGGTCGATCTCGCCGCTGACCAGGGTGAACTCCATCGGCGTGCGGCCGAGGCCGGCATGCGTGAAGCGCACCTCGCAATTGCTGAGGCGCACCAGCTGGAAGCGGCGCAGCTCCTTCAGCAGGCGATCGCGGCGCGGGAAGTCATGATCGCCACCGGTCTCGAAGCCGGCGACGCTGAGCCGGCCTTCCTCGTCGACGTCCGCAGCCAGGTTCAGGCCGGACAGCTCGATGCGGGTCGGCATCAGCTCGCCGGTCAGCAGGCGCAGGCTGGAGAACCCCAGGCTGATGCGATCGGCGGTCAGCGCCTTCTGCTCGTCCTCGTCGTAGAGCGTGATGCCCTGCAGGTCCAGCCGCGGGTAGATGCCGCGCCAGACCAGGTTGATGCTGCCGATGTCGACCGGGCGGCCGGCGACGCGGGTGATCCAGTTCGACAGCTCCTCGCGATAGCTCGGCAGCGCCAGCACGGCCAGCTGGAACACGCCACTGACCGCCGCCGCCAGGATCACCAGTCCGGCGAACGTCGTCACTGCCCACGTCCAGTAGCGGCGCCTTACCCGTTCCATCCGGAGACTGCGAGAAGCATCAGGGAGAGCTCAGCACCGGCTCTCGCCGATGTGATTTTTTGTATAGAAAAGATGCTTTTTTTAAGAAAAAGACATCCCGACCGAGGGCATATTGTAGGGCATGCGAAGCGCAGCAAAGACCGGAAAATCGGCCCAGCAGCGCCGTCCGGCAGTCTTACAGCGGCACCACGTCGAAACTCTCCTGGCCATAGGTCGGTTCGGCCTGCAGACGGATGGGACGGTTCAGCGCCGCCTCGAGTTCCGCCAGGCCCAGCGATTCCTCGCCGATCAGGCGCTGGATCACCTCCGGGTTGGCCAGCACCAGGAAGCCCTTGGCCTCGAACTGCCGGGCGGCACGCTGCACCTCGCGGGCGATCTCGTGGCACACCGTTTCCACCGTCTTGACCGCGCCGCGGCCCTCGCAGGCCGAACAGGGCTCGCAGAGGATGTGGCCCAGCGAATCGCGGGTGCGCTTGCGCGTCATCTCGATCAGGCCCAGCGGCGAGAACGGGTAGATCTGGGTGCGCGCGTGGTCGGCGGCCAGGGCGCGCTCCAGCGCGCGCACCACCTGGGCGCGGTGGTCCTCGGACTTCATGTCGATGAAGTCGAGGATGATGATGCCGCCGAGGTTGCGCAGGCGCAGCTGCCGGGCGATCGCCTGCGCCGCCTCGAGGTTGGTCTTGAGCACCGTCTCCTCGAGGTTGCGATGGCCGGTATAGGCGCCGGTGTTGACGTCGATCGTGGTCATCGCCTCGGTCTGGTCGATGTACAGATGACCACCGGACTTCAGCTCGACGCGGCGGTCCAGCGCGCGGCTGATGTCGTCCTCGGCGCCGTAGAGATCGAAGATCGGCGCCGCACCGTGGTACAGCTCGATCTTCGGCGCCGCGCGCGGCACGAAGGTCTGCGCGAACTGCTGCACGCGCTTGAACTCCTCGACATTGTCGATGCGGATGCGCTCGACGTCGGCGCCCATCAGGTCGCGCAGGATGCGCATCGACAGCGGCAGGTCGCCGTGCACCATGGTCCCGGCCTTGGCGGTGAGGGTCTGCTCGCTGATCGAGGCCCACAACCGCAGCAGGAAACGCAGGTCATCGGCCAGCGCCTCGGGCTCGGCGTTCTCGGCGGCGGTGCGGGCGATCACGCCGAACTGCGGCGCCAGTTCCTGCTGCACCTGCTCGAGGATGCCCTTCAGGCGCAGGCGCTCGCCTTCCGCCTCGATGCGGGCGGAGACGCCGACGTTGCGCTCGTGCGGCAGCAACACCAGGTAGCGCGAGGGTACGGACAACAGCTTGGTGAGCCGCGCGCCCTTGCTGCCGATCGGATCCTTGACGATCTGCACCAGCACCTGCTCACCCTCGTGCAGCAGCTGGGTGATCGACGGATGCTCCGAACCATGGCCGTTGCCGTTGCCATTGGGCGTCGGCAGCATGTCGGCGACATGCAGGAAGGCGGTGCGCTCCAGGCCGATCTCGACGAAAGCCGCCTGCATGCCCGGCAGCACGCGCTGCACCACGCCCTTGTAGATGTTGCCGGTGAGGCCGTGACGCGAGGCGCGCTGCACGTGCACCTCCTGCGTCGCCCCGCCCTCGACCAGTGCGACGCGGGTTTCCTGCGAACCGATGTTGACCAGGATTTCTGTGCTCATGGATATGGTTATGGTTCGAGCGCGTGGATACCGAAGGCTGCCAGCAGTTGCACCGTTTCGTACAGCGGCAGGCCGACCACGCCGCTGTAGCTGCCGTGGACCTCGCGCACGAACTGCGCGCCGAGGCCCTGGATGCCATAGGCGCCGGCCTTGTCGGCCGGCTCGCCGCTGGCCCAGTAGGCCTCCGCTGCAGCCGGCAGCACCGTGCCGAAGCGCACCCGCGTCACCGACAGCGCGCTTTCGATGCGCGCGCCCTGGGCGACGGCCACCGCCGAATAGACCTCGTGCTCGCGTCCGGACAAGGCCGCCAGCATGCGCAGCGCATCCTCGCGATCGGCCGGCTTGCCGAGGATCCGGCCATCCAGCACCACGTCGGTATCGGCACCCAGCACCGGCAGGGGCTGCGGCGCACGCAGCCGTGCCGCCAGCGCCTTGTCCCGCGCCATGCGCAGGGCATAGTCGGCAGCGGATTCGCCGGGCGCCGGTTGTTCGGGAATATCCGCCGGCAGGGTCTCGAAACGCAGGCCGAGCTGCTGCAGCAGTTCCAGCCGGCGCGGCGAGCGTGAGGCGAGATAGAACTGGGGGGTCATGCGGCGATTATCCCTGTCGGGGCACCGCAAGTCTTCGATCTTGTTGAAGTCCGCGCTCAGGCGCGGTGGTAGGGGTGGTTACCCAGCAGGGTCCAGGCCCGGTACAGCTGCTCGGCCAGCATCACCCGCACCATGCCATGCGGCAGGGTCAGCTTCGACAGCGACCAGCGGCGGTCGGCGCGCTGCAGCACCTCGGCGGCATGGCCGTCGGGGCCACCGACCAGCAGGCAAGTGTCGCGGCCGGACTGCAGCCACTGCGCCATCTCGCGCGACCACTCGGTGCTGCCCAGCGTCTCACCGCGCTCGTCCAGCGCGATCACCATCGAATCGCGCGGAATCGCCTTGAGGATCTTCTCGCCCTCGGCCTGCTTGAGGCGGGCGATGTCGGCATTCTTGCCGCGCTCGGCGACCGGGATTTCCACCAACTGCAGGCGGCATTCGCGCGGCATGCGGCCGGCATAGTCGGCGTAGGCGGTCTCGACCCAGGCGGGCATGCGCGTGCCGACCACGATCAGGTGGATCTTCATCGGCGCTTGCCGGTGGGAGCGGCTTTAGCCGCGAAGACAGGTTTTCATGTGGACCGGCGTTCGCGGCTGAAGCCGCTCCCACAAGCCATGGCGTTCAGGCCGACTTCTTGCGCGCCGGCGTCTTCTTCGCAGCGGGCTTCTTTGAGGCGGGCTTCTTTGCGGCAGGCTTCCTTGCCGCCGGTTTGCCTGCCGCCGGCTTCTTCGCGGCGGGTTTCCTCGCAGCGGGTTTCTTCGCGGCAGCCTTCTTCGCAGGGGCTTTCTTGGCGGGCGCCTTGGCTGCCTTCTTCGCTGGCGCGCGCTTCGGCTCGCCCAGCTTCGGACCGGCAGCCGGCTTCTTCTTCGGCGCCTCTTCCACCGGCTCCGGCGGCGCGATATCCCAGAGCTTTTCCAGCTGGTAGTGCAGCCGCGCCTGCGCCTGCATCGCGTGCACCACGATGCTGCCGAGATCGACCAGCACCCATTCGCTGCCGTCGGCGCCTTCCAGGCCCATCGGCCGCACACCGGCCTTGCGCGCGGCATCGGCGGCAGTGTCGGCAAGGGATTTGACGTGGCGGCTGGAGGTGCCGGTGCAGATGATCATCCAGTCCGTCACCGTCGTCAGGTGCTGCACATCGAGCACCTTGATGTCGCTGCCCTTGAGGTCTTCGAGGGCGTGTACGACGGCGGTCACCAGCTTAGTGGGTTTTTGCATCGTGGTCCTGGGTCAGGGCCGCGATATCCGCGGCGGTCAGCGTTTGCAGTATGGCATCGGGCACCAGCCCCCGCACCGACAGGCGCTGGCCCAGCAGGCCGCGGATGCGGGTGGAGGAGATGTCGAGCACCGGTACGTCGAGGCGCATCCAGCGGCCGGCAGGCGATTCGCGCAGGTCTTCGGCAGTGTTCGCCTCGCGGCCCTGCAGCAGGGGCAGGACCTCGGCCGGCGGTTCCAGGCGGGCATCGGCGCGCGCGATCACCGCCAGGTGTGCCAGTTCGATCAGCTGCTGCCAGCGGTGCCAGCAATGCAGGTGGGCAAAGGCATCGGCGCCCATCAGCAGCACCAGCGGCGTGTCCGGGTATTCGCTGCGCAGGGCCGTGAGGGTATCGACGGTGAAGGACGGACCGGCGCGGCGGATCTCGCAGTCATCCGCCACCAGGCCCGGCTCGCGCCGGATCCCCAGGCGCAGCCATTCCAGGCGCCGCTGCGGCGAGACGCTGGAGGCCTGGCGATGCGCCGGATGGGCGGTGGGCACCAGTCGCAGCTCATCCAGGCCGAGGCGCTCGCGCGCCTCGATCGCCAGCCGCAGATGGCCGTTGTGGAAGGGCGCGAAGGCGCCGCCGAAGATGCCGATCGGGTTTTTCAGGCCGCCGCCCCGTCAGCGGACATGGCCATCGCCCAGCACCACCCACTTCAGGGTCGTCAGGCCCTCGAGGCCAACCGGCCCGCGCGCATGGAACTTGTCGGTGCTGATGCCGATCTCGGCACCGAGGCCGTACTCGTAGCCGTCGGCGAAGCGGGTCGAGGCATTGACCATCACCGAACTGGAATCGACTTCGCGCAGGAAGCGCCGCACCTTGCTGTAGTTCTCGGTGACGATGGCATCGGTGTGGTGCGAGCCGTAGGTCTCGATGTGCTCGATGGCCTGATCGATGCCGTCGACCACGCGGATCGCCAGGATCGGGGCCAGGTACTCGGCGCGCCAGTCGTCCTCGGTCGCGGGGCGCGCATCGGTCAGGATGCGACGGGTGCGTTCGCAGCCGCGCAACTCGACGCCGGCCTCGGCGTAGATCTCGCCCAGGGTCGGCAGCACGCGCGCAGCGATGGCGTTGTCGACCAGCAGGGTTTCCATGGTGTTGCAGGTGCCGTAGCGCTGGGTCTTGGCGTTGACCGCGACGGCGACCGCCTTCTCCAGGTCCGCGTCGGCATCGATGTAGACGTGGCAGACGCCGTCGAGATGCTTGATCACCGGCACCTTGGCCGCCTCGGCCACGGCCGCGACCAGGCCCTTGCCGCCGCGCGGGATGATGACGTCGACGAATTCCGGCATCGACACCATCTCGGTGACGGTACGGCGATCGGTGATGTCCAGCACCTGCACGGCGTCGCGCGGCAGGCCGGCTTCCACCAGCGCGCGCTCGATGCAGCGGGCGATCGCCAGGTTCGACTGCAGGGCCTCGGAACCGCCACGCAGGATCGCGGCATTGCCCGACTTCAGGCACAGCGCAGCGGCGTCGGCAGTCACGTTGGGACGCGATTCGTAGATGATGCCGACCACGCCCAGCGGCACGCGCATGCGGCCGACCTGGATGCCGGAGGGACGCTGCTTGAGGTCGGACATCTCCCCCACCGGATCCGGCAGGGTGGCGACCTGACGCACGCCGTCGGCCATCGCGGCGACGCGGTCCGGGTTCAGTTCGAGGCGATCGAGCAGGGCGTCGTCGAGCTTGCGCGCGCGGCCCTCGCGCATGTCGGCGGCGTTGGCCTCGAGGATGCGCTTCGAATCGTCGAGAAGAATCTGTGCCAGCGCGAACAGGCAGGCGTTCTTGGAGCCGGTCTCGGCACGGTTCAGGGCACGGCTGGCAATACGGGCTTTTTCGCCCTTTTCGTGCATGTAGGCCGCGATGCTGTCGCCCTTGGCCCTGCTTTTGGTGGAGGTGGAACTCATACGGCTGTCATTTTCCGGGTGCCGCTGACGGCGAGCACCAATGTTAGCAAGTCTTCCCAGGCAGCGGCCTCCTGGCCGGTCTTGACCTGCTGGTCGATACGCGCGCAAAGCCGCAGCCAGTCCATCACCTCGGCCGGCCGGGTGCGCGGCAAGGCCTTGATATATGGCTCCATCCGGTTCTTCTGGATGCCGGCGTCGTAGCAGGCGGCGTTGGCGTCGCGATTGCGGCCGTAGGCCAGGGCGGCCTTGGACAGCTGGCGCAGGCTCCAGACCAGCGCGCCGAGCAGTTCCAGTACCGCCACGCCCTCCTCGCGCAGGCGCTCCAGGCTGCGCACCGCGCCGGCGCCGTCGCCGGACAGGGCGCGGTGGTTGAGGTCGAAGGCCTCGAAACGGGCACTGTCGGCCACCGCCTGCGACAGGTCCTCGACCCCGACCTTCTGCGACGGAAACAGCAGGCGCAGCTTCTCGATGTCCTGGGCCGCCGCCAGCAGGTTGCCTTCGGTACGCTCGGCCAGCAGCTGCAGCGCCTCGGCGTCGATCTGCAGGCCGGCCGCCTTGGCCCGCACCGCCAGCCAGCCAGGAAATTCCGCCGGCTTCATCGACTCGAAATACAGCGTCGCGCCGGCCTTCTCCAGCGCCTGGTACCAGCCGCCCTGGCGCGAGCGCCAGTCGATCGCCCCGCACTGCAGGATCAGCAGGGTGTCGGTGGACAGCTGCGGGATCAGCTGCTGCAGCAGCTTGCTGCCCTCGGTACCGGGCGCGCCGGAAGGCAGGTTGACCTCGACGATGCGGCGGGTGGCGAACAGCGACATGCTGGCGCAGGCATCGGCCAGCTGTTGCCAGTTGAAGTAGCGATCGACGTCCAGCACCTCGCGCTCGGCGAAGCCGGCCCGGCGCGCGGCGGCGCGGATCGCGTCCAGCGCCTCCTGTGCCAGCAGCGGCTCCTCGCCGGCCACGACATACAGCGGCGCCAGGCTCTGGGCGAGATGCGGGGTCAGCTGGTTGAGGTTGAGGCGCACGGGAAATGTCGGGTCGGGCAGGCGGATATTCTAGAATGGAGCCCCATGAGCCGTGACTACACCCCCGCCGACCGCCTGCTGAGCCGCCTCAACCAGGGCCTGTCGATGCTGGCGCCCAAGGCGACCCGGCGCGCCAACCCGGCGCAGCGCCTGCCCGAGAACGGCATGGACGACGGCGAACGCCGCCATGCCGCCGGCCTGATGCGCATCAACCATGCCGGCGAGATCGCCGCCCAGGCCCTGTACCACGGCCAGGCCTTCGTCGCCCGCAACGACCGCGTGCGCGAGCACCTGCTGTCGGCGGCGCAGGAGGAGCAGGATCACCTGAAGTGGTGCGAGGAACGCCTGCAGGAGCTCGGCTCCGCCCCCAGCAAGCTGCAACCGCTGTGGTACGCCGGCTCCTTCGCCATCGGCGCCGCCGCCGGCATGGCCGGCGACCGCTGGAGCCTGGGCTTTGTCGAGGAGACCGAGAAGCAGGTCTCCGAGCACCTGGACGAGCACCTGCGCGAACTGCCGGACGGCGACCAGCGCAGCCGCGCCATCCTCAAGGCGATGCGCGAGGACGAGGCGCGCCACGGGCGCGAGGCCCAGGAAGCCGGCGGCCGTCCCCTGCCCCACCCGGTGCGCGAGCTGATGCGGCGCGTGGCGGGCTTCATGAAGAAGGGCGCCTACCGGTTTTGAGGCGCCCCCCCGTGGGAGCGACGCAAGTCGCGATCTTTTCCCTGCGCATCGCGACTTGCGTCGCTCCCACAAAAGCAGCAATCCAACGAAAAAGGCGGCCCGAGGGCCGCCTTTTTCATCTCCGGCGCCGGTTCAGCGCAGGATGTTCTTGCCGTAGAAGATTTCCATGATCTCGTGGTTGACGCGTTCACGGATCTTGCGCGCCTCGCGCGGCGGCAGTTCCGAGACACCCTCGCCGAACAGATAGGTATCGAGGTCCATCTCCTTCAGCATCATCTTCGTGTGGAAGATGTTTTCCTGGTACACGTTGACGTCGACCATCTGGTACTTGTCGCGCAGGTCCGGCGCGATGAAATTCTGGATCGAATCGACCTGGTGGTCGATGAAGTGCTTCATGCCGCGGACGTTGCGGGTGAAGCCGCGCACGCGGTAGTCCATCACCACGATGTCGGACTCGAAGGACTTGATCAGGTAGTTCAGGGCTTTCAGCGGCGAAATCTTGCCGCAGGTCGACACGTCGATGTCGGCACGGAAGGTCGAGATGCCGTTGTCCGGGTGGGTTTCCGGATAGGTGTGGACGGTAATGTGCGACTTGTCGAGGTGCGCGACCACCGAATCCTTCTTGGTCTTGGGCTTGCCCGGGGTCGGCAGGCCGTCGTGGTGGCCTTCCGAGATCAGCATGGTCACAGAGGCGCCCTGCGGATCGTAGTCCTGGCGGGCGACGTTGAGGATGTTGGCGCCGATGATGTTGGCGACCTCGGTCAGGATGTCGGTCAGGCGCTCGGCGTTATAGGCCTCGTCGATGTACTCGATGTATTCCTGCTGGTGCTCGCGCGAACGGGCGTAGCAGATGTCGTAGATGTTGAACGACAGCGACTTGGTCAGGTTGTTGAAACCCAGCAGCTTCAGCTTCGGGTTGTTGGTGGGTTTCGGTTTAGCCTTGGCCAAGGGGGTGCCCTCTCAATCTCTACAAAAACGGACCCCCGCGGCACAGCCGCAGGGGTAGTAAACCGTAATTATGCCCCGAAACGGCGACAGTTTGACGACATCGGCCGCCGACCGGTCATTCGGCGACCCGGATCTCGTAGTCGTGGGTGATGCGGACACCACCCTGCTTGAGCATGATCGAGGCCGAGCAATACTTCTCCGCCGACAGTTCCACCGCCCGCTTGACGTGGTTTTCGGCGAGATTTTTGCCGGTCACCACGAAATGCAGGTGAATGTCGGTGAAAACCTTGGGATCGGTTTCCGCCCGCTTGCTGTCGAGCTCGACCCAGCAGTCGCTCACCGTCTGGCGTGCCTTGCCGAGGATATAGAGCACATCCACCGCCGAGCAGGCGCCGACGCCCATCAGCAGCAGTTCCATCGGCCGCGGGCCGAGGTTGCGGCCACCGATGTCGGGCGGACCGTCGATCACCAGGGCATGGCCGCTGCCGCTCTCGGCGATGAAAGCAGCCTTCTCCGCCCACTTGATGCGTGCCTTCACACTGGTTCTCCATTCATTGAGTTACGGATCATTGTGGTATTTTCGCTGAAAACAACCCTTGAATAACCTCGCTGTCAGGAGTCTTCCGATGCTGGACAAGCCGGCCGTGCAGGCGTTCGTGGCACAGGCACACAAGAAAAGCTTTCCGCCGAAGCACACCCTGATCCACGCCGGGGACGATCCGCAGTCGCTGTACTACATCCTCGAAGGCTCGGTCAGCATCCTGCTGGAAGACGACGATGGCCGCGAGATCGTGCTGGCCTATCTCAATCCCGGCGACTTCTTCGGCGAGATGTGCCTGTTCCCCGAGCAGAAGACCCGTACCGCCATCGTCCGCACCCGTGCGCCGACCCTGGTGGCGGAGATCGGCTACCAGACCTTCCGCGGCTTCGTCCGTCAGTACCCGGAAATCATGTTCGAGGTTGCCGGCCAGCTGTCGGAGCGCCTGCGCGACACCAGCCGCCGCCTCGGCGACCTGGCCTTCCTCGATGTCGCCGGCCGCCTGGCCCATGCCCTGCTGGACCTGTCCAAGAAACCGGATGCAGTGCCGCATCCGCGGGGGGCGGTGGTCAAGACCTCGCGCCAGGAACTGGCACGCATCGTCGGCTGCTCGCGCGAAATGGCCGGCCGCGTGCTGAAGAAGCTGGAAGAGGACGGCATCGTGGTCTCGCAGGGCCGCAGCATCCTGATCCTCGGCTTGAAGCCCAACTAGGCAGGTCTCAGGCCGTCAGCGCCGCCAGCGCCTGTCCGGGGCTGGGCTGGCGCATCAGCGATTCGCCGATCAGGAAGCGATGCACGTCGGCATCGCGCATGCGGCGCACGTCATCCGGCGTGGCAATGCCGCTCTCGGTCACCACCTCGTAGTTCTTCGGCAGGCGCGGCAGCAGGTCCAGCGTGGTTTCGAGACGGGTCTCGAAGGTCCGCAGGTTGCGGTTGTTGATGCCCAGCAGCACCGGCTCGGCCAGGCGCGCCTCCAGCACCTGGTCCAGCTCCACGCCGTCGTGGATTTCCACCAGCACGTCCATGCTCAAGGACTGCGCCACCGCGTAAAGCTCGCGCAACTGCTTCACCGACAGCGCCGCCGCGATCAGCAGCACGCAGTCGGCACCGATCGCACGGGCCTCGATCACCTGCAGCGGGTCGATCAGGAAGTCCTTGCGGATCGCCGGCAGCGACACCGCCTTGCGGGCGGCAACCAGATAGTCGTTATGCCCCTGGAAGAAGCGCTCGTCGGTCAGCACCGACAGGCAGGCCGCGCCATGGGTGGCGTACTCGCCGGCGATCCAGGCGGGGTCGAAGTCGGCGCGGATCACGCCCTTGCTCGGCGAGGCCTTCTTGATCTCGGCGATCACCGCGGCGCGCCCGACCGCAGCCTTGGCACGCAGGGCCGCATTGAAGCCGCGGGTGCGGTCGGCGGCGCCGGCCAGGTCTTCCAGCGCGGACAGCGAGTACTTCTGCTTCAAGGCGCGGATTTCATCGCGCTTCACTTCAAGAATGCGTTCGAGGATGTCAGCCATTTACTTGCCTGCGACCTGCCGCGTGGTCGCGACGAAATCGTCCAGTTTGATGCGCGCAGCGCCACTGCTGATCGCCGTGCGCGCCTTGAGGATGCCGTCGTGGATGTCGCCCGCCACGCCGGCCACATACAGCGCCGCACCGGCGTTGAGCGCGACGATGTCGCGGGCCACGCCGTCCCTGTTGTCCAGCGCCTCCAGCAGCCTGGTCTTCGACTCCTGTGCGTCGGCGACGCGCAGGTTGCGGGTCGAGGCCATCGCCAGGCCGTAGTCCTCGGGATGGATTTCGTACTCGCGGACCTGCCCGTCACGCAGTTCGCCGACCAGGGTCGAGGCGCCGAGGGTGATCTCGTCGAGGTTGTCCTTGCCCCAGACCACCAGCGCACGCTGCACGCCGAGGCGCTGCAGGGCGCGCACCTGGATGCCGACCAGATCCGGGTGGAACACGCCCATCAGCATGTTCGGCGCCGAGGCCGGGTTGGTCAGCGGTCCGAGGATGTTGAAGATGGTGCGCACGCCCATCTCCTTGCGCACCGGCCCCACCGCCTTCATCGCCGGGTGGTGGATCGGCGCGAACATGAAGCCGATGCCGCAGCGCTCGATGCAGGCCGCAACCTGCTCCGGCTGCAGTTCGATCACCGCGCCCAGGGCCTCCAGCACGTCGGCCGAGCCGGACTTCGAGGAGACGCTGCGGTTGCCGTGCTTGGCGACGCGCGCACCGGCCGCCGCGGCGACGAAGATCGAGGCGGTGGAGATGTTGAAGGTGTGGGCACCATCGCCGCCGGTGCCGACGATGTCGACGAAATGCGGATGCGGGGCGACCTCGACCTTGCGCGCGAATTCGCGCATCACCTGCGCCGCCGCGGCGATCTCGCCGATGGTTTCCTTCTTGACGCGCAGGCCGGTGAGGATCGCCGCCATCATCACCGGCGAGACCTCGCCGCGCATGATCTGGCGCATCAGGTCGATCATTTCGTCGGCAAAGATCTCGCGGTGCTCGATCGTCCTTTGCAGCGCTTCCTGCGGCGTGATGCTCATGGTCAGTACGCCTCGATGAAGTTCTTCAGCAACTGGTGGCCGTGCTCGGTCAGGATCGATTCCGGGTGGAACTGCACGCCCTCGATCGGCAGGGTCCTGTGCTTCAGGCCCATGATCTCGTCGCGCGCGCCATCCGCCTTCGCGGTCCAGGCGGTGACCTCCAGCTCCTGCGGCAGCGTCGCTTCCTCGACGATCAGCGAGTGGTAGCGCGTCGCCGTGTAGGGCGAAGGCAGGCCACGGAACATGCCGCGGTCGGCGTGATGGATCGGGCTGACCTTGCCGTGCATCACTTCGCGGGCGCGCTTGACCACGCCGCCGAAGGCCTGGCCGATCGACTGATGGCCGAGGCAGACGCCGAGGATCGGGAACTGGCCCTTGAGCCGCTCGATCAGTTCGAGGCAGATGCCGGCCTCGTTCGGCGTGCAGGGGCCCGGCGACAGGATGATGTGGCTGGGCTTGAGCGCGGCGACCTCGTCGACCGTGATCTGGTCGTTGCGGTGCACGGCGACCTCCGCACCCAGTTCACCGAAATACTGCACGAGGTTGTAGGTGAAGGAGTCGTAGTTGTCGATCATGACGATCATGACGAGGCCTCCGCCGCGGCATTCATCATCGCGCGCGCCTTGGTCATGGTTTCGATCCACTCCGATTCGGGTACCGAGTCGGCGACCACGCCGGCGCCGGCCTGCACATGCACCGTGCCGTCCTTGATCACCGCCGTGCGGATCGCGATCGCGGTGTCCATGTTGCCGTCCCAGCCGAGGTAGCCAACCGCGCCGCCGTAAATGCCGCGCTTGACCGGTTCCAGCTCCTGGATGATCTCCATCGCCCGCACCTTCGGCGCACCGGACAGCGTGCCCGCCGGGAAGGTTGCGGCCAATGCATCGAGCGCATCGACGCCGGGCTTGAGCTGGCCGGTGACGTTGCTGACGATGTGCATGACGTGGCTGTAGCGCTCGATCACCATCTTGTCGGTCAGCTTGACGCTGCCGGTCTGCGAGACGCGGCCGACATCGTTTCGGCCGAGGTCGATCAGCATCAGGTGCTCGGCGATCTCCTTGGGATCGGCCAGCAGCTCCTGCTCCAGCGCATGGTCCTCTTCCGGCGTGGCGCCACGCTTGCGGGTGCCGGCGATCGGCCGCACGGTGACGGTGCCGTCCTGCACCCGCACCAGGATCTCCGGGCTGGATCCGACGACATGGTGATCGCCCAGGTCCATGCAATACATGTAGGGCGAGGGATTGAGGCGACGGATCGTGCGGTACAGCCGCATCGGGTCAGCCTTGAACGGCGCCGACAGGCGCTGCGAGGGCACCACCTGCATGCAGTCGCCGGCAGCGATGTATTCCTTGATGCGCTCGACCGCGGCGCAGAACTTGTCCTCGCTGAAGCCGGAGCTGAAGTCCAGCGGCTTTGCGGCAGCGCCATGGTGCAGCACGCGCGGCAGGGCCAGCGGCTCGGCCAGGCGGCCGGCGATTTCGTCGAGGCGGCGCTCGGCGCGTTCCAGGTCCTCCTTCGAGGACGGGTCGGCGTGCACCACCAGGGTCATGGTCGCGCGCAGGTTGTCGAACACGATGACCTCGTCCGACAGCATCAGCAGGATGTCGGGCGTGCCCAGCGGATCCGGCTTGGGCCGGTCCAGGCGCGGCTCGAAGTAGCGCACGCAGTCGTAGCCGAAGTAGCCGACCAGGCCACCGCCGAAGCGCAGGCCGGTGTCATCCGGCTGCAGGCGCACGCGGCGGGCGTACTGGCGTACGAACTCGATCGGCTCGGCGACGTTGTCCTCTTCCACCACGCGGCCGTCGCGCTCGACCATCACGTGATGGCCGCGGATCTTCAGTACCTCGCGACAGGGCAGTCCGATGAAGCTGTAACGGCCCCACTGGTCGCCGCCATGGACGGATTCGAGCAGGTAGGAGTAAGGCTTGTGGGCAAGCTTGAGATAGACCCCGACAGCAGTGTCGAGATCGCCCGGCAGTTCGCGCGTCAGCGCGATGCGGTTATAGGTTGGGGACATCGGACTTCCTCAGAAGCGACCTGCCGGCATCGGCGCAGCAGGTGTGATTATTGATTGAACTTTAGTGCTTCAGTTGTTCAAAAATCACCAGCGCCATCGTGCCGACGTTGGCTGCGCTGCGGGGGTACGGAAGGTCTTCATGCGGGCATTCTAACCGGAGCCGTCAGGCCGCGGCGATGGCGGCGCGCATGGCCTGGATCGTCGCCGCATAGTCGCCGGCCCCGAAGATGGCCGAGCCGGCAACGAAGGTATCGGCGCCGGCGGCGGCGATCGCGCCGATGTTGTCGACCTTCACGCCGCCGTCGATCTCCAGGCGGATCTCGCGACCGGTGGCGGCGCTGTGCTCGTCGATCAGGGCACGGGCCTCGCGCAGCTTCTTCAGCGAGGACGGCAGGAAGGACTGGCCGCCGAAACCCGGGTTGACCGACATGATCAGCACCATGTCGACCTTGTCGAGCACGTGGTCGAGGTAGCCCAGCGGCGTCGCCGGGTTGAACACCAGGCCGGCCTTGCAGCCGGCGTCGCGGATCGCCTGCAGGCTGCGGTCGACGTGGCGCGAGGCCTCCGGGTGGAAGGTGATGTAGTCGGCGCCGGCCTTGGCGAACAGCGCCGCCAGCGCGTCGACCGGCTCCACCATCAGGTGCACGTCGATCAGCGCCTTGATGCCGTACTTGCGCAGGGCCTCGCAAATGCTGGGCCCGAAGGTCAGGTTCGGCACGTAATGGTTGTCCATCACGTCGAAATGGACCACGTCGGCGCCGGCGGCCAGCACGCGCTCCACGTCCTCGCCCAGGCGCGCCAGGTCGGCGGAAAGGATGGAGGGCGCGATCAGCGGCTGCAGTTTGCTCTTGGACATTGGCGGCACCGTTGGGAGGGCGCGTATTATCCGCGCAAATTCACCCCCGGCCAACGCCGAGCGCCATGCAAGCCCTCTACGAATCGACGATCACCAGCCTGCCCCGCCTCCACAAAGGCAAGGTGCGCGACATCTACGCCCTCGGCGACAAGCACATGCTGATCGTCACCAGCGACCGCCTGTCTGCCTTCGACGTGATCCTGCCGCGGCCGATCCCCGGCAAGGGTGCGGTGCTGAATACGGTCACGGAATTCTGGATGCAGCGCTTCGCTGGCCTGATCCCCAACCACTCGGCGCCGGAGATCAACCTGCGCGACTGGCTGACGCCGGCGGAGCTGGCCCAGTGCGAGGGCCGCGCGGTGGTGGTGAAGAAGCTCAAGGCGATCCCGGTGGAATGCGTCGCCCGCGGCTACATCATCGGCAGCGGCTGGAAGGACTACCAGAAGACCGGCGCGGTCTGTGGCATCCAGCTGCCGGCCGGCCTGCAGCTGGCACAACAGCTGCCCGAGCCGATCTTCACCCCGGCCGACAAGGCACCGATGGGCCAGCACGACGAGAACATCTCCTTCGCCGAGGTCGAGAGCAAGATCGGCCCGGCGCTGGCGGCGCAGCTGCGCGACGTCACCCTGACGATCTACAAGCAGGCCGCCGAGTACGCCCGCCCGCGCGGCATCATCATCGCCGACACCAAGTTCGAGTTCGGCCTCGACGATGCCGGCCAGCTGCACCTGATCGACGAGGTGCTGACCCCGGATTCCTCGCGCTTCTGGGACGCCAGCGGCTACCGCCCAGGCATCAGCCCGCCGAGCTTCGACAAGCAGATCGTGCGTGACTGGCTGGAGACCCTGGACTGGGACAAGAAGGCCCCCGGCCCGCAGCTGCCCGACGAGATCGTCGAGCGCACCGCCTCGCGCTACCGCGAGGCCCAGCGTCTGCTGACGGGGCACTGAAGCGACGCGGCGGCGCGTGCTATAAACCCGTCATCCTTACATCGGGGACTGACGGGATGACGATAGCCTTGTGGTGCGTGTTCGTCGCGGCGTTGCTGCCCTTCCCGTTCACGCTGGCGGCCAAGTGGAGCCGCCGCTTCGACAATGCGCGGCCACGCAGCTCGCTGGAGCAGAACCAGGGCTGGCGCCAGCGCGCCAACTGGGCGCAGCTCAACAGCTTCGAGGCCTTTCCAGCCTTTGCCGCCGCCGTGATCATCAGTCACGTGGTCAAGGGCCCGTTGCCGAACGTCGATGCCCTGGCCCTGGCGTTCATTGCGTTGCGCGTCGCCTTCGGCCTGCTCTACATCGCCGACAAGGCCACGCTGCGCTCGCTGGCCTGGACCGCAGCGATAGGCTGCACGATCGCCATCTTCCTTTCCGCCGCCTAGGGTCTGTTAGCGCTATGGCGATCGCTGCGATGCCACCAGATTCGCCTAGAGGCGCCTACTGTTGGTGCGGCCAGGCAAGGCGCGACGAAGGACGTTTGGTGGTTCCAAATGACTGAGGAGCAACACCGCATGGCCGCAAATCCGGTGGCACCCCGCAGGGGCGGGACTGTTTTGGCGCATGGCTGCGTTACTTGTCGCTCGTGTACATCGAGTACACCGCGCTCCTCGCGCCTTGCCCTGCGCCAAAACAGTCTCCGTCGCAACGACCGCCATAGCACTAACAGACCCTAGGAGCACGTCATGCAGATCAAGATCGAGATCGACGTCAAACCCGAGGAACTGCGCCGCTTCCTCGGCCTGCCGGACATCAGCGGGCTGCAGGACGATGTCGTCGCCTTCCTGCGCGACAAGGTCGGTGCCGCCGGCGAGTTCGACGCGGCCAGCTTCGTCAAGCAGAACCTCGACAACCTGCGCAAGCGCGGCCCCTGGAAGAACATCGTCGCCCGCGTGCTGCCGGATGATCCGCCGGCGCCGGCAGCCAAAAGCAAAACGCCGCGCAAGCGCGCGGCGAAGAAAGCCCGAACCGTCCAGCGGACCGAGGTCGAGGACTCGCTGCCACCGACCGGGGAGGTCGGCGACAACTAGACCTCACGCAGCCTTGTGCGCGACTGGCGCCGCAAGGTCCCGCACGAAACCGTTCCACAACTCGCGACGCACATGGTGGTCGCGCCGGAAGCGGTTGCGTGTTTCCGGCAGCAGGTCGACCTGGTCACGGATCAGCTCGACCAGGCTGCGCGCGCGGCGCGCCACGCGGAAACGCTCGGTGACACCCTCGAGATGTCCCTGGATCGATCCGGCCTCGTGCAGCGCGATCAGCGCCACGCCACCGAGGACGCGGTCGAGATAGACCTCGTGCCTGCTGGTGTCGACCGTATTTTCCCGATTCATCTTCCAGACTCCTGACAAAAATAAAAAAGGGGCCGAGGTTTCCCCCGACCCCTTGAAGCCATCCACGTCAGATGGCGAGGGAACGCTGTCCCCCGAAGGCTTTAGGCCTTGACGGCCTTCTTGGCCTTGGAAGCCGTCTTCTTGGCGGTCTTCTTCACGGCGGTCGCGGCGTCGGCAACGACGGTCTCTTCGCCGGCAATCTTGGCGGAGATGACTTCGTAGCCCTGCTTCAGGGTCTTCACCAGCTCATCGCCGGTCTTGGTGACGACGGCAACGCTGTCGTTGTAGGCAGCCACGACGCGATCCTTGCCTTCCGGCAGGTAGGCGACCGGGTTCGACGCAACGGCCTTGACGCCGTCGGTCTTGGCCTTGCTCAGGCTGGTCTGCGCAACAGCGAGCAGATCCTTGCCGGCGGCGACGTTGGTGTCGACCAGCGACTTCACGCCCTCGACGACGATGGCGTTGGCAGCCTTGAGGGTCTCGAAACCGCTCTCGACAACTTCCTGGCCACGGGCCACGACGACTTCGCCGCGGGCTTTGACATCATTCACAATGGTTTCCACGTTCATTTACTTCACTCCTGAATCAGCAACAAGTTCCCGAAAAAAGACCTTTCCCCAACCAATGCTGCGCTGCAACATTTGTTGCGTTGCATCATATTGACGGGCCTTTGCGATGTCAACGCAGGCCAAGCAAGCTCCCGACGAACGGCAGGAAAGCCTTGCCGCGATCTCGCAAATAGCACGGAAGCCACGGATTCCAAGAGGATTTTTGCCCGATCATCGGGTAAGGTAAACGCATGAAACAGCGCTACCAGAAAATGCTGCACCAGCTCTGGGACCGGGACCGGATTGCCCAGTACCCCCTATATATGGTGCGGACGGCCCGTTATGTCTTTGTCTTGTTGCGCGACCTGATCGAGGGCCAGCTCAACATGCGGGCGATGAGCCTGGTCTACACCTCGCTGCTGTCGATCGTGCCGCTGCTGGCCCTGGCCTTCTCGATGCTCAAGGCCCTCGGCGTGCACAACTCGCTGGAGCCGGTGCTGCTGGAATTCCTGCGCCCCCTGGGCAGCCAGGCCCCGGTCATCACCGGCAACATCATCGGCTTCGTCGAGAAGGTCAACGTCAGCGTACTCGGCTTCGCCGGCGTCGCCCTGCTGTTCTTCTCGGTGATCTCGATGATCCGCAAGGTCGAGGAGAGCTTCAATTTCATCTGGCGCATCGACCGGCCACGGCCGCTGTCGCAGCGCCTCGGCGAATACCTGGCCGTGGTCACCGTCGGTCCGCTGCTGGTGGTGCTGGCACTGGGCATGACCGCCAGCGTCCTGAGCAACGCCATCGTCGTCCAGATCATCAGCTACGAACCCTTCGGCACCCTGATGCTGCTGGTGACCAAGCTGCTGCCCTACCTGCTGATCGCGGGGCTGTTCACCTTTCTTTACACCTTCATGCCGAACACGCGGGTGAAGCTGCGCGCCGCCTTCTACGGCGGCACCCTGGCCGGCGTGCTGTGGCAGACCGGGGCGGCACTGTTCGCATCGATCGTGGTCAGCGCCACCAGCTACAACGCGGTCTATTCCAGCTTCGCCATCCTGATCCTGCTGCTGATCTGGCTCTACGTCGGCTGGCTGATCCTGCTGATCGGCTGCCAGCTGGCGTTCTACGTGCAGCACCCCGAGCACCTGGTGCCGCAGAAGATACCGCCGCTGCTGTCCGGCAAGCAGATCGAGTACCTGGCGCTGATGATCATGGGCATGACCGGCCGGCGCTTCCTCGCCGGCGAACCGGCCCAAACCGAGGAAGAACTGAGCCTGGCCCTGAATGCCCCGCCGGAACATGTCGCCCGGGTCGCCGACTCCCTGATCCTGCATGGCCTGCTGACCGAGGCCGGCACCGATCGCACGCGGCTGGTGCCGGCGATGGACCTGGATTCGATCGCGCTGTCGCGCCTCTGGCGCCTGGCCCGCGCCGGCAACGAGATGATGCCGCACAGTCCGGACGCGCTGGCGTCCGAGGTGCTGCAACTGCTCGATGGGGCCGAACAGGCCTTCGAGCAGCACGCTGGCGGCCTGACGCTGCGGCAATGGCTGGCAAAGACGCAGCCGCCGCAGACCTGAACCTATAATCCCGACAGACAGGGCGCTGGCAGACGCGTCCGCCAACCGGAATCGAAGCATGACCGCGACAACAGGAGCAGCGGCCGCCCGTCCGTGGCTGCAGGAATACAGCCCGGGCGTTCCCGCCGAAATCGACGTTGGCACCTATGCCTCGACGGTGGACCTGCTGGAACAGAGCATCCAGCGCTTCCGCGGCCAGGTCGCCTTCGACTGCATGGGCGCGCAGATGAGCTACGACGAGCTCGATCGCCGCACCCAGGACTTCGCCTCCTACCTGCAGAACGTGCTCGGCTTCCACAAGGGCGACCGCGTCGCCGTGATGATGCCGAACCTGCTGCAGTACCCGGTGGTGCTGTTCGGCATCCTGCGCGCCGGCATGGCCGTGGTGAACGTCAACCCGCTGTACACGCCCCGCGAGCTGGAGCACCAGCTCAGGGACAGCGGCGCACGCGCCATCGTCATCGTCGAGAACTTCTGCGCCACGCTGGAAAAGGTGATCCGCAACACGTCGCTGGAATGCGTCATCACCACCCAGCTCGGCGACCTGCATCCCTTCCCGAAGAGCGTGCTGGTCAACGCGGTGGTGAAGTACCGCAAGAAGCTGGTGCCGAAGTGGAACATCGCCGGCACCACTCCGCTGCGCGCGGCGCTGGCGCGCGGCAAGGCCCAGCCCTACATGCGCATCGAGCTGGGCCACCAGGACATCGCCTTCCTGCAGTACACCGGCGGCACCACCGGCCTGTCCAAGGGCGCCACCCTGACCCACGGCAACATCGTCGCCAACCTGCTGCAGTGTCGGGCCTGGCTCAGCCCGCTGCTGCGCGACGGCGAGGAAGTGATCTTCACCGCGCTGCCGCTTTACCACGTCTTCGCCCTGGTCGCGAACTGCCTGCTGTTCCTGTCACTGGGCGCGAAGAACGTGCTGATCACCAACCCGCGCGACATGGAAGGCTTCGTGCGCGAGCTGGGCCAGCACCGCTTCACCGCCCTGACCGGCGTCAACACCCTGTTCAATGGCCTGCTCAACACGCCCGGCTTCGCAGATCTCGACTTCTCCAGGCTGAAGCTGACCCTGGGTGGCGGCACCGCCGTGCAGCAGGCCGTGGCCGAACGCTGGCGTGCAATCACCGGCAAGCCGCTGACCGAGGCCTACGGCCTCACCGAATGCTCGCCGGCGGTCTGCTTCAACCCGCTGCACCGTCCCGACTGGAACGGCACGATCGGCCTGCCGCTTCCTTCCACCGACGTGCAGCTGCGCAGCGACGACGAACAGGTGCTGCCGGCCGGCGAGGCCGGCGAACTCTGCGTCAAAGGCCCGCAGGTGATGCAGGGCTACTGGCAGAAGCCGGAAGAGAACCAGAAGGTCTTCACCGACGACGGCTGGCTCAGGACCGGCGACGTCGCGGTGATGGATGAGAAAGGCTACTTCCGCATCGTCGACCGCAAGAAGGACATGATCCTGGTGTCAGGCTTCAACGTGTACCCGAACGAGATCGAGGCCGTGGTCGCCATGCATCCCGGCGTACTCGAGTGCGCCTGCATCGGCGTCGCCGACGAGAAATCCGGCGAGACGCCAAAGGTGTTCGTGGTGAAGAAGAACCCGGCACTGACCGCCGAAGCATTGATGAAGCACTGCCGCGACAACCTCACCGGCTACAAGATCCCCAAGCACTTCGCCTTCGTCGAAGCGCTGCCCAAGACCAACGTCGGCAAGATCCTGCGCAAGGAATTGCGGGAACTGAAGGCGTGAGGTCCTTTCAACGACCACAACCGTTCGCACTGAGCCTGTCGACGTGCGGGGCCGGGTGCCAAACCGTTCGCCAGAGCGGATTGCCATTCCAGGCAATCCGCCAAAGCTTCTGGCTCACTGCTTCGACAAGCTCAGCACGAACGGTTTTGCGAGCTTCGTGGCAATGAGTGCGCGCACGGTCCTCATCACCGGCTGCTCGACCGGCATCGGCCGCGCGCTGGCGCTGGAGTTCCACCGCCGCGGACACCGCGTCTGGGCCACGGCACGCAAGCTGTCGACGCTGGAGCCGCTGCGCGAGCAGGGCATCTCGGTTGCCGAACTCGATGTGGACTCCGCAGGCAGCATCGCTGCTCTGGCGGCGCAGCTGCAGGCTGCAGGCATCGCCATCGACATGCTGGTCAACAATGCCGGCTACGGTGCCATGGGCCCGCTGGTCGAATTGCCCGTCGAGGAGATCCGCCAGCAGTTCGAGACCAACGTGGTCGGCCTGATGGCCGTCACTCAGGCCTTCGCCCCCGGCATGATGCAGCGCCGCCGCGGCCGCATCGTCAACATCGGCAGCGTCTCCGGCATCCTCGTTACCCCTTTCGCCGGCGCCTACTGCGCCAGCAAGGCCGCAGTGCACGCGCTGTCCGACGCACTGCGCATGGAGCTGGCGCCGTTCGGCGTCGAGGTGATCACGGTGCAGCCGGGGGCGATCGAGTCGCAGTTCGGCGCCACCGCCTCACAGGGCGTGGACACCCGCAAGGGACAGACCTCGGCCTACGCCGCGATCGCCGATGCCATCGACGCCCGCGCCGGCGCGTCGCAGGACCATGCGACGCCGGTGGTGAAGTTTGCGCGGCAGGTGGTGGATGCAGTGACCGGCAGTTCGCCTGCCGCCGTGGTGCGCATCGGCAACGGCAGCACTGCGCTGCCCGCGCTGCGGCGGCTGGTGCCGCTGGGATGGCTCGATCGGGTGCTGGGCCAGCGGTTCAGGCTGGACCAATTGAACCGCTGAAACGGCAGGCACGAACCATCAGAAAACTGACGAGGCCGGCGACGCACCGAGAACACCGACGCACGCGGCCGCGGAGCCTCGGCTCCCTTCCTGTTTGCGGGAAAAAGGACCAAAACACCGCATTAAAGACTGTCCAAGCAAAGTCGCTCCAGTCTCCGGCAGCAGCCTGGATTCCCGACGCGCCTCACGCCGCAGCGAAGTTGACCGCCACGTAGTCACCCATGCCGCCATCGGCGTATCCGAATGTTCCGGTGGCGAAGACGTGCTGTCCGTCGATCACGTCGTTGACCGCGGTCTCCTGTACCGAGATGTAGTCGATGCCGAGATCGGCAAGTGTGAGCAACTCGATGGCCTGGCTGATGCCGTCCGAGTTGGCGTCTTGCCAGACCAGCAGGTCGGAGAAGCGCAGATCGGCTGCGTCTACGAGGCCATCCACATTCGTGTCCAGCGAGCGCAGAGCTTCCATTGAGTTCCCGAACCCGAAGCCATCGAAGTTTTCGGAGAGAACTTCCCGCCCATCCTGAATGGCCCCTGATCGATCAAGATCCATAACCAGCACACCGTCGCCAGCACCGGCCCAAACTAGCTCCTCCGCCAAGCCGTCCGCATTGAGGTCGAAATCAACTGGAAGGCCTGAAAAATGGACGCCGTCGCCGCCAAGATCTAGAACGATGGGGTCGCCCGACGGAAGCGCATAGCGGAAATCATCCAGGACGATCTGCGAACTTACAGATGGATCGATTACCAGCGTATCGATATATCCCCATCCGACAGAGAGCGTGCTTACAGCGGTCGTAGTTATTGAGATGGTTGTTGAGCCGACAAGCGCACCGTTGTTATATCCGCTCAATGTGGCCGTCATGTCGGTCCATGCAGCATTGATATCGACTCCATGGAAAAGAAAATCAGAACCGTTGGAACGATAGATACTGACCGGCTCATAGCCATACGGGGTATACGCCACAATGGAGCCAGGACCCTCAGCCCCAACCCTATAGCCACTACCGTCCAAGCCCGGATATGTATCGCCGTCGAGGGTATGGAGGTTGTATCCGGACTGAGTATCCCAATTGAAGCCTCTGTATCCGTCAGCGATTGGTGTATCGACCGTACCTCCAGGCATATCCTCGAAGTCAATCACGCAGCCTTCATTGGCTCCATTGATCGTCAGGCTGATTGCCTGCGCCGTGCCATCCGCACTCAATATATTGATCGTATCGGCTAAAGTCTGCCCCGCATTCAACGCCTGCACTGCCGACAGCGAGTTGTTGAGAAAGTAGGTCCAGTCGCCTGCCGCGTTGATGTTGAGCGTGCCGTAGGTCCCTGCAAGACCCGATTGCGCCTGGAACGAGGACTGCCCGGCATCGGCATCGCTGATCGTCAGCAGGCCACTCACCGAGGTCGCCGTGTCCTCCGTCACCGCTCCGCTGGCCTGCCCGCCGATCACCGGCGCGTCGTTGGTGCCGGCGATGGTGATGACGACATCACGTGAAACCGTTCCGCTGTGTCCGTCATCGACCGTCACGGTGTAGGTCGCCGTCACGGTCTGGCCCGCTGCCAGCGCCTGCGCCGCCTCCGGATCCAGCGTGTAGCTCCAGCCCACCGAACCGTTGCTGCCCTTGCCGGTCTGCACCAGCGTGCCCAGCTGGAAGCTGCCCAGCGTGGTTGCACCGCTGCTGCCGGTCACCGTGGCCGTGTGTCCGTCACTGCGGTCGACGTCATGGAACAGCACCGCGCCAGTGGCGATGCTGGTGCCGTCTTCCGCCACGGAGCCGGCAAAGCTGCCGCCGGTGACCGTCGGTGCATCGTTGGTGCCGGTGATGGTGATCACCACCGGTTGCAGCACCGTGCCGCCATTGCCGTCCGAAAGCCGGACCGTGTACGTCGCCGTCGCCGTCTGGCCTTCCGCCAGGCTCTGCGCCGCACCGTTGTTCAGCGTGTAGCTCCAGCCCACCGAGCCATTGCCGCCCTTGCCGGTCTGCACCAGCGTACCCAGCGCGAAGCTGCCCAGGTTGGTGGCGCCGCTGCTGGCACTGATGCTGGCCGTGTGGTTGTCGCGCACGTCGACGTCGCGGAACTGCACGGCGCCCGTGGCCGGGACTGTGGTGTCCTCGATCATGCCGGCGGCGAAGCTGCCGCCGGTGATAGTCGGGGCATCGTTGCTGCCGGTGACGGTGATCACCACGGCCTGCGATACCGTGCCGCCACGGCCGTCGGCAACGCTGACGGTGTAGGTGGCGGTGGCGGTCTGGCCTGCGGCCAGGTACTGCGCGGCCGACTGGCTGAGCGTGTAGTTCCAGCCCACCGAGCCGTCGCCGGTCTTGCCGTCGCGGGTCAGGGAGCCCAATGCAAAAGTGCCCAGCGTGGTGGCGCCGCTGCTGCCGCTGACGCTGGCCGTGGGGATGTCGCGCACGTCGACGTCGCGGAACTGCACGGCGCCGGCGGCGACCGAGGCACCGTCTTCGGCCAGGGCGCCGCTGAAACTGCCGCCGGTGACGATCGGTGCATCGTTGCTGCCGGTGACGCTGATCACGACGTTGCGTGTCAGCACGCCACCCTGACCGTCGGCGATGGCAACGGTGTAAGTGGCGGTGGCGATCTGGCCGGCTGCAAGGTACTGCGCGGCGGCGTTGTTGAGGGTGTAGCTCCAGCCCACCGAGCCGCCGGCGGCATTTACGGCTTCGTTGACTGCGGCCAGCGACAATGTGCCCAGGCCGGTGGCGCCGCTGCTGGCGGTTACCGTGGCAGTGTGGCCATCGGACAGGTCGACGTCGTTGAACAGGATGTTGCCGCTGGCGTTCTGCGTGCCGTCTTCGGCGGCGATGCCACTGGTGACGCTGCCAGAGACCAGGGTCGGCGCGTCGTTTCGGCCGGTGATGGTGATCGCCACTTCCTGCGAGGCGGTGCCGCCGTGGCCGTCGTCGATGGTAACGGTGTAGTACGCGATCGCGGTTTCGCCCAGCGCCAGGTACTGCGATGCGGCGTTGTTGAGCGTGAAGGTCCAGTCC
>DATILC010000182.1:0-6321 GCA_035476855.1 Solimonas sp. | reverse complement strand
GGATCGAAGCTGCGGATCGTTTCGATCTCGTCGTCGAACAGGTCGATGCGGAAGGCGGTGTCCGTGCCCATCGGGAACAAGTCGATCAGGGCGCCCCGGACCGCGAACTCGCCCTGGGTCTGCACCTCGGAGACCGACTGGTAGCCGGCGGCGACCAGGCGTTCGCGGAAGGCCTGCGGATCGAGCCGCTCGCCGACCTGCAGCTGGAAGCTGCGGCCGGACAGCCAGTCGCGCGGCGGCAGCCGGTGGATCAGTGCATCGGCCGTGGCCAGCAGCACGCCGCGTTGCAGCTGCGGCAGCCGCGACAGCACGCGCAGCCGGTCCGACAGCACCTCCTGGTGCGGCGAGAACTGGTCGTAGGGCAGGACCTCGGTATCGGGCAGGTGCAGCAGCGGCAGCTTCCCCGCGAGGAAGAAGCGCAGCTCCTCCTCCAGCCGGTGGGCCTGCTGCTCATTGCCGGCCAGCACCACCACCGGGCCGTCGTGCGTGCCGGCAAGGCGGGCGGCGGCGAGGGCGGCGATCGGCGAGTGCAGAGGCTGGGTCACGGTCATGGCTGGCTGCGGGGGCGGCCCCGAGGGGTCGGCATGGTAGCCCAAAAGACCCCGCTGCCGCCCTGTGTTCCGGCGAAGTCAAGCCCTGAGTCGGGGGCTACTCACCATATACGCATGAGACCGACTCTAGGCTGCGAACCACTGGCCGGGGGCCGTGGTGCAGCGTCGGGACTGCGGTCGCCGTCGCGGGGATCAGGACAACAGAGGAATGACCATGAACGGACTGGGACGGCGGCTGGCGTTGACCGCGGTGACGGCGGCAACGGTATTTGCGGCGGCTTGCGGTGGTGGCGGCGGCGGTGGTGGCGGCGGCAGTGAACCCGTCAGCGTCGAGGGCAAGGCGGCCAAGGGCATCGTCCGCAAGGCTGACGTCACCCTGATCGAGCTGGCCGCGGACAGCCTGGATCCGGCCAAGGGCACGGTGCTCGGCACCGGCGAGACCGACAACAGCGGCAACTACAAGCTCAGCATCAAGGGCTACAAGGGCGGCGCCGTGCTGGCCCGGATCAAGGGCCGTGCCAGCAAGGCGACCGAGGTCCTGTGCGACTACAAGGCGCCGGGCGTCACCGACAACGACTGCGGGCCGGGCGTGAAGTTCGGGCAGGTGGTCAAGGTGGACGACAAGTTCGTGCTGGAGACGCTGCTGCCGGGCCTGGAGCGCGGCCTCAACAACCGCATGAATGCCACCGCGCTGACCTCCATCCTCAGCCGTCGTGCCGGCGCCCTGCTGCGCAATGTCGACACCGCCGGCGCCATCCGCCTGGCCATGTCCCAGGTCAACCAGCTGGCGGGCGGCATCGACGTGGTGAGGACCACGCCGATCAACCTGGTCGGCGACGTGCCGGCTGCAGCCAGCCCTGACGAAGTCGTCTACGCCGCGCTGAATGCAGCTGTGCTGTCGCGGATTCCCGACGGTTCCAGTGGCCAGGATGCGATCAGCGGAGCGGTCGACGGGCTGGTCGCGGAATTCGGTACTGACGGCGCGATTCCGAAGACTCAGCTGCGTGACCTGGTCGAGGAGGCTTTCAACCAGCTGCCGGAAGGCAGTTCCGATTCTGCCGGCACGCTGACCCGCCTCGAAAACATGGCGGAGGGTACGGGCGATTTCATGCCGCCTGCCACCGACAACGGTGATGGCACGGCGATTGGCCGGGCGCGTCTGTTCGTCGGCGACATCCGCAACAGCGTGCAGCGTTACCAGGACCTGCCCAACCTCGACCAGAACGACTTCGTCACGCAGCTCGATAGCGTCGCGCAGGTCAGCGACGCGCGGGCCAGTGAGCTGTTCGACAGCATCGGCCTTGCGCTGGATCGGGCCGGCGAGCTGTTCGATGCGGGATCTCCCGGTGGCCAGGTCAATTCGACCAACTCCTCGGGCGCGCAGAAGACCGCGACCGTGACGATCACCGAATCCGGCGACAACAGCACGGTGCGCATCAACGGAGAGGTTGGCGATGACACGCTGGACCTTACCGCCGTGTTCCCGACCGACCTGGAGGCTGCGACCGGTGCGACCCACAACGTCACGCTGGCGGGCAATGCCCAGACCACCGGGACCAGTGGCGTGGTGCTGACGATCAAGAACGGCAAGGGCACGATCAACACCCGCGCGAGCAGCCAACCGGTCGAGGATGAGGTCGGCGACGTGGGCGGCAACATCGATCGCGTGGTGCTGGACCTCGACGCTACGCTGGCGCAGAAGGGCGTGACCGATCCGGTCACCTTCGAGGGCATCGTTGGCCTGACCGTCCTGCAGTGCAACAGCGGCAACTGCAGCACGCCGGAGGCTGAGTCCGTTGCCGCTCTGCCGACGCGAGTCCTGCTGAAGGGCGAGGTGCGCAACAGCAAGGGTTCGCTGGTCAACGGCAGCATCGAGGTGACGATCCCCGAAGCCACGGCGCGCAAGTTCAACTTCGACCAGCCCTACAGCGCCAGCAACTCGGTCATCGGCACCGTGGTCATCAGCACCCGCGCCAAGCTGCCGGACTTCCCGGAGGGCCTGTTGACCATCGCGGTCGATGCCAAGGGCGCGACCGATCCGGCGGTGGGTGAGTCGGACGGCATTCCGTTCGGCCGAGTCACCGTGTCGCTGAGCGAGGGCGACAAGCTGGTGCTGCGCGTCAGCGGCGAGACCACGGCGGCCAAGCCGGACAGCATTCCGAGCGTGCTGCTGGAGAATGCTTCCGGCGTGAAGCTGATCCTGGACAACATCTCCGAGGGCAGCAACAGCATCGAGGTCAGCGGCGTGCTGCGCGTCGACGGCAAGCGGGCTGGCGTGGTGCAGCAGACCAGCAGCGGCCTGGTGCGCATCGTCTACGATGACGGCACCTTCGAATCGCTGTTCTTCTGAAAACCGTGCGTTCTTCAACTCCCTGGGGGCGGCTTGCCGCCCCCGATTTTTTTATGCAGCGGCTTGCTGCCGCCGTTCTGTTGCTGCCGGCCGCTGCAGCGGCGGCGCCGTTGCAGCCCTTCGTGCAGATCGAAAGCTTCGCCCATTCCGAGCCGGTCTCGGTGCATGCCTACGTCGACGACTGGGAGGGGCCATTGGAGGACGATGGCGCCGATGCGGTGACGCATAACTGGTTCGAGACTGGCGTGCGCATGGGTCCCTGGTCGTACAGCTATGTTCAGCGCTACGACTGGGAGCTCAAGGCCACGCGCGATGCTGCGAAGCTCTACCACCAGGTCAAGAACAAGATCGAGCTGGTGCCGGGTACGACCTACGACCTGGAGGTACGGGGCTACCACAACCGCAGCCAGGGCCTGCGCATCGCCTACGCACAGCAGGCCGGCGACTGGAGCATCGAGCCGGGCCTGAGTCTGCTCAGTGGCCAGGCGCTGATCAACGGCCGCATCAAGGGCAATGCCACTGCCCTCGACGACAACGAGTATGGCTACGACGCGGCCATCCGCTACTTCTACGACAAGGACCGCCTGTTCGACCGCCGTGTCGACGGACCTTCCGGCGAAGGCCTGAGCCTGGACCTGCTGCTGCGGTATCGCCCGGGTGAGCGCTGGCTGCTGAGCCTGCAGGCGCGCGATCTCTACGGCTTCCTGCGCTGGCACGACACGCCGATCACCGAGGCGCTGGCGACCTCGGACGTGCGCGAGTTCGACGAGGATGGTTACGTCCGCTTCCGGCCGACCCTGACCGGGCGCGAGTTCAACCAGGGCTATACCCAGCGCCTGCATCCGCATGGACTGCTGCTGGCGAAGTGGTCGATGCGGCCGGATACCCGCCTGGGTGCGCAGCTGCGGCTGACCGAGGTGCGGCAGTATCCCGGGCTGCTGGCGGAACACGACTTCGCTTCCGGCCTGCAGGCTGATGTGCAGCTGCTGGCCAATCCCTTCGCGCTCGGCGCCGGCCTGCGCTGGCAGGGCTTCCGCCTCGGCGTGCTCAGCGACCGGCTGAAGTTCGAGGACGCGCAGCTGCTGCAGCTGGAGCTGGGTTGGACGATGCCGCTGTAGGAAGTCTCAGGACTGGCGGCCGACGAAGCGGATCGGCTGCTCCGTCGCAGGCTTGGTCGTGGCGCAGCCGTTGCAGCTGCTGCAACCGGTATCGCAGCCGGCTGCCTTGGCCGTTGCCGCCGGGCGCTGCCCGGTGAGCGCCGACAGCAGGCGCGCGCGCAACCGTGGTGCGAATTGGCCCAGCACCGACCAGGCACTCAGCAGCAGGGCGCCGCCGATCACCAGGAACTCGACCAGGCCGTAGGCACTCATGTCAGCGCGCTCGCGATCTGGTAGGTCAGCAGCGAGGCCAGGTAGGCCAGGCCGAACAGGTAGCCGGCGGCGATCGCCACCGTGCTCCAGCCATTGGCCTCGCGGCGGATCACGGCCAGCGTCGACAGGCACTGCGGCGCGTAGACGTACCAGGCCAGCAGCGACAGCGCGGTAGCCAGGCTCCATTGGTCGGCGATGATCGGCATCAGCGCGCCGGCGGCGTCATCGCCGGTGGAGGAGAGGGCGTAGACCGTGGCCAGCGCGCTGACCGCGACCTCGCGTGCGGCCAGGCCCGGGATCAGCGCGATGCAGATCTGCCAGTTGAAGCCGATCGGCGCGAACAGCGGCTGGATCCAGTGGCCGATGCGCCCGGCCAGGCTGTAGTCGATCGCCGCGCCGCTGTAGCCCGCCGGCGGCGCCGGGAAGCTCGACAGGAACCACAGCAGGATGGTCAGCGCCAGCAGCACGCCACCGACGCGCTTGATGAAGATCATCGCGCGCTCCCACAGGCCGATGGCGACGTCCAGCGGATTCGGCAGGCGGTAGCTCGGCAGCTCCAGCAGCAGCGCGTGTTCGGTCTGGTCGCGGCGCATCCACTTCATTGCGTAGGCCACGGCCAGTGCACTGACGATGCCGGCGGCATACAGCGCGAACAGCACCAGGCCCTGCAGGTTGAACCAGCCCCAGACGGTCTGCTGCGGGATGAAGGCCGCGATCAGCAAGGCGTAGATCGGCAGGCGTGCCGAGCAGGTCATCAGCGGCGCGACCAGGATCGTCGCGAGGCGGTCGCGCGGATCCTGGATGGTGCGCGCGGCCATGATGCCAGGGATGGCGCAGGCGAAGCTCGACAGCAGCGGGATGAAGCTGCGGCCGGTGAGACCGGCGCCGACCATCAGGCGGTCGAGCAGGAACGCGGCGCGCGGCAGGTAGCCGGATTCCTCCAGCAGCAGGATGAACAGGAACAGGATCAGGATCTGCGGCAGGAACACCAGCACGCCGCCGGCGCCGGCGATGACGCCATCGACCAGCAGGCTTTTCAGCATGCCGTCGGGCAGGGTGGTGCCGATCGCGATGCCGAGCCAGTTGAACAGGCCCTCGATGCCGCCCATCAACGGTTCGGCCCAGGAGAACACCGCCTGGAACATGAAGAACAGCAGGGTGGCCAGCAGGGCCAGGCCGGCGACCGGGTGCAGTACCACGCGGTCGATGCTGTCATCGATCTGCGCGGTGCGCCGCGGCACGCTGACCGCTACGCCCAGCAGGCGGCTGACCTCCGCGTGCAGGTCGGCGTCGGCGGGCAGCGCGGCCGGCAGCGGCGGGAGCCTGGTGTCGAGCTGCTGCACCAGTGACTGCGCGCCATGGCGGCGGATTGCCACCGTCTCGACCACCGGCATGCCCAGCTCGCGTTGCAGCGCGGCGACATCGATGCGGATACCGCGCTTGGCGGCGGCATCGCAGAGGTTCAGCGCCAGCACCATCGGCAGGCCCAGCTGCTGCAGTTCCAGCACGAAGCGCAGGTGCAGGCGCAGGTTGGTGGCGTCGACCACGCAGACCAGCAGGTCGGGGCGCGCCTCGCCCTCGAAGTGGCCGAGGCAGACGTCACGCGTGACCGCCTCGTCCGGGCTGGTGGCGTGCAGGCTGTAGGCGCCGGGCAGGTCCAGCACCTGTACCAGGCGGCCCGAGGGCGCAACCAGGCGGCCTTCCTTTCGCTCGACGGTGACGCCGGCGTAGTTGGCGACCTTCTGGCGGCTGCCGGTCAGGCGGTTGAACAGGGCGGTCTTGCCACAGTTCGGGTTGCCGACCAGGGCGACACGCAGGGCAGCGGCTTCGCTCATGCCACGACTCCGGCGAGTTCGACGGTGATGCGCGCGGCTTCGGCGCGGCGCAGGGCGAAGCGGGTGTAGCCGACCTGCACCAGCAGCGGATCGCGGCCCATCGGTCCGTGCGCGGTCACCCGCACCGGCTCGCCGCGGACGAAGCCGAGCTCGCGCAGGCGACCGGCGATGGGGTCATCCGGCGCAGCGTCTTGCACCCCGACGACGACGGCGGG
>DATILC010000181.1:0-11942 GCA_035476855.1 Solimonas sp. | reverse complement strand
GCTTGTTGATTGCGTGCACCGCACGTCCATCGACGGACAGGATCGCGTCGTGGAAAGTTTCCGCCAGCGAGGGATGCGCATGCATGATCAGCGCGATGTCCTCGGTGGTGGCGGCGAACTCCATTGCGACCACGGCTTCGGCGATCAGTTCGGACACGAACGGACCCACGGCATGGACGCCGAGGATGCGATCGGTCTTGGCATCGGAGATCACCTTGATGCTGCCCACCGCCTGCTCCATCGCCTTGGCACGGCCGCTGGACAGGAAGGAACCGGTACCGGTCTTGACCTCGTGGCCGGCGGCCTTGGCCTGCTCTTCACTCATGCCGACCCAGGCGATCTCGGGCGCGGTGTAGACCACGCTCGGCACCACGTTGTAGTTGACCTGCGTGTGATGGCCGGCGAGCTGCTCGGCCAGGGCCACGCCTTCCTCGATGGCCTTGTGCGCCAGCATGGCGCCGCCGACGACGTCGCCAACGGCGTAGATGCCCGGCGCACTGGTCTTGTAGTGCGGGTCGATCTGCACGAAACCACGGTCGGTCAGCTTGACGCCCGCAGCCTCGGCGTTGAGGCCGGTGGTGTTCGGGCGGCGGCCGACGGCGACGATCAGCTTGTCGAATTCTTCGGTCTGCGCCTTGCCGTCCTGCTCGAACTCGACCGTGACGCCCTTCTTGCCGGCCTTGGCCGAGCCGACCTTGGCACCGAGGCGGATGTCGAGGCCCTGCTTGGTCAGATGGCGCAGCGCCTCCTTGGCCACGGCGGCATCGACCATCGGCAGGAAGCCCGGCAGCGCTTCGAGGACGGTGACCTTGGAGCCCAGGCGCGACCAGACGCTGCCCAGCTCCACACCGATCACGCCGGCACCGATCACGCCCAGGCGCTGCGGCACCTCGGTGAAGTCCAGCGCGCCCCAGGAGTCGACGATCCGGTCGCCGTCGAAGGCGGCGATCTTGCTGAGGTTGACCGGCTCGGAGCCGGTGGCGATGACGATGTGCTTGGCGCTCAGCACCTGGGTCTTGCCGTCGGCCGCCTTGTACTCGACCTGGCCGTTGCCCAGCAGCTTGCCGGTGCCGAACAGGCCGGTGACCTTGTTGGCCGCGAACAGCTGCTTGATGCCGCCGGTGAGGGCCTTGGAGACCTCGGTCTTGCGGGCCTGCATCTTCGCCAGGTCGACCTTGACGTCGCCGACGGCGATGCCGTGCCTGGCAAATTCATGCTGCGCGCGGTGCACCAGCTCGGAGGATTCGAGCAGCGCCTTGGAGGGAATGCAGCCGGCATTGAGGCAGGTGCCCCCGAAGGCCGGGGTGTTGTCCTTGTTGATCCAGCTGTCGATGCAGGCAGTCTTGAAGCCCAGCTGCGCAGCGCGGATGGCACAGGGATAGCCGGCGGGGCCGCCGCCGACGACAACGACGTCGTATTGATCGCTCATGTAGGGTCCTTGAAGGGCGCGGCTATTTTAGTGCTTGTCGGGGGCGCTTGTGGGCGCATTTGTTGATCGGAACACTCGTCCGGACGCAGGTGGCGACTGCCTGCTCAGGGTGTGGCGGGACAGGCGCCCGGTGCTTTCAGCGCGCTGGCGAGCTGTCCGGCCAGCCGGCGCAGGACCCGCTGGTGCGCCTCCACCGCCGCGGCATGGCCGGCCGCCGCCGGTTCCTCGGCGCTGAAGACGCAGGTCAGCGCCGGCGTCGGGGCACCGACGCCGCGCAGGCTCCATACCGCCTCCCAGCGTACATGGCGGCCGGGCACGGTCTCGAAGGCCTGCACGTCCAGCCTGAGGCGGCTCAGCGGCACATCGGCCGGCGCCGGCAGGCCGTGGACGTCGCGTACCCCGGCCTGTCTCGCCAGTTCGGCCACCAGCGCGCTGCGGATTTCCGCCGACAACGGTGCGGCCCACTGCTGGCGTTCCAGCAAGGCCAGCTCGCCGGTGCCGTGGCGCACGACCAGTTGCGGCACGTCGACCGCGGCGGGCACGCCGACCGGCATGACGTCGAGCCAGCGCGGTGCCGCCGCGGGCGCCACGGCAGTTGCCGGCGATGCCAGGGTGTACAGCTGTACCGGCGCAGCGGCGCAGGCCGCCAGCGACAGCAGGAACAACAGGCTCGGCATGCGCAGCTTCATGGGGCACCCGTTGGCGGCAGGGCTTCGGCGGGAGGCGGTTCCGGATCGTCCGGCTTGCCGCGCAGCAGCGCCTCCGGATGACGTTGCAGCGTCTCGGTCAGGCCGCGCAGCGAACGCGCGGCGCGGTCGACGGATTCGAGGGTGCCGCGCAGGTCCTGCTGCAGCGGCGCATCGGCGGCCAGTGCATCGTTGGCGGCGCCCATGGTCTTGCGGGTCTCGGCCAGCGTCTGCTTCAGCTCCGGCGCCAGTTCGGTATCGAGCTTCAGCAGCAGCCGGTCGGCATCGCGCAGACTGTCGCGCAGGTGCTCGCCGATCTGGTCGAAAGGCACCTTCTCGAACTTCGCCACGATCGCCGCGATCTGCGACTGGATCTGGTCGAAGCTGCCCGGCACCGTCGGCAACTGCAGCTCGCCCGCGGCCACCGGTGACAGCGTCGCCTCTTCCTTCGGCAGGAAATCCAACGCCACGTACTGCTGACCGGTGAGCAGGTTGCCGCTGCGCATCTGCGCACGCAGGCCCTGGGCCACCAGCCGGCGGAACACGTCTTCCGGCGACTGCTGGCCGTTCTGCGCACGCAGGCTCAGATAGGCGTGGCCGAGCCGCTCGGGATAGATCGAGGCGCTGACATCGGTGGCGAAGCGCTTGCGCGTGGCGTCGTATTCGAAGTCGATCACGGTGACCTCGCCCAGCGACAGGCCATGGAAGTCGACCGGCGAACCGACCGTGAGCCCGCGTACCGACTGGTAGAAGCGCATGCGCGTGGCCAGCCGCACCCCATCCTTGGGCGCCAGCGCCGTGGCCATGTCGCCATAGAGTTCGAAGCTCATGTCCTTTGGCACCGCCTCGCTGGACTGCTCCGGGGTCCAGAAAGCCACGCCGCCGGCCAGCACACTGAACAGCGACTGCGTGTTGAGCTTGAAACCCTGCGCGCCGAGGCTCAGGTCGATGCCGCTGGCATTCCAGAAGCGCGACCGGGCGGTGACGAAGCGATCGTAAGGTGCGTCGACAAAGGCCTGCAGGCTGATGCCCCGCCCATCCGCGGCAAGTTCGTAACTGACGATGCGGCCGACCGGCAGGCGACGGTAGTAGACCGGGGACCCCAGGTTGATCGATCCGAGGTCGCTGGCCTGCAGGCGGAAGCTGCGGCCGACGCGGTCATTGGTGATGGGTGGCGGCACTTCCAGTGCGACGAAGCTGCGCTGCTTCTGCTCCGACTGGCCGATGTCGACACCGATATAGGCGCCGGACAACAGCGTACCCAGGCCCGAAACACCACCAAAGTCGGCGCGCGGCCGCACCACCCAGAAGCGCGAGTCCTGCACCGCCACGCGCTCCGCCTCGTGCTTCAGGTCGACCGTCACCACCACGCTGTCGAAGTCGTCGCTGAGGTCGATGCGGCGAACCTTGCCGATCACCACATCCTTGAAACGGACCTCCGTGCTGCCGGCCTCCAGGCCCTCGGCCGACTTGAAGCTCAGCGTCAGCACCGGCCCGGCCTGCAGCCAGGCGCGCGCGATCAGGCCCAGGCCGACCAGCGCCGCCACCAGCGGCACCAGCCAGATCAGCGAGATCTGCCAGCGCGGCGGACGATGGACGGCGGGCGGAGGCGGCGAAAGGTCGGCGGTATCGGTCATGGTTTACGCGGTTCGTCCCAGATCAGGCGCGGATCGAAGCTCTTGGAAGCCAGCATGGTCAGCAGCACGACGCCGCCGAAGGCCATGGCGGCGGGCCCGGCCTCGACCGTGCCGAAGGCCGGGAAATGTACCAGTGCCACCAGCAGCGCGACCACGAACACGTCGAGCATCGACCAATGGCCAATGCCCTCGATGATGCGGTACAGCCGCGCGCGCTCGGCGCGACGCCAGTCGCTGCCGCGCTGCGCGGTCAGCAACAGCAGGATCAGCGTGCCGAACTTGCTCAGCGGCACCATCACGCTGGCGATGAACACGATCGCCGCCAGTTCCCAGGAGCCTCCGGCCGCCAGGTGCAGCACGCCGCTGACGATGGTGTCGTCGCGCACCTCCAGCGGGTTGGCCGTACGCATCATGGTCATGGTGTTGGCCGGGATGTAGAGCAGCATCGCGGCGATCAGCAAGGCCCAGGCACGCTGCACGCTGCCGGGCTTGCGCCAGCGCAGCGTCGCGCCGCAACGCGGGCAGTCCACCACCTCATCAACGGCGGACAGCCGGTTGACCTGCCCGCAACGATGGCAGCCGCGCAGGCCGAGTTGCGTGGCCGTATGCACCGGACCGCTCATGCTGCGACCTCCCGCGGAGCGTCGAGCTCTTCGGCGATGTCCCACAGCTCCTGCAGGTCGAAGGAGGTCAGCGCCGTCAGCAGGATGGTCAGCACCGCGTAGCTCCACAAGCCGATGCCGACGATCACCGTGGACATGCTTGCCAGCTTGACCAGCGCCACCAGCGCGCCGAGCAGGAACACTTCGGCCATGCTCCAGGGCTGCATCAGGCTCAGCGCATGCATGGCCTGGCGGAACTCGCGCGGCCGCACACCCGCCCGCAGCGGCAGCAGCACATAGGCAAAGAGCAGGATCTGCGCCAGCGGAAAGATGAAGACCAGCAGCGCCGCCATCACCGCCACCGGCGCTACGCCCGACTCCCAGGTCATCACCACCGCGCCCCAGACGGTGGTGGCACGGCGCACACCCTGGGCGTCCATGGTCATTACCGGATAGACATTGGCGATCACAAAGACGATCGCCGCCGCCAAGGTCAGCGCCAGCATGATGCTGACGTCGAAACGCTGGCGCCGGTAGAGGCGATGGCCGCAGCGCAGGCAGTCCGCGACCTCGCCCGGCTGCAGTTCAGGCCGGGCGTAGACCGCGTCGCATTCCTCGCACACGACCCATCGATCCGTGCTCATGGTCGGAGACTGTTGTTGTTCGCTGATGCGACCAGTCTAGCAGCCCGGATGTTCCGCAAATGGAAACGGCCGGGACAATGCCCGGCCGCCGTGAATCCCCGCTGCCGGGTGGCTAGCTTGCCGCCGCCGCGGCGACCGCATCGCCCGCGACGATGGCATTGCCCTGGCTGCGCTCGAAGGCATCGCTCCAGACGCGGTGCACCTCCAGGTCGCCGAACTTCCAGGGATGGAAGCCGGGCAGGAAGTAGACCAGGTAGTGCGGCATCAGGCGCGGATACAGGCCACCCCAACCGTACAGCCACCACAGCCCCTTGAGCCACATCCCCGGGCGGTTGCCGATGCCGTCCACCTTGAAGATGTGCGCCATGATCAGAAAGACGTGGAACGGGAAGCTGAAGGTGGTCTGCATGAAGCTGAGGATGCGGGTGAAGTAGCCAACCTTGGCCACCTTCTGCATCACGTCGTAGGCCACCGCCTTGTGCTCGATCTCCTCGACCGCGTGCCAGGCATACATCGCGCGGATGCGGGGGTCGGCCTTGTCCATCAGCCCGCCGCGAAAGAAGCCATGCGCCATCAGCGCGGTCATGTGCTCGGCTGCCGCGGTCTGCCCCAGCGTAAAAGCCTTCGGGAAGCGCTTGCGGAAGAAGTTGAACATGATGTCCTTCTGCCGTTCGAGGATGGCGTCGACATCGATCCCCTGGGCCTTCAGGCGATTGTTGAACTGCGTATGCACCATGCCGTGCTGGCCTTCCTGGTAGATGAAGTCCTTCACCTGGGCCTGCAGCTGCGGATCGGTGACCTGGTCGCGGTAGTCGCGGACGCAGGCGATGAAGAACTTCTCGCCCTCGGGGAACAGCAGCGACATGGCATCGAAGAAGCGGCTTTTGAACGGGTCGCCATCGAGCCAGTACTTGGGGATATCGCCCTCCAGGTCAAAATCCGGGCCCTTGCGGGGAACGATGTCCTGCGCGCTTCCAGCCATGTGTGCCTCCTCGAATGATTTCAGGCCACTGTAAGAGCGCTGGCCTGCTGAGACTATGACCTGCAGCGACGCGAAGGAACAATTCGCGACAGCGCAGGCGGGAGTTCCTTGGACCGCCAGTGGCGGTCCAAGCCGCCTGCGCGGGCGGGGCCGGGGCCCCGCCCAGAGCTATGGACGCCCAAGCTCAGAAAGCTCTTTTACTGCCAGGCAGATCAACGATCGCGCCTCCGAAACTCACTCGGCGAAACCCCCGCCCACCGGGTAAACGCCCGGGTGAAGCTGCGCCGGTCGGAGAAGCCCAGTCGCTCGCTGACCGTCTCCATATCCAACCCGGTCTCGCCCAAGTCGCGCAGGGCGAGGCGATAGCGCACCCGGTCCTGCAGGTCAGCGAAGGCCTCGCCCTCGTCACGCAGGCGCCGCTGCAGGGTGCGCGGATGCAGGCCCAGGCGCTGCGCCACCCGCTCGATCCCCTGCCCCAGCAAGCGCGGCTCCTGGTCGAACACCGCCTCGACCGCCGCCACCAGGCCGCTGCGCCGGCTCAGCTTGGCCAGGCGCTGGCCAACACGCTGCTCGGCCTGCCCATGCAGCGAGGGAAAGCCACCCTCGAGCGGACGGTCGAGGCGTGCGCGCGGGAATTCCAGGGCGTTGAGCCCCTGCGAGAATTTCACCTGCAGGCGGAAATACGATTCGTAGATCGGCGCATACGACGGCGCTGCATAGCTCAAGCGCAGCAGCGTATCGCTCTCCAAGTCGGCGGCGAGGTGGCGGCCGAACTTGGCGATCGAAGCGAACAGCGACTCGACGAAGTAGATGCCGGTACCGCCGACCGGCGCGTGCTGCTGCTCCTTCATCACCAACCGGGCGATGTCGCCCTGCTCTTCCAGTTGCACGTCGATCATCGGGTTGATCAACTCGCGCACCCAGTCGAACACCCGCGCCGCCTCGCGCAGCGTCGGGCTGGTGGCGAGGAAGGTGGCGATGTCCGGCAGGTAGTCGAAGGCGAAGGTCTCGCCCAGCACGAAGGGAAAATGCTGCTGCTTCGAACGCGCGACGCAGCGCTCCATCACCTGCGACAGCAGCGGCAGGCTGATGGTCGCCTCTTCCAGATGCACCAGGTCGGTCTGGATGCCGAGTTCGTCGAAGATCGGTCGGATGTTGAAGCCGCAGTGCGCCGCCGCGTTGACCCAGTTGGGCAGCGTGATGAACGGGATCGGCGCATCGTGCAGCGGTGGCGGCATGGCTTCGAGTATGCCGCAGCGTGCGCAAAAACAAATCGGGCCCCGTGTAGGGGCCCGATGTCGTTACAGCCAACTGCTCCGGCGTTAGAGCTGCAGCAGGATCTTCGCCGGATCTTCCAGGCATTCCTTGATCGTGCGCAGGCCCAGCACGGCTTCCTTGCCATCGATGATGCGGTGATCGTAGGACAGCGCCAGGTACATCATCGGGCGGATCACGATCTGGCCATTGACCACCATCGGCCGCTCGGTGATGCCGTGCATGCCCAGGATCGCCGACTGCGGAGGGTTGAGGATCGGCGTCGACATCATCGAGCCGAACACGCCACCATTCGTGATGGAGAAAGTACCTCCCGTGAGGTCTTCCATGGTCAGCTTGTTGGCCTTGGCGCGCACGCCGAAGTCGACGATCGCCTTCTCCACTTCCGCCATCGAATGCTGGTCGGCATCGCGCAGGATCGGCACCACCAGGCCACGCTCGGAAGACACGGCAACGCCGATGTCGTAGTAGCCGTGGTAGATCACGTCCTGGCCGTCGACCGAGGCGTTCAGCACCGGGTACTTCTTCAGTGCCTCGATCGCCGCCTTGACGAAGAAGCTCATGAAGCCAAGCTTGGCGCCGTGGGTCTTCTCGAACTGGTCCTTGTACTTGGCGCGCAGTTCCGACACCGCCTTGAGGTCGACCTCGTTGAAGGTCGTCAGCATCGCGGTGTTGTTCTTGGCTTCCAGCAGGCGCTCGGCGATGCGCTGGCGGATGCGCGTCATCGGCACGCGCTGCTCCTCACGGGCACCGGCGACGCGCGGCATCGGCGCGGCGGCCGGGGCAGCAGCAGCCTTCGGCGCGGCGGCCTGCGGCTTGGCGGCGTGAGCCTTGACGTCTTCGACGGTCAGACGACCGCCCTTGCCCGAGCCCGCGATCTGCGAGGCCGACAGGCCCAGCTCCGACAGCAGCTTGCGCACGGCAGGCGACTGGTCGTCGTTGCCAGCGGCGGCGGTGGCGACTGCAGGGGCGGCAGCCTTGGCAGCAGCAGCCGGAGCAGCAGCGGCAGCGCCCTCCTCCATCACTGCAAGCACGTCGCCGGCCTGCACGGTGGCGCCGGCCTGGACGCGGATTTCCTTGAGCACGCCGTCGGCCGTGGCCGGCACTTCCAGCACGACCTTGTCCGTTTCCAGATCCACCAGGTTCTGCTCGCGCTTGACCGAGTCACCGGCCTTCAGGTGCCAGGTGGCAACCACTGCCGAGGACACGGACTCCGGCAGGTTGGGAACTTTGATTTCGATGGCCATTGTTGTGTTTCCTGATCTTTTATCTTTGATGTTTGTTCGGCAGCGGGCTTACATCGGCTTGCCGGCGGTGAGCGCAGCGCGCAGCAGTTCTTCCTGTTCCTTCTGGTGGACCTTGAGGTAGCCCACCGCGGTGCTGGAGGAACCCTTGCGGCTGACGTACAGCAGCTGGTGCTGCGGCTGCACGTAGGCGGCGAGGCGATGCTTGATCTGGTACCAGGCGCCCTGGTTCTCCGGCTCTTCCTGGCACCAGACGACATCCTTGGCACCCGGGTACATCGCCAGCGCCTGCTCGAAGCCGTCACGCGGGAACGGATAGAGCTGCTCGATGCGCACCAGCGCGACGTTGTACTGCTTCTCCTTCTCGCGCGCCTGGTAGAGGTCGAAGTAGACCTTGCCCGAGCAGAACACGACGCGCGTCACCTTCGACGCATCGAGCTTCTCGGTTTCCTGGATCACGGTCTGGAAACGGCCCTTGGTGAGATCGTCCAGCGTCGACACCGACAACGGGTGACGCAGCAGGCTCTTGGGCGTCATCACGATCAGCGGCAGGCGGTAGTTGCGCTTCATCTGGCGCCGCAGCATGTGGAACATCTGCGCCGGGGTCGACGGCACCACCACCTGCTGGTTGTTCTCGGCAGAGAGCTGCAGCCAGCGCTCGAGGCGACCGGAGGAATGCTCCGGGCCCTGGCCTTCGTAGCCATGCGGCAGGAACACCGTCAGGCCGCAGAGGCGCGCCCACTTGGAGAAACCGGAGGCGATGAACTGGTCGAACATCACCTGCGCACCGTTGGCGAAATCGCCGAACTGCGCTTCCCAGATCACCATCGTGTCGGGGTCGGTGGTGGCATAGCCGTACTCGAAGCCGAGCACGCCGACCTCCGACAGCAGCGTGTCGTTGACCACGAAACGGTGCTTCTCCGGCATCAGGCGACGCAGCGGCGTCAGGCGCTTGCCGTTCTTGTGGTCATGCACCGTGACGTGGCGGTGGAAGAAGGTGCCGCGGCGCGCGTCCTGGCCGGAGAGGCGCACGTCAAAGCCCTCGTTGACCAGCGTGGCGTAGGCCATGTTCTCGGCGAAGCCCCAGTCCATCGGCAGCTCGCCCGACGTCATCTTCGCGCGATCCTCGTAGATCTTCGCCACGCGCGGATGCAGGGTGAAGCCCTCGGGCAGCGTCAGCAGCTTGCCGGACAGCGCCTGCAGCTGGTCCCTGGTCACCGAGGTATCGGTCGGCGTGTCCCAACCGCCCTCGCGGTACTTGGTCCAGTTGACGGTGTGCTTGTTGCCGACCAGGCCGAGGGTGATGCGGGCGGTGTTCTCGCCCTTGTCGAGGCCCTGGCGATACGCCAGGGTCATGGTCTCGGCGTCGCCGTGGACGATCGCGCCCTCCTCCTCCAGCTTCTTCGCGTACAGCGACATCGTGGTGGGATGCTTCTTGATCGCCTCATACATCATCGGGCTGGTCACCGAGGGCTCGTCGGCCTCGTTATGGCCCCAGCGGCGATAGCAGCAGATGTCGACGATGACGTCCTTGTGGAATTCGTTGCGGAAGTCCATCGCCATGCGGGTGACGAACACCACCGCTTCCGGATCGTCGCCGTTGACGTGGAACACCGGCGCTTCGACCATCTTGGCCAGGTCGGTGCAGTAGCGCGAAGTGCGCACCTCGCGGCCCGGCTCGGCCTCGATCGGGTTCGGCGTGGTGAAGCCGATCTGGTTGTTGACGATGACGTGCAGCGTGCCGCCGGTGCTGTAGCCCTTGGCATGCGACAGCTGCATGGTCTCCATGACCACGCCCTGGCCGGCGAAGGCGGCGTCGCCGTGGATCAGGATCGGCACCACGCGCTGGCCGATCTCGTCGCCGCGCGCGATCTGGCGCGCCTTGACGCTGCCCTCGACCACCGGGTTGACGATTTCCAGATGCGACGGGTTGAAGGCCAGCACCAGGTGCAGGCGCTTGCCGGCGACTTCGACGTCGGTCGAGAAGCCCATGTGGTACTTGACGTCGCCGGCACGTGTCAGCGACTCAGCGGAATACTTGCCCTCGAACTCGGCGAACAGGTCGGCGGGCGACTTGCCGAGCAGGTTGACCAGCACGTTGAGGCGGCCGCGATGGGCCATGCCGATGACCACTTCCTCGACGTCGCGCGCGGCGCAGCCGTGCAGCACTTCGTCGAGCGCCGGGATCAGCGCGTCGCCGCCTTCCAGCGAGAAACGCTTCTGGCCGACGTACTTGTTGTGCAGATAGCGTTCGAGGCCTTCGGCAGCGACCAGCTGCTGGAACACTTCCTTCTTGCGCACCGGCGTCAGCTTGGGCTGGAACGCGACGGTCTCGAGGCGCTGCTGGATCCAGCGCTTCTGCGCCGTCTCCGTGATGTACATGTACTCGGTGCCGATGGTGTCGGTATAGACCGCCTTCAGCAGCTTGATGATGTCCTTCAGCGGCAGGCGGTCGGGGCCGGCCAGCGAACCGGTGTTGAACACCGTGTCGAAGTCCTCGGGCCCGAGGCCATGGAAGGCCGGGTCGAGGTCGCGCACCACTTCCACCGGGGACAGGCCCAGCGGATCGAGCTTGGCGACCTGGTGGCCGCGCACGCGGTAGTAGTTGATCAGGCGCAGCACGCCGGCCTGCTTCTCGGCGGCACGGGCGTCGAAGCCAGCCTCGGCCACCGCGACCCGGCGCGGCTCGCGGGCCATGCGCTCGAAGCGGGCCAGCACTTCGCTATGCGCGATCTCGCGCGGCGCGCTCTGGTCCTGGACGTTGCGGAAATAGGCCCGCCACGCCGGATCCACGGAATCCGGATCCTCGAGGAACTGCTCGTAATAAGCCTCTACATAGGGCGCGTTGGCGCCCTGTATGGAGGAGGACTCGATGAAACTCTGATACTTGCTTGTCGCCATGTCCTGTCCTTCGACTAGCCTTCCTCCACGTAAAGGGCGACGTGGGGAAGAGCCTATCCGTGAGCCATACGCGCACGCGACGGCGTGCCGTTTTCGCGTTCCGCTAGCCTATCGCCGCGCGGTGTACCGGGAGTACATAAGCGGCGATAGGTAACGCGGGGCGCGAAAACGGCCCCGTCCCTTCGGGTTGCGCCAAAAATCGCGCCATGCGGCGCCAGCCGCCGCTTATTTGGAACCACCAAACCGCGCGTCGCCTGACTTGCCTGGCGTGATTTTTGGCAGCAACGCGTGCGTGTATGGCTCACGGATAGGCTCTAGCCTTGTTTCTTGTCCTTGGGAGCTGCCGAGTTCAGCTCGGCACTGAGGCCCCGCATGTACTGGGTGAATTCACTGCCGATCTCGGGGTGCTTGAGACCGTATTCGACGTTGGCCTTCAGGTAGCCCAGCTTCGATCCGCAGTCATAGCGCGTGCCCTCGAACTCGTAGGCCAGCACCGTCTGTTCCTGGATCATCATGCTGATCGCATCGGTCAGCTGGATCTC
>DATILC010000180.1:0-1543 GCA_035476855.1 Solimonas sp. | reverse complement strand
GTGGCCTTCAGGTGTTCGGCGAATGCTGCCGCTTCGGTGGTGAAAGACGGCACCAGGCCGATCATCCAGTTCGGGCCTTCCTGCAGTTCCTGCACGCCGGAGTACATGAAGAGGTTGGGCACCTTCTTCTGCTCGACGTATTTGCCGATCGCCTGGTTGTTCGGCGTGCCGGCGATGCCCACCAGCGCGAACACTTCGCCCTGTTCGACCATCTTGCGCACGTTGGTCAGCGTACGCTGCGGGTCGATGCCGTCGTCCTGCACGGTGAGTTCGATGGTGCGGGTCTTGCCGTCGCCCATCTTCACGCCGCCGGAAGCATTGGCTGCCGCCACGCGCACCTTGATGCCTTCCGACACGGCGCCTACCGCGGCAACGGGACCCGTCAGCGGCGCGGAAATCCCTATGCGGACCACGCTGTCGGTGATGCCGGGGTCGGCGGCGTAGGCCACAGAGGCTGCGGCCACACCGAGGGCGACCAATGTGCCGCGCAGGGCGGAAAAGGGGTGGCGAGTCATGGAGGGGTCTCCTGGGGAAGGGTGATGGCCGCAACCGGCCGGATGGGAAAGAAAGCCTTGCGCCATCGGGCGAACCCGCGCACGGCGAGGCCCGCAAGGCCGTCGCGCGCGACGAGCATCATTGCGACCAGGCAGGCGCCGTAGATCAATCCGCCAAGGGCGGGGCTGAGGTCTGACGTCCATTCGGGGACGAACACGACGAACAACGCACCGAGCAGTGCGCCGGGCAAGCTCGTGATGCCGCCGACAATGGCGCCGATCAGGATCTCGATCGACTTGCCGGCGAGGAACGATTGCGGGCTGACGTAGCCGTTGAGGATCGCGTACAGCCCGCCGCCCAGGCCGGCGAAGGCCGAACTGAGGGCGAAGGCGCTCAGGCGCAGCCGCATCAGGTCCACCCCCATGGAGCGCGCGACCAATTCGTTGTCGCGCATGGCGCGAAGGCTGCGGCCGGTGTCACCGCGAAGCACTCGCATGGCCAGGCCCATGCACAGCGCGACCACGCCGACACAGATCGCGTACAGCCACACATCCGGCGCCATTGGCAGCCCGCTGGGCGGCGCCGGCACGTCGAAGCTGACGCCGGTGACGCCCTGCGTCAGCCGGTCGAACTTCAGGATCAGCTGCGGAACGAGCACCGCCACACCGAAGGTGACGATGGCCAGTTGCAGCCCGCCCAGGCGCAGCGCGGGCAGGCCGATGGCGAGGCCGGCCAGCGCGGCAGCGCACGCGGCGGGAAGCAAGGTCGCGAGAGGATGCCAGCCCGCCTTGGCCGAAAGGATGGCAGTGGTATAGGCACCGACGGCGAACAGGGCGCCCTGCGCCAGGCAGACCTGGCCCGCGAAGCCGAGCAACAGGTTGAGACCCAGAATCGCCAGCGCGAAGCACAGGGCCATGCTCAGTTGCAGCAGCAGGAACTTGGGCAGTACGGCCGGAGCGAGCGCAGCCAGCACCAGCAAGGCGAGGCACGGAGAAAACGTCTTCATACGCGCACCGCCAGCTTCCGGCCGAACAGGCCTTCGGGCCGC
>DATILC010000179.1:0-12065 GCA_035476855.1 Solimonas sp. | reverse complement strand
GGCGGCACGCCTGCTGGCGCCGGACGAGGAAGCGCTGGTGCACCAGGTGCTGATGCTGCGCATCGAGTCGGCGCGCGTCGCCCTGCTGCGCGGCGACACCGTGTCCTTCCGCGATTCCTGCAGCGCCGCCGCGCGCTGGCTGCGCGACTACTTCCGTGCCGAGGACCCGGCGGTGCAGACCGCGCTGGCCGAACTGGAACGCCTGCAGCCGCTGGAGCTGTCGCCGCCGCTGCCGGAAATCTCGCGCAGCCTGACGCTGCTGCGCGCCCACATGGACGTGCCGCCGCAATGATCCGCGTGCTGCTGTTCGCGGTGATCGCGCTGGCACTGGGCAGCACGGTCGCCTTCTTCCTGCGCGCCGACACCGGCTACGTGCTGCTCAGCTACGGTGCCTGGGTGCTGGAGACCTCGCTGTTCGGCCTGACGGCGGCCTTGTTCGTCGGCCTGTTCGGTCTCTACTACGGCTTCCAGCTGATCGTCGCCGGCGCCGGCCTGCCGGCGCGGGTGCGTGCCGCGATGCAGCGCCGCCGCTCCGACCTGGCGCGCGATTCCTTCGAGACCGGCCTGCTGCGCCTGATGGAAGGCCACTGGCGCCAGGCCGAGCTGGAACTGGTGCGCCGGGCCGCCGACCACCACGCCTCGCACCTGAACTACCTCGCCGCCGCGCGCGCCGCGCAGAAGCTCGGCGCCGCCGACCGCCGCGAGCACTACCTGCGCCTGGCGCTGCAGGGCGGCGAACTCGAGGCACGCTTTGCCAGCCTGCTGACCCAGGCCGAACTGCAGCGCGAACGCGGCGACTACCTGCTGGCGCGCAACAGCGCGCTGCAGCTGCGCGAACAGGATCCGCGCCATCCCTACCCGGTGGAGCTGCTGGCCGAATGCCATGCCGCACTGGGCGACTGGGAGCGCCTGCTGTCGCTGCTGGCGCAACCGGAGGCGGGCACCGCGCTGTCACCGGAGCGCCTGCGCCAGCTGCGCATGCAGGCAATGCGCGAGCAGCTGCAGGCTGCGCAGCAGGCTGCCAACCTCGATCGCCTGCACACGGTCTGGGAGCACGGCGACCGCGCGCTGCGCGAGGATCCGTCGCTGCTGCGCCTCTACGCCCGCGGCCTGGTGCGGCTCAATGCCGAGGCCGAGGCGCTGGCGCTGATCAGCGCCACGCTCAACCGCCGCTGGGATGCCGAACTGATGCGGCTCTATGGCGGCATGCACGCCGCCGACGCCCTGGGCCAGCTGGCGACGCTCGAGCAATGGATCGGCCGCTATGGCGAGTATCCGGAAGTGAAGCTGGCCGCCGGACAGGTCTGCCTGCGCAACAAGCTCTGGGGCAAGGCACGCAGCTACCTCGACGCGGCGATCCGCGAGGCGCCGACGCCGGCCGCCTACCTCGAACTGGCCCGCGTCTGCGAGGCCACGCAGAACCACGTCGAGGCGGAGAAGTTCTACCGCATGGGGCTGGAGCTGGCGAGCCGCTGAGGCGTCGCGCCAACAGGCCAGTGGTACTGTTCATGACGCCGCGAGCCGTGCTCGCGAAACGCGTTCAGGAATCCGGCCAGGTCTCGAAGGCGTAGTCGAAGGAATCGTAGAACAAATGGTCGGCGTCGAGCCCGGCGCGGATGAAGGCATCCTTGCCGCTGCGCACCATCACCGGCGGGCCGGAGAGATAGACCTCGTGGCCGGCCAGCGCCGGGTAGCTGCGCAGCAGTGCCTCGTGCACCAGGCCGCGTTCGCCGTCCCAGTCCGCATCGGGTTCCGACAGCACCGGCGTGTAGCGGAAACGCGGCTGCTCCGCGGCCCAGCGCATCGCCAACTCGTGGAGGTACAGGTCCTCGCGGCTGCGCACACCCCAGAACAGATGCGCCGGGCGTGAACTGCCGCGTGCGAACAGGTCTTCCAGCATCGCCTTGATCGGCGCGAAGCCGGTGCCGCCGGCCATCAGCAGGATCGGCCGCTCCTGCGCATCCTGCGCTCGCGGCACTCGCACGTCCGTGTGCATCGGCCGCTTTTGCGCGTCCTGCGCCCGCGGCACTCGCACATCCATTTGCATCGGCCGCTCTTGCGCGTCCTGCGCTCGCGGCATTTGCACGTCAGTGTGCGTCAGCCGCTCTTGCGCGTCCTGCGCTCGCTGCACTCGCACGTCCGTGTGCCCGGAATCCTCGCGCAGGTAGAAGGCGCCCAGCGGGCCTTCGATGCGCAGGATTGCGCGCTCCGGCATCTCGTCGCGCACCCAGTGCGCGAAGCGCCCGCCCGGCGCGATGCGCAGGTGCAGTTCCAGGGTTTCGCCGTTGGGCGCGTTGGCGATGGAGAAGCTGCGGCGCTTGCCGTCCTCCAGCAGGAAGTCGACGTACTGGCCCGGCAGGTAGTCGAAGTCGGTCCCCTTCGGCAGCTTCAGGGTCAGGCCGATGACGTCGTGCGACAGCGCGGCGCGTGACTGCGCGCGCACCGGCAGCTGGCGCGGACGCAGCTGCTCCGCGCGGGCCGGCTGGTGCAGGTCGATCAGCAGCCCGGAACGCGCCTCGGCCAGGCACATCAGCACATAGCCGGCGTCGAGCTCGGCCTGCGACAGCGCCGGCGGCGGCAGGCGATGCTCGATCTCGCCGCGCAGCAGGCGCACGCGACAGGAGCCGCAGCCGCCGGACTTGCAGCCGAAGGGCAGGGTCAGGTGCTGGCGCAGACCGGCTTCGAGCACGGTTTCGTCCGCGCTGGCGGCGAAGGAGTGATCGCGCCCGGCCAGATAGACTTGATGCATGGACTCTCTCGAAGAACGCCTGCCGAGGCAGGCGCTGATCGTCGGCTGCGGCGACATCGGCCAGCGCGTGGCCACGCGCCTGCAGGCAATGGGCCGCGAGGTTACGGCAATCGTGCGCAGCGCGCCAAGCGCGGCGGCGCTGCGTGAGCAGGGGCTGGCGGTGGTCGAGGCCGACCTCGACCACGAGGCGCCGTCGCTGCCGACACCGCTGCTGTTCTGGTTCGCGCCACCGCCGGCAGAGGGCGAGGGCGATCCGCGCCTGCGCCGCTGGCTGGCGGCGCAGGCCAGTGCGCCGCCGCGCCTGGTCTACATCTCCACCTCCGGGGTCTATGGCGACTGCGGTGGCCGCTGGATCGACGAGGACGAGCCGCTGCGTCCGCTCAGCGCGCGCGCGCTGCGCCGCATCGATGCGGAAGACGCGTTGCGCGAGTACGCGGCCAGCCATCGCAGCGAGGTGGTGATCCTGCGCGTGCCCGGCATCTACGGCCCCGGGCGCCTGCCGCGGCAGCGGTTGCAGCAGGGGCTGCCGGTGGTGCGCGAGGCGGAGTCGCCCTATACCAATCGCATCCACGCCGAGGACCTCGCGCAGGCCGCGCTGCATGCGGCGGCCTGGGGTGGCGCCGGGCGCGCCTACAACGTCGCCGACGGCAATCCGACCACGATGTGCGACTACTTCACGCGCTGCGCCGCGCTGCTGGGCCTGCCGCCACCGCCGCAGCTGACGATGGCGGAGGCGCAGCAGCAGCTCACGCCGGCGATGTGGTCATTCATGGAGGAGTCCAAGCGGCTGCAGACCGCGCGCCTGCACGAGGAGTTGCGCTTCACTCCGCGCTACCCCGACCTGGCCAGCGGGCTGCCTGCAGCACTGTGACTAAATAATAAATAAAGAAGTTTTGTTGTATATAAAACTTTGTCATTGTCCGATGGTTAGAATGACGCCGCCGCGCCAGCGGCTGTCCCCCGATCGAAACCCAGAAAGGAAGCAAAAGATGAGCATGCTCAAGGAGTTCAAGGAATTCGCCGTGCGCGGCAACGTCGTCGACCTCGCGGTCGGCGTGGTCATCGGCGCGGCCTTCGGCAAGATCGTGTCCTCGCTGGTGGCCGACGTGGTGATGCCGCTGCTGGGCCTGGTGATCGGCGGCATCGATTTCTCCGACATGGCGATCGTGCTGCAGCCGGCCCTCGGCGAAACGCCGGCGGTGTTGCTGTCCTACGGCAAGTTCATCCAGGCGACCTTCGACTTCACCCTCGTCGCCTTCGCCATCTTCATGCTGGTCAAGCTGATCAACCGCGTGCGCCGCGAGCAGGCTGCCGCCCCGGCTCCGGCCGCGCCGCCGGCGCCGACCGCCGAGGAAAAGTTGCTGACCGAGATCCGCGACCTGCTGAAGAAGTAGAAGCCGCGGGACACAGGGGCGCCGTCCATGGCGGGGCTTTTGCTCGCCCATTTAACCCCGGCCCGGCCATCCGTGGCCGGGCGCTCAGCAACGCAGGCAATGCCATTTAGGCATTGCCAAAGCGCGTTGCTTCGCCCGTTCGCCGGGCGTTCGCTCCCTTCCGCGACGCCCGGCTCCCCGCGGCTGGCCTGCTTTGATAGTCTGCGGCTCACCGGGAATCAAGCCAGGAGGCGGCCCGGTTTTGTCGGAGCAGGATGTGAACGTTGACCAGTCGGTAGTCGAGGATGCGGTGCTGCAGATCTTCAGGGAGCTGCAGGTGCCCCCCGGTGGCCAGTTGGCGCTGGAAACCCTGCGCGAGCAGTGGCCCGGCACCCAGCTGCGACGCAGCGACCTGGTACAGGGCGTTCGCGCACTGGTGTTCTCCGGCGACCTGGAGCTCGACGAGGAATCGCTGGGCCCGGTCCTGATCCTGCGTGTCCAGGGCCACGAGCGCCTGCAGGCCCTGCCGCCGCAGGCACGCAGTGTCTGGACCCTGCTGGTGCCGAAGAAGCTGCCGCCGCCGGCACAGCGGCTGCGTACCCGCCAGGCGCTGCGCGGCGCTGCATTCGGCAAGCGCAAGTCGGACGTCGCGCCGGGCTGAGCCGGCGCCGCCGCGGGACTCAGCCGAGTTTCACGTCCATCGCGCGTGTGATGAAGCGCGCCACTTCGTCCATCACCGGCGCATCCGGCATGCGCCCTTCCCACAGGCAGTAGCGCAGGCCCAGGAAATGGGCGATGCCGATCACTGCCCAGGCCCGCACGTCGGCGTCGCCCGGCGAGACATGGCCGCGCTTCTCGGCGTCGCGCAGGCCGCTGCCGTAGCCCTGCACCAGATGCAGGTAGTACTCGCGATAAGCGGCCTCGTCGACGAACTGCGATTCCTGCACGATGCGGAACAGGCCCGGATGCTGCTGGGCGAATTCGATGAAGCCGCCGACGCCGGCATGCGCGGCGCTCTGCAGGCCGGTGGCGGCGGTGACCGCGACTGCCATGCGACGGCGCAGTTCGTGGCCGATCTCGCGCACCAGGGTCGAGAAGATTTCTTCCTTGCTGCGGAAGTACAGGTAGAACGTGCCCTGGCCGACGCCGGCGCGGACGGTGATGGAACTCACCGAGGCGGCGTGGAAGCCCTTCTCCCCGAATTCCCTTTCGGCTGCGTCCAGCAGCTTGCGGCGGGTGGCTTCGCCACGTGCAGTGGCTGGAATGATCGGCGCGGCATCCTTGCTTGGCGAGACAACGTTCATGCTTTCCCCTGCTTTCTTATTCTTGCAGGCCACCCCCGTGACCTGCTTTTCGTCAGATCATATTTCAGGCCCGTGCTCTAAGGCAGCCGCAATCGGACGAAACTGTGACCGGAGGCCGGGTTTTCGCTCCGGGAATCATGTTGGCCCGATCCGATCGACCGCTCAGGCGCTGAGCCTTGCCGCCGGCCGCGGATGCTGCCGCTCCAGCGTGCGTTCCTTCAGCAGCAGCAGGCAGTCCTCGAAGGCGCGCGAGATGCGGCTCTGGTAGCGGATGCGCTCGATCTGCGGCCAGGTGGCGCGCTCGCCCTCGCGGATGTAGCTCTGCAGGTCCTCGGGCGAGAGGTTGGCGAACAGCTTCATCAGGTGCCGCGGCGTGTGATTGGGCACGATGTTGATGTCGCCGCTGTAGCGCTGGCGCATCAGTGCATCGACCTTGTTGATGACGCGGCCGTTGCCGTAGGGATCGAGGTGCTTGCGCGCCAGCTGCATGGCGCCGCGGCTGCCCTGCGCCACCAGTTCGCGTGCCAGCGGCGCCAGGCCGCGCTTGGGCTCGCGGATCTTGCCGGCCATGAACGGCACGATGTGCGGGTTGGTCTGGCTGACGATGTAATGGTTGACGTTGTGCAGGCGCGCCACGCGCAGCATCGGCAGGTCGTTGGCCAGGGTGCCGTCGACCCAGCGCTTGCTCGGCATGTAGGGCACCACCTCGCCGTCGTAGTTGCGCGCCTGCAGCAGCACCGGCGGGAACACGCCGGGCACCGCGCAGGAGGCCATGATCGCCTTGCTCATCAGCACATGCGGTGCCGCGAGGTAGTTGAGCAGGCGGCCCTGGTGGTGCGGATCGGAGGGCGAGATGGTCACGCCGACGATGCGGCGGGTGCGCTCGAAGGCCTCGAGGAAGGTTTCGTCGCCGACGTTGAGGGCCAGGCAGCTTTCCAGCTGTGCCGGGTCCATCAGGCTGCTGCCGGTGACGACCTTGCGCAGGCTGACGCGCTGGAAGGCCTCCAGGCTGATGCCGCCGGGCTCGAACAGCCGGTCGAGCTCGTCATCGGTGCAGGTGCCGACGACACCCGCCACCACCGAGCCGGCCGAGGAGCCGGAGATCACGCGCGGCAGCAGGTGCTGGTCGTGCAGGGCCTTGATCACGCCGAAGTGGAACATGCCCAGCGTCGCGCCACCCGACAGCATCAGCGCAGACCGGCCAAAGACGGTTCCGGTGCGCTTGAAGAACAGCACCTTGTCGTCGTGGTTGAAGTTGGGGAAGTCGCCGGCGCAGAGGTAGTCCAGGCAGCGCGCCACCTCGTCGAGGTAGTCCTCGATCAGGCGCTTGGTGCCGACGCGGCAGGCCTGGAAGAGCAGCGGGTTGGAAATGTTGCCGAGATTGCCGTGCAGGCCCTCGTAGAGATCGAAGGCCAGCTGGCGGGCGTCGCCGCGGCGGCGCAGCTCGCGCATGCCGCTGACGCGTTCCTTGATCAGCAGGTGGTCGAAGTCGTCGCAGGTGTCGTCCTGCTTCCAGGCCTCGCCGCCCTCCAGGGCGTCCAGTTCCTGGGCGATCTGCTTCCAGGTCGGGTAGTCGGGGGCATGGTCGAGGTCGCGACGGCGCTGGCGCAGCAGGTCATCGGACAGGCGGGGCGGATTGTGCATTGCAACAGTGTAGGGATTCGCTACCAGGGTAAACAATTGCCGGAGGCGACGGTCTGATCCGGCACCGCCACGGCCCGGAAGCCATGCAAACCCTGCGCCGGCAATGCGAAAATACCCCGCTTCGATGCTGTTCCTGACGCCAAGTCCCTGATTTCAATGGCCGTGCCGGCCCGCTCCCCGCTCCCGATTGACCCAGACAGCAGCCCTGCCGAGTCCGGCTGGACGCGCCTGCGCGCCTGGTTGCCGGCAGTTTTTGCCCTTTTGCTGACGGGCATCCTGCTGCTGGCGATCCGCCTGCTGCTGCGCGAGGTCAGCTATGCCGAGATGGTGGCGGTGATGCGCCAGACCCCGCGCAGCGGCATCCTGCTGTCGCTGCTGGCCACCGCGGCCAGCTTCACCGCCCTGCTCGGCTATGACTGGTCCGGCCTGCGCTACATCGGCGCCCGGGTGCCGCCGCGGGTGCTGCTGCTGGCCTCGTTCAGCGGCTATGCCCTGGGCAACACGGTGGGTCTCGGCGCCCTCACCGGCGGTGCCGTGCGCCTGCGCCTGTATACCGCCGCCGGCATCGACGCCGCCGGTGTCGGCCGCGTCATCGCCTTCATTGCCCTGGCCTTCGGCGGCGGCATCCTCGCGGTCGGCGCCGCGGCCCTGCTGTGGGGGGCGCCGCAGATCGCGCCGATCGCCGGCCTGTCGGTGGAGGTGTTGCGCGGCATCGCCGGCGCCATCCTCGGCCTCACCGCCGGGCTGATCCTGCTGTGCGCGCTGCGTCGCGAGTGGCTGCTGTTCGGCCGCTGGACGCTGCGCCTGCCGGGCCCGGGGCTGGCGGCGGCGCAGCTGCTGTTCTCGGCGCTGGACATCCTCGCCGCGGCGGCGGCGCTGTGGTTCCTGCTGCCCGCGACCGAAGGGGTCAGCTTCGTCGCCCTGACCGCGTTCTACGCCATCGCCATCACCCTGGCGGTGATCAGCCATGTGCCCGGCGGCCTCGGCGTGTTCGAGGCGGTGATCCTGCTGGCCTACCGCGGCCATGCGCCACTGGAGCAGGTCGCCGGCGCGCTGGTGCTGTACCGCGCGATCTACTTCCTGCTGCCGCTGTTCGCGGCGATGGCGCTGCTGGCCTGGAACGAGCTGCGTGTCGGCGTGGCGCAGAAGGTCGGCCAGGCGGCGATGCAGCTGACGCCGCTGTTCCTGTCGACGCTGACCTTCGTGGTCGGCGTGATGCTGCTGGTGTCCGGCGTCACCCCGGCCACCGACGAGGCCACCGAGCTGCTGTCCCTGAGCGTGCCGATCGAGGTGGTCGAGGCGGCGCACTTCCTCGGCAGCATCGCCGGCCTGGCGCTGCTGTTCGTCGCCCGCGGCCTGCTGCATCGCCTCGACGCCGCCTGGTGGACCGCGGTGCTGATCACCGCGCTCAACTTCTGGCTGGCGCTGCCCAAGGGCGTGGCGGTCAGCGAAATGCTGGTGCTGGGCTTCCTGCTGGTCGTGCTGCTGGCCAGCCGCCGCGAGTTCGACCGCCGCGCCTCGCTGTTCGCCGGCGTGCTCGGCGGGCGCTGGCTGCTGAGCGTCGGCATCGTCGTCGCCGCGCTGTCCTGGCTGCTGTTCTTCGTCTACGACGACGTCCCCTACACCTCGCAGCTGTGGTGGCAGTTCCAGTTCGATGCCCATGCGCCGCGCGGCCTGCGCGCGCTGCTGGCGGTGACCCTGGCAGGCCTCGGCTTCGCGCTGTGGCAGTTGTTCCGGCCGGCTTCGGGCCGCGTCGCGGCGGCCGGGGCGCAGGAGATCGAGCGCGCGGCCGCGGTGCTGCGCGCGCAGCCGGTGGCGGGCGCCGGCCTGGCGCTGACCGGCGACAAGAGCTTTCTGTTCTCCGACTCCGGCGGCGCCTTCATCATGTACGGCAAGCGCAACCGCAGCTGGGTGTCGCTCTACGATCCGGTCGGCGCGCGCGGCGAATGGAGCGAGCTGGTGTGGCGCTTCATCGAGATGGCCGACGCCCACGGCGGCCGCGCCGCCTTCTACCAGGTCGCGCCGGAAAACCTGGCGCTGTACCTCGACGCCGGGCTGCGCGCCTACAAGCTCGGCGAGTACGCCCAGGTGTCGCTGCCGGAGTTCTCGATCAAGGGGCCGAAGCTGGCGCACCTGCGCCACGCGCTGAACAAGGGCGAGCGCGAGGGCCTGTCCTTCGAGTTGCTGGCGCCGCCGAAGGTCGCGCCGCTGCTGCCGCAGTTGCAGCCGATCTCCGACAGCTGGCTGGCGCAGCACAACACGCGCGAGAAATCGTTCTCGCTGGGCGCCTGGATTCCGGAATATCTCGAACGCTCCCCGCTGGCGCTGGTGCGCAAGGACGGCGCGCCGGTGGCCTTTGCCAGCTTGCTGGCGACGGAGCAACGCGAGGAAATCGCGGTCGACCTGATGCGCTACGCCGCCGATGCGCCGCGCGGTGCGATGGACTACCTGTTCGTGCGCATGCTGCTGCACTACCAGGCCGAGGGCTACCGCAGCTTCGGCCTCGGCATGGCGCCGCTGTCGGGCTTCGCCAGCCATCCGCTGGCGCCGCGCTGGCACCGCTACGGCAGCCTGCTGTTCGGCCGCGGCGAGCCGTTCTACAACTTCCAGGGCCTGCGTGCCTTCAAGGAAAAATTCGCCCCGCAGTGGCAGCCGCGCTATCTCTGCACGCAGGGCGGCCTGCATCCGCTGCTGGCATTGATGGACATCGCGGCGCTGGCCAGCGGCGGACTGCGTGGAGTGATCGCGAAATGAACAAGCTGCTTGCGGGTCTGATGCTGGGGCTGTCGGTCCTGTCGCCGGTGCAGGCCGGCGAAACGCTGTCGCACGGCCGCTTCGAACAGTTCACGCTGGAGCGCCCGGCCGGCGCGCCGCGCAGCTTCGCCTTCCTGCTGGCCGATCGGGGCGGCGACAGCCGCGGCATCGCCCGCGCGCTGACGCAGGAGGGCGCACTGGTTGCGGTGATCGATACCGAGGCCTTCTTCCGGCGCATGGAGCAGGATGGCGGCGACTGCCAGTTCGCCAGCGGTGACCTGGAAAACCTCAGCCGCCACATGCAGGGCTATGCCCAGGTCGATGGCTACTACCCGCCGATCCTGGTCGGGCAGGGCATTGGCGCCGGCTTCGCCTACGGCCTGCTCGGCCAGAGCGGCGCCGGCCGTTTCAGCGCGGCGCTGGCGCTGGACTTCTGCCCCGAGCTGGCGATGCGCCAGCCGCTGTGCAAGGGCGACGGCGGCCTGCGCTCGCGTCGCAGCAAGCTCGGTCATGCCTACCGTCCCGGCGTGCTGCCTGTGCCCTTCGCCGTGCTGCAGTCGCCGCAGCCGGACTGCAGCGTGCAGACCGTGCAGCGCTTCCTGCGCAAGGTGCCGCAGGCGGCGATGGCGACGCTGAAGGATGCGGCCAATCCGGTGGCGGTACGCGCGGCCTATCGCAGCCTGGCTGCGCGCCTGCCGCCGCCGCCGGCGCAGCGGCCGTCCGATGTCGCCGACCTGCCGCTGCTGGAGCTGCCGGCGCCGCAGGCTGGCCCGGCCTTCGCGATCTTCCTGTCTGGCGACGGCGGCTGGGCCGGGCTCGACCAGGAAGTCGCGCAGCGGCTGGTGGCGAAGGGCGTGTCGGTGGTCGGCTTCGACTCGCTGCGCTACTTCTGGCGTGCGCGCACGCCGGAGGGCCTCGCCGTCGACCTCGGCCGCGTGATCCGCCACTACCAGCAGCAGTGGCAGCGCCCGGAGGTCTGGCTGATCGGCTTCTCCCAGGGCGGCGACGTGCTGCCGTTCGCGCTCAACCGCATGCCGCCGGCGCTGCGCGCGCAGGTGCAGCGGGTGGTGCCGATGGCGCAGACCCAGCAGGCGCATTTCGAATTCCACCTGAGCAACTGGATCGGCAGTGCCGGCACCCATCCGATCCTGCCGGAGATGGAGCAGCTCGCCGGCACGGCTGGCCTGACCACGATCTGCGCCAGGGCAGACGAGGACAGCGTCTGCCGCGCGCTCGACCCGAAGCGCCACCGCATCGTCTGGCTGCCCGGCGGCCACCACTTCAACGGCGACTACGCGCGGCTGGCACAGGCGATCCTGCAGTCGGACGCCCGCTGATGGACGCGCAACTGGCGCCGTTGCTGTGGATCCTGGTGTTCGTGCTGGTCGGCGTCGGCCTGGCTGGCGCCGTGCTGCCGATGCTGCCGGGCGTGCCGATGATCTTCATCGGTTTCTGGCTGGCGGCCTGGATCGACGGCTACGAGCGCGTCGGTGCCTTCACCCTGGTCTTGCTGGGCCTGCTGGTGCTGCTGTCGGTGCTGGTCGATTTCGTCGCCGCCAGCCTCGGCGCCAAGCGTGCCGGCGCCAGCCCGCGCGCGGTCAGCGGCGCGCTGCTGGGCAGCATCGTCGGCATCTTCTTCGGCATTCCCGGCCTGCTGCTCGGGCCCTTCGTCGGTGCGGTGCTGGGCGAGCTGTCGGCGCAGCGCAGTGCCGGCCAGGCGGCACGCGTCGGCATCGCCACCTGGCTGGGTTTCATCTTCGGCACGCTGGCCAAGCTGGCGCTGGCCTGCACCATGATCGGCGTGTTCCTGCTGGCCTACTTCATTTAGCCGGGATCTTGAGCCGCTGCCCGGTCTTGATCACGCTGCTCTTGCCCAGGCCGTTGGCGGCGCGCAGTTCACTCACTGAAACGTCGTAACGCGCGGCGATGCTGCTGAGGGTCTGGCCGGCAGTGACCTTGTGGCTGCGCGACTTCTTCTTCGCGGCCTTGGCCGGCTTCTTCTTCGACGCCGCCTTCTGCTCGGCGCGTTCCTCGGCCTGTACCGCCAGCTTCTGCGAGCGCGTCTGCTTGGGCTTGGATTCGCCGACGGCGACGGTGATCGGGCCCGGACGCGCCTCGGTGTGCGGCGGCATCTTCAGCACCTGGCCGAGGCGCAGCTTGGCTTTCTTCTTCAGGCCGTTGGCGGCGCGGATCGAGGACTGGCTGACGCCATACTCGCGCGCCAGGCTGCCGAGGGTCTCG
>DATILC010000178.1:0-18889 GCA_035476855.1 Solimonas sp. | reverse complement strand
TACATCGGCGGCATAGCCGGCGACCTCACCACCATGCTGGCGCAGCTCAGCGACCGCCTTGTCGACCTTGTCCTGCGAGCGCGACATCACCGCGACTTTCGCGCCGGCACGGGCGAAGGCATGGGCGATGCCGAGGTTGATGCCACTGGTGCCGCCGGAGACGAAGACGGTCTTGCCGTGGAAGTCGAAGGGATTCATCGCAGGCTCCTGCAGGAAAGGGATGCGGCGCAGTGTCAGGGTTCCAGGCGCTCGACGCGCCACCCGTCCGCCGTTCGGGTGTACAGCAGGCGGTCGTGCAGGCGGCCGCGACGGCCCTGCCAGAACTCGATGCTCCGCGGGATCAGCCGGTAGCCGCCCCAGAATTCGGGGAAGGGCACTTCGTGGCCGGCATGGCGCTGCGCGTTCTCCTCCCAGCGCCGGTCCAGCTCGTCGCGGCTGCCGACCACCGCGCTCTGCTGCGAGGTCAGCGCGCCCAGCTGCGACTCGCGCGGGCGGCGGTAGAAGTACTCGCGCGACAACGCCTCCGGCAGCTTCTCGACGCGGCCTTCGACGCGCACCTGGCGCTCCAGCCGATCCCACCAGAAGGTCGCGGCGCAACGCGGGTTGGCCGCCAGCTCGCGGCCCTTGCGGCCCTCGTAGTTGGTGTAGAAGCTCAGGTCGCCATCGACGAAGCCCTTGAACAGCACGATGCGCACCGAGGGCTGGCCCTGCGTGTCGACGGTGCCGAGCGACATCGCGGTCGGCTCCAGCATGCCGGCGTCGTGTGCCTCCTGCAGCCACCGCTCGAGCTGGCGCAGCGGATCGGCCAGCAGGTCGCCATCGGCGAGCGGGGCGTTCTTGGTGTGGTGGGTCATGCGAGCCCCGGTCGAAAGCCAATAGAATCCGGCAACGCTCCATCATCCCACAGGAAAACCACCATGCAGAAGTTCAGCGCCCTGCGCGTGCACCAGAAGGACAAGGCCACCGAGACGCGTCTGGAACAGATCTCGATCGCCGACCTGTCGGCCGGCGAGGTGGTGATCCGCGTGCATTACTCCAGCCTCAACTACAAGGATGCGCTGGCGGTGACCGGCAAGGGTCGAATCATGCGGCGCTTCCCCTGCAATGCCGGCATCGACCTGTCGGGCGAGGTCGCCGAGAGTGCCGATCCGGCGTTCAAGCCGGGCGACCAGGTGCTGGTCACCGGCTGCGACATCGGCGAACTGCATGATGGTGGCCTTGCGCAGTACGCGCGCGTCGCGGCGGGCTCGGTGGTGCCGCTGCCCGCCGGCCTGACGCTGAAGCAGGCGATGCAGCTGGGCACGGCCGGCTTCACCGCCGCAATGGCGCTGCGTCGCATGCTGGAGAACCATCAGTCGCCGGAGATGGGGCCGATCGCGGTGACCGGACCCACCGGCGGTGTCGGCTCGGTGGCGATCGCCTTGTTCAGGCAGGCTGGCTTCAGGACCGCGGCGATCACCGGCAAGCCGGAGGCGGGCCGCGACTACCTGCTGGCGATCGGCGCCGACGAGATCGTCGACCGCAATACCCTGGATCTCGGTAAGCGGCCGATGGAGTCGGCACGCTGGGGCGGCGCGGTCGACAACGTCGGCGGCGATACCCTGACGTATCTGACGCGCACGGTGAGCCCCTGGGGCAACATCGGCAGCATTGGCCTGGCGCAGTCGCATGAGCTGCATACCACGGTGATGCCCTTCATCCTGCGCGGCGTATCGCTGCTGGGCATCCACTCGGTGCAGTGTCCGAAGGCCTGGCGTCTCGACATCTGGAACCAGCTCGCCGGCGCCTGGAAGCTGGAGCAGCTGGACCGCATTGCGCCGCGCGAGATCACGCTGGCGGAAGTGCCCGCGGCCTGCGAGGAGCTGGTGGCCGGACGCGTCACCGGTCGCACGGTGGTGCGCCTGATCTAGCCAGTAAGGCAGCGCTGCAAGCCCTGCGCCAGCAGGGCCGTGCACCGACGAACGCAGAGCCCGAAACGCTGTACGGAAAGCCGCTGCGGCGTGCAGGAAAATGCCCCGATGCGCGGCATTTTCAAGGGCGCTGACCGGTCTCCGCGAAGGGGAATGGCCGACCTAGTATCGGCCTCACGTCGAATCGACGTATCCCCTTCGGAGTAACCCTCAATGATGCGCAATAAACTCGGTGCGACCGTCCTGATGACGGCGACGCTGGCGCTAGCAGCCTGCGGTGGTGGTGGCGGCAGCGATGGCAGTGGCAGTGGTTCTGGCAGCGGTAGCGGCAGTGGTTCCGGCAGCGGCAGTGGCAGCACCGCCCAGCGCTACATCGTTGCAGGCCCATTGGATCCGGTGCAGGCCCAGGTTTCCTCTGGCGTGTTCGGCGCGCTGATCGGCCCGACCGCGGCGACGCCGCTGGGTCCGGTGCTGGTCTGCGGCAACTACATCGCTTCGGATGATGTCGTCGATATCCTCGACACCATCGCCGTGGCCGCGCAGACCGGCGCGACCAATCCCGCCGGTGCGCAGGCCGCGTTCACCGGCACGGCCGCCAGCCTGCAGGCCAGCGCGACGCAGCTTGCCGCCGACCTGCAGGGCCTGCTGACCGCACTGGCCGGCTCGGGCGGCTGCGGCGGCCTCAGTGGCCAGCCGACCGATCCGGCCGACGGCAGCAATCCGCTGGCCGGCACGCCGCTGGAAGCGCTGGGTGCTGCGCTGGCGCCGGTGCTCGCCAATCTCCCGGCCGCTCCCGGTGGCGGTGGCAGCGGCGGTGACGCCAACCTGACCAGCGTCGCCAACCTCGTCGGCGCACTCAACGATGCCTTCCAGTCCGGCTATGCGCAGCTGCCGGCGGAAGCGGTGGAATCGCCGGTGGTCGGCGCGCTGCTGGCGACGCTGTCGACGACGCTCAATGATCTCGACGCCACCACGGGGGCGCTGGGCAACTACAACGGTGTGGCGACGGCGACCGCGGTGTCGACCACGCTCGACCACCTGCTGGTCAATGTGCTGACCAATGTCGTGCCGGTGACGCTGATCGAGGAGCAGTCGGGCCAGGGGCCGGTGGTCAGCAGCCAGATCGTCAACGGCGTGCATCAGCTGACCGCGGCGCTCAACGGCGGCCTGACCCAGGTCACCACGCCGCTGGCCGACGCGCTGGCGGGTCCGCTGGCCGCGCTGATGGATCCGATCGAGAACCAGGTGCTGGCGCCGCTGCTCGGCGCGATCACCGACGGCCTCTCCGGCGGCACGGGTGGTGGCGGCACGCCGGCCATCGACAATCCCTTCGCCGGCACGCCGTTGGCGCCGCTGGGTGCGGTGCTCGGCACCATCACCGCTGCGCTCGGTGGCGGTGTTCCGGGTGGTTCCACCGGCACGCCGCTGGACCTGATCCTGCAGCCGATCCTCGACGTCATCGGCGGCAGCGGCACCGGCAGCTGCCCGGTGGCGGGCACGCCGCTGTCGGCGTTGTGCACGCTGCTCGGCGGACAGGGATGAAGTCCTGAGCGACGACAAAAAGGCCGGCCGAGAGGCCGGCCTTTTTCGCTGGCATTGCACAGGAAATGGATTTGATGATTTATGTAAATAAATAATCAAAAGCAAACATATTAAAAATTACCGAAATGCTGCTATGCGATGAGAGTGGATTTACTACTGGCGTGGGATGAGCCGCGGCGACTACTGTCACCTGACGACGAAGTCAGTTATCAAGAGGCCGCGATCGCCATCTTTTCCCCGATGCTGCGATCGAGGCCGGCCTGCAAATCCGCAGCGATGCGTGGCGTTGATGAAGCAGGCAGACGCAGATTGGAATCCAGCGAGCAGCGCCCGGCCTGAAGGCCCGCCGCTGTCGCCGACGATCAAGAGGGGGGAGCGCTAGGCCCCGTGTGGAGCAATCCGCCGGGGTCATTTTTTTGCGCCCGATCCGCTAGGCTGCCGGCACTGGTCTTGACGGAGTTCCAATGTCCGACAGCTTTCGCTACTACCTGCGTGTGCGCTACGGCGAATGCGATGCGCAGAAGGTCGTGTTCAACGCCCGCTATGGCGAATACGTCGAGCTGGCCGTGTCCGAGTTCATGCGTGCGCTGGGCTTCGAGACGGAGCTGGTCAGTGGCGAGCTGGACTACCAGCTGGTGAAGCAGACCGTGGAATGGAAGGCGCCCTCGCGCTACGACGATGTCGTCGAATGCCGCGTTGCTGCCAGCCATCTCGGCAACACCTCGTTCGCGATGCGCGTCGAGTTCCGCGGCGCCGGCGCGGAGGCCCTGCGCGCCAGCGCCGAGACGGTCTACGTGATGGTGGATCAGGCCCTGCAGAAGCGTCCGTTGCCGGAGGCCTTCCGCGCAGCATTGCAGCGCGGGGCGCCAGGCATGGTCGCCGACCACGCCGCGTATCTGGCCTAATCGAAAAGCCGCATTGCGCCACGGAATGACACGGACCAACACGGAAAAATCAGAAGCTTCCCTGTTGCTGCAATAGCACAGTCTTGGTGATCCCCTCGCGCCTGATGAATCCGCGAAAGTTCCGTGTCATTCCGTGTAAATCCGTGGCTAACTGCTTGTTCTGGGCTTAAGGCTCGATGCGTTCCAGCGCCGTCGGGCCGTTACCGTTTTCCTGCACCAGTACCTCGCCATCCTTTGCGGCGGAGAAGTGCGGTGTGCCGGCCGGCACCACCAGCAGCGTGCCGGGGCCATGGGCCTGCAGCGCCGCCTCGTCGTAGCGCGTGCCGGTGGCAAACCAGTAGTTGCCGCTGAGCACGGTGATGCTGCGGGTGTCGGGATGGCGATGCGGCGCGGAACGCGCGCCGCGCTCGAAGCGCACGCGCAGCACATAGGGTCCGCTCTTCGGGTCGCCCTGCGCCACGGCCACCGCAGCACCCGGCGCGGCTGGCTCGCTGCGCCAGACCAGCGCATCCGGCGTGACGACGGTGACCGCTGCAGTCTCCGCCGCGGCAGCCCCGGCCAGCAGCGACAGCAGCAGGACGACCGCGGTCTTCATGCCGGCGTGTCGTTGCCGACGAAGGCCGCGCCATGCGGCAGCGGCGCGCCCTTGTAGACGCGCCAGGCGCCGGGCACCTCGAGGATGAAGGTGGCGATCACGCCCGCCACCACCAGGCCCAGGGCGATGCGGTCGGTCCAGAACTGCATGGACAGCGTCAGGCCCAGGATCACCAGCACCAGGCCGGAAGCGATGAAGCCGCCCATCGACATGCCGAGGAATTGCTGGCGGTTGTTGCGATCGCTGTCGAACTTGAACAGGAACACCGCCAGCAGCTTCTGCGGCAGCTCGACGCGGCTGCCACCGGCCAGTGCGCCAAGCAGATGGCCCCACTCGTGCCCCAGGTAGCCGACCACGGTCAGCAGGACGCCGGCGAGGATCGCCGAGGGCCACATCAGGCCGGAGCCCGACAGTTGCAGCTGGTGGCTCCAGCCGACCGCCAGCAGGGTCAGGGCCAGGAGGCCGAGGTCGCGCAGCAACAGCTTCAGCATCGTCGGCATGAATCCTCCGTACCTCAAGCCAGCCTGGCGCCGCGTTCGGCGAGCAGCTCGCGCAGCAGCGAGCGATGGCAGCGGTGCTCGTCTTCGCAGTAGCAGCCCAGCGAGAAATCGGTCTGCTGCGACAGCGCCGCCAGCAGGTCGAGCAGGCGGCTGGCATCCGCCTGGCCCATCTCGCCACGGAATGCTCGCGCAAAGCGGCGCCAGTCCGCCTCGTCCGTAACGCTGAGGCCGGCCTTGACCAGCTCCGCACTGGGCGACAGCGCCGGCAGCCAGACGTCGTAGTAGTCGCGCTTCGCGAACTCGGCCTTGGGCACGCCGCGCGGCGGGCGCCGCACCGTGCCCAGGCGCAGCCCTTCGCCCGGCGCACGCGGGCTGCCCAGCTGCAGGATGCGGATGCTCATGACTGGAGCTCCGGGCAAGAAAAAGCCGGGCAGGGCCCGGCTCGTTCAGGATGCGGCACGCGGCGTCCCCGGATCAGGCGAGGATCTTCGCCAGCTTCTTCATCATGCCGATGATCTTCAGCGTGAACGGCGAGTACGGCGGGAAGAACAGCTTGGCGCCCATGATGCGGGTGCGCACCACGCCGCGTTCGTGCGAGAACGCGCGGAAGCCCCAGAAGCCGTGGGCACTGCCGATGCCGGAGTTGTTGACGCCGCCGAAGGGCAGGTTGGCGTGCAGGAACTGCACCACGGTGTGGTTGATGCAGGTACCGCCGGCACTGGTGTTCTTCATCACCTTTTCGATGTTCGACTCGGTCTTGCTCCAGACGTACAGCGCCAGCGGCTTGGGCTGCTCGTTGATCTGGCGGATCACCTCGTCGAGGTTCTTGTAGGCCATGATCGGCAGCAGCGGTCCGAAGATTTCCTCGGTCTGGATCTTGGCGTCGGCCGGGACGTTGTCGATCAGCGTCGGTGCGATGAAGCACTCCGACTCGTCGACTGCGCCGCCCGCCAGCACGCGCGCGCCGCGCTGCTGCGCGTCGGCCAGCAGGCCGGCGATGCGCTGGGTGTGGCGCTGGTTGACCACGCGCGCCAGGTAGGGGCTGTTCTTCTGCTCCTGTGGCGTCGTGCCGTAGGCATTGGCCAGTACCGCGCGGCACTCGTCGACGAACTGGTCCTTGACCGACTCGTGCACGAAGATGTGGTCCGGCGCAATGCAGGTCTGGCCGTTGTTGGTGAACTTGCCCCAGAGGATGTTGCGTGCGGCGAGGTTGAGATCGGCGGAGGCGTCGACGATGGTCGGCGACTTGCCGCCCAGTTCCAGCGTTACCGAGGTCAGGTTCTTGGCGGCCGCGGCCATCACCACCTTGCCGATCGCCGGCGAGCCGGTGAAGAAGATGTGGTCGAAGGGCAGGGCCAGCAGCGAGGTCGACACCGCGGCGTCGCCCTCGAAGATTGCGACCTCGTCCTCGGAGAACAGCTCGCGGGTGATCTTGACCATCAGCGCCGACAGGTGCGGCGTCATTTCCGAGGGCTTCAGGATCGCGGTGCAGCCGGCGGCGAGCGCCGAGACCAGCGGGCCGAAGGTCAGGTTCACCGGATAGTTCCACGGCGAGACGATCAGGCTGCGGCCCCTGGGCTCGTACTGCACGTAAGCCTGCGTGCCAAGCATCAGCGGCGTCGGCATCACGCTCTTGGGCTTCATCCACTTCTTCAGGTGGCGAATGGCGTCATTGGCTTCGACCACCACGGTGATGATCTCGGTGAGGTCCACTTCCACCGGCGGCTTCTTGAAATCCTTGTAGCCGGCCTCGTGGAATTCCTCGCTGCGCGCCAGCAGGGTGTCGCGCAACTTGGTGATCTTGGCGATGCGCTCCTGTGCGGTCGAGGTGCGCAGTCGCAGGGCGGTGGCCCACTGGCGATCAAACACGCGACGGATTTCGGCATCGACGGAGCTGACGCCGGGCAGGTAGGACACCGCTGTATTCATGGTCTCTCTCCGTTACTCGTTCATGCGTATTGCTGAACGAGCGTTTAAGTGCAAGGGCAAAGTATAGGCCTGATTTAAATGGATGGGCAGACAGTGCTGCGCCTGCCTTTTGGAGTGTTTATAAATATATAAAAAAGGTATTTAATATCAACTTATAAAAACAAATGCGACACACATTTCCGCATCACGCTGTGCTTACATGTCCCCACAAAAAATGATCAATGCTGGAGGGGAACCATGAAGCTGCTCAACCCGCTCGACGCCACCTGGCTGTATGTCGACAGCACCAAGACGCCGATGCATGTCGCCAACCTGTCGATCTACTCGATGCCCGAGAACGCAGGGGAAGGCTGGGTCAACGACATCGTCACCGGCTTGCGCAGCACGCGCAGCTTCGCCTCGCCGTTCAACCTCAAGCTGGCCTCGCCGAAGCTGAAGTCGGTGCTGCCCAGCTGGGTCGAGGACGACAACATCGACATCGACTACCACTTCCGTCACTCGGCGCTGCCGCAGCCCGGCGGCGAGCGCGAACTGGGCGTGCTGATCTCGCGCCTGCACTCGCATCCGCTGGATTTCACCCGGCCGCTGTGGGAGGCGCACCTGATCGAGGGCCTGGAAGGCAACCGCTTCGCCCTGTACGTGAAGATGCATCACTCGCTGATCGACGGTGTCGGTGGCATGCGCATGCTGGTGCGCATGCTGTCCTTCGATCCCGCCGCGACCAAGCTGCCGCCGCCCTGGAGCGTCGGCACCGGTCGCGCCGAGCCGCGGGAGCCGCGCGAAGGGGCCAGGGCCACGCCCTGGGAAAAGGCCCTGGCCGGGCTGCGCAAGCAGGCTGAATCGGTGCCCGGTGTGTCGCGCGCCTTCTCCGACCTGGCGCGCGAGCTGGTGAAGCGCGAGACCCCGGAACTGGCCCTGCCGTTCATTGCGCCGGTGTCGTTGCTCAACAAGACCATCTCCGGCCAGCGCCGCTTCGCCACCCAGCACTACGAGCTGGACCGGGTGAAGCGCGTCGCCAAGGCTGCAGGGGTGACGGTCAATGACGTCTTCCTCGGCATCAGTGCCGGCGCGCTGCGCCGCTACCTGGGCGAAATCCAGGCCCTGCCGGAACAGCCGCTGACCGCCGGCCTGCCGGTGTCGGTGCGTCCCGAGGGCGACGACAGCTCGGCCAACGCCATCAGCTTCATCATCGCCAACCTTCACACCCACCTGCACGATCCGCTGGAACGCATCAAGGCGATCCACGCGTCGACGCGCCTGGCCAAGGAGCAGATGCAGCGCCTGCCCAAGGCCGGCATCAACAACTACACGATGCTGTTCATGTCGCCCTACATCGCGCAGATGCTGACCGGCCTGGCCGGCCACACGCGGCCGATGTTCAACCTGACCATCTCCAACGTGCCGGGGCCGGACCGGCCGCTGTACTTCAACGGTGCGCGGCTCGAGCAGATGTATCCGGTGTCGCTGCTGTCGCACGGGCAGGCGCTGAACATCACCAGCGTCAGCTACTCGGGGCAGTTCAACATCGGCTTCACCGGCTGCCGCGACACGCTGCCGAGCATGCAGCACCTGGCGGTGTATACCGGCGAGGCGCTGGAGGAGCTGGAGGGCCGGACGCGGGGGAGAGGGAGCGCGTCTGAGGCGAGCACTGCTCGCCGCGCTCCCTCTCGCCCGGCCATGGATGGCCGGGCCGGGGTGAGTTCGTAGCGCCGAGGTGCCGCCATGGATGGCGCCCCGGGTTCATGCGGCGTTCGCGGATCCGGGGCGCCATCCATGGCGCGACTTCAGCTACCTGATTGAGCCCCGGGGCCGCCATCCATGGCGGCCCGGCGTAACCCGCCTGCGAATGTCCACCGGACATTCGCAAGCTTGGCGGGTTACGCCCCCCAGATATGCATCCCGTACTTCCAGTAGCCCATCACATTGTTCAGCCGTGAATCCTGGTCGCCCGGGATCGGCAGGACTTCGCCTTCGAGCAGCGGTGTCAGGAACGGCGCCAGTGCCGCGCCGCCGCCGCCGGTGATGACGATGGCATCGATGTCCCAGTCGTCGGCCCACAGGCGGTTCACTTCCTGGGCGACGCGGGCGGCGAGTTGCTGGAAGGCGGCCTGCACGACGGCGGTCAGGTCGTAGCGCTTGCCCTTGATCTTGATGCTGCCCTTGGCAATGCCCTCGTAGAGGCGGTACAGCTCGATGCTGATGCCGCTCTTCTCCTGCAGCGCCTGGGCGATCGCGGTATAGGCGGTGGAGATGCCGGAGTCGCTGGACTGGCTGCCGCGTTCCGAATACTTGGTCTTGTCGCTGATGGTGTAGTCGGCGGTGCGGAAGCCGATGTCGATGATGCCGATCTTCTCGCTGAGGAAGCGCTGGCTGGACGGCTTGCCGATGTCGCTGAGCATCAGGTTGAACATCGAGCCGAAGGGCTGCGGGATCACGCGCACGCGCTCGATGTAGACCACCTTCTCCTCGCGCTCGCCGGTCGGCTTGACCACCGTCACCGGGTGGCGGTTCTGCAGCAGCGTGGTCAGCGCGTCCTTGTGCTTGCGGAAGTAGCTGATCGGCAGGCCGGCGACCAGACGGATCGGATCGCCGCTGTCGACGAAGGGCGCGAGGCTGGCCAGTGCCAGGGTCTTCTTGTACTGCGTCAGGAACTGGTTCTGGTCCAGGGTGAAGCCGCGGCCGCGCGACTGCGACTCGGCCAGCTCGCCGATGAACAGCGACTGGCCGTTGATGATGAAGTGCCGCGGGTGCTGTGCCTGCCCGCCGAGCAGGCTTTCGGAGAACTGTGCCTCGTTGGCTTCGCCGACGATCGACTTGAATATCTGGAACTGCCGACCGTCCGTGGCCTTGGTGTAACCAAAGCCGATGTCCGCCCCGAGCACTTTCACTATGGAATCCCCTGCACAATGTCGCGGCTTTCTAGCACGGTGGTCCGGGCCTGTCATCCCGTCCCCGGTCGCTGCGACGGAGGGATGACGGACCCTCGGGTCGGTCAAAACGGTTTACGCTGCATACCCCATGAAAGTCTTCCGCACGCCCGAGGCCCGTTTTTCCCGGCTGCCGGGCTATTCCTTCAAGCCGAACTACCTGCAGCTCGACGACGGCCTGCGCATGCACTACGTCGACGAGGGCAGCCCGGCCGCGCCGCCGGTACTGATGCTGCACGGCGAGCCGACCTGGTCGTACCTGTACCGCAAGATGATCCCGCTGTTCGCGCAGGCCGGTTACCGCGCGATCGCGCCCGACCTGATCGGCTTCGGCAAATCCGACAAGCCACTGGAGCCGGAGGCCTACAGCTACCAGTCGCACATGGACTGGCTGACGCAGTTCCTGCTGAAGCTGGACCTGCGCGAGATCACGCTGATCGGCCAGGACTGGGGCTCGCTGCTGGGCCTGCGCCTGGCCGCGGAGCAGGAACCGCGCTTCGACCGGGTCGTCATCGCCAACGGCTTCATGCCCACCGGTGACCGGCCGCCGCCGACGGCCTTCAAGCTGTGGCGCGCGTTCGCCGTGCATTCGCCCTGGTTCCCGATCGGCGGCATCGTCCGCTCCGGCTGTGCACAGGGCCTGAGCGCCGAGGAAAAGGCGGCCTACGATGCCCCGTACTCGACGGAGGCCTCGAAGTGCGCCGCGCGTTGTTTCCCGAAGCTGGTGCCGACCACGCCGGAAGACCCGGCAGCGCCGGCCAACCGCCTCGCCTGGGAAAAGCTCGGCCAGTGGCAGAAGCCGTTCCTGACCGTGTTCGGCGCACAGGACCGCATCACCCGCAGCGCCCAGCGCGTGCTGCAGAAGCAGGTGCCGGGCGCGGCCGGGCAGCCGCACGCGCTGCTGGAGGGTGTCGGCCATTTCATCCAGGAAGATGCCGGCGCCGAACTGGCGCGGCGGGTGCTCGACTGGATGCGGCGCTGAGCGGCTGGCTTGAGGCTCAGCTGCCGAACAGGTCGCCGACGTCGGCGCGGCGTTCGACCACGTTGAGCACCACGCCGGAAGGATCCATCACCGAAAACGACAGCTCGCCGCCCGGGTGCTGCCCGGGCTGGCCGAGCGGCTCGATGCCCTTGTTCAGCAGTTCCTGGTAGAGCGTCCGCACGTCCTCCACTTCCAGGGCGATGCAGACGCCGCGGGTCGGCGTGGTGTGCTGGAACACCGGCAGGCGTGTCGGGTGGCTCGGGTGCAGGAAGCCGATCTCCCAGCCGGCGATCGACAGGTGCACGTACCAGTCCTCCTGGAACAGTACGCGCGCGCCGAAGGCCTCGACATAGAACTTGCGGCACTGCGCCAGGTCCGGTGTGGTGATGATCGGGTAAAGGTGCCTCATGCGCCGTCCTTGGACAGATGTGCCAGCAGGTGCCCGCCGCGCTCCCAGTTCTGTCCGTCGAAGTCCTCGTAGTCCACCGCCGTGACCTGGCTGCGGTCGAGGCAGCGCAGGTTCACCGAAAAGCCGTCCGGATTGGAACGCGGCACATAATAGGACTTGATGCCGCAATGGCGGCAGAACAGGTGGCGGGCGACGCCGGTGTTGAAGGTATAGGGGGTCAGGGCCGCCGGATCGCTCAGCAGGCGGAAGTCCGAGCCGGCCACGATCAGGTGCTCGAAGCCGGTCATGTTGCAGATCGAGCAGTTGCAGCGCTGTACCTGCAGCCGTGCCGGCGCCCGCACTGCGAAGCGCACAGCGCCGCAATGGCAGCCGCCGCGATGCGTCAGTTTCTCCATTTTCCTCCCCCTTTCAACAGCATACGCTGCGCCGCCGCGGGCTGACAGTAGAATGCCGGGATGAAGCTCCCGTTTACCAAGATGCATGGCGCCGGCAACGACTTCGTGGTCATCGACGCCACGCGCACGCCGTTCCGGCCGACGCCGGCCCTGCTGCAGAAGCTGACCGACCGCCGCTTCGGCGTCGGCTGCGACCAGGTGCTGGTGGTGGAGGCGCCGTCGTCGCCGGACATCGATTTCGACTACCGCATCTTCAATGCCGACGGTTCCGAGGTCGGGCAGTGCGGCAACGGCTCGCGCGCCCTGGCGCGCTTCGTCCTCGAGCGCGGCCTGTCCGACAAGGACCTGATCCGCGTGCGTACCCGCACCAGCGACCTCGAACTGCGCCATCTGCCGGATGGCCGGGTGCGGGTCAACATGGGCGTGCCGCGGCTGCAGCCGGCGCAGGTCCCCTTCACCGGCAGCGATACGGCTGCGTCGCGCTACCGCGTGGTGCTGGAAAGCGATGAGCCGGTGGAGTTTGCTGCCGTCAGCATGGGCAATCCGCATGCGGTGCTGGAAGTGGCCGACGTCGACATGGCGCCGGTGGCCGAGATCGGCCGGAAGCTGCAGATCCACCCGGCATTCCCGGAGCAGGTCAACGTCGGCTTCCTGCAGATCCAGGCGCCGGACCGGGTGCGGCTGCGCGTCTATGAGCGCGGCGCCGGCGAAACCCTGGCCTGCGGCAGCGGCGCCTGCGCCGCGGTGGTGGCCGGCCGTCTGTGGCAGCGGCTCGGCGAGCGGGTGGACGTGCAGGTGCGTGGCGGTATGCTGACGATCGAATGGGCGGGGGAGGGCCAGCCGGTGTGGATGACCGGTCCGGCCGAGACGGTGTTCACGGGGGAAATCGAATGGGCGAACTGAAAGCACAGAAGGACACGCCGGAGGCGCCCAAGCTCAACGAGCGCGAGGTCGTTGCTTACCTCAAGTCGCACCCGGATTTCCTGACCCGGCACCCGGACCTGCTGGAAGCCATCGAGATGCGCCACAAGGCCGGCTCGGCGGTATCGCTGATCGAACGCCAGGTCGACATGCTGCGGGCCAAGAACCAGCGCCTCGAGGACAAGCTCGAGCGCCTGCTGTCGGCGGCCCAGGACAACGAGAAGCGCGCCGAGAACGTGCAGCGCCTTGCCCGCACCCTGATGCGCGCGCCCTCGCTGGCGGCGGTCGCGGTCGGCCTGGCCAAGTGCATGCGCGAGGACTTCGGCATCGAGGAGACCTTCATCGGCCTGTCCAGCATCCAGTACAAGCGCCACGACATCGAGGCGCTGGTGTCGCTGGAGCCGGAGGGGCGCATCACGCGTGCCTTCGAGAACTTCTTCCGCACCCGCCTGATCGAGTGTGGGCCGATCGCCGAGGACAAGGCGCGGCTGCTGTTCCCCAGGGCCGAGACGCTGCCGACCTCGGCGGCGATCATCCCGCTGGAGAAGGAAAAGCACCTCGGCATGATCGCCCTGGGTTCGGTCGATGCCGAACGCTTCCAGCCGCGCCAGGGCAAGCTGTTCCTTGAAATGACCGCCGAACTGGTCTCCGCCGCGGTGCGCGCGCGCATCTGATGCCGCCCACCGCGGAAACGCCCTTCGCGGCGGAGATCGCGGACTACCTGGGCTACCTGCGCCACGAGAAGAAATGCTCGCCGCATACGCTGGCGGCGACGGCATCGGATCTGGCGCTGTTCACCGCCTACTGTGCACAGGCGCGGGTGCTGCGGCTGGCGCAGATCGACCAACACCTGGTGCGCGGCTTTATCGCCGCCCGGCACCGTGCCGGCATCGAGCCGTCCTCGCTGCACCGCTACCTGTCGAGCCTGCGCAGCTTCTTCCGGCAGCTGATCCGCATCGGCAGCCTGCAGGCCAACCCTGCCGTCGGCGTGCGCGGTCCGAAGCTGCGCCGCAAGCTGCCCGGCGTGATCTCGCAAGACGATCTGAAGGACGCACTGGACCGGGGCACGGAAGGGGCCTGGGCCGAGCGCGACCAGGCCATCGTCGAGCTGTTCTATTCCGCCGGGCTGCGCCTGGCCGAGTTGCATGCACTCGATGCCGCGGATGTCGATGCCGGACAGGCCGAGCTCACCGTCACCGGCAAGGGGCGCAAGCAGCGCGTGGTGATGATCGGCGGCCAGGCCCGTGCCGCCCTCGACGCTTGGCTGGCGCTGCGTCGGGAGGCCGCCCCGCTGGGAGAATCGGCCCTGTTCGTCAGCCGGCTGGGCCGGCGCCTGTCGCGCAGCTCGATCGGCCTGCGGCTCAAGGCCTGGGCGCAGCAGAGCGGCCTGCAGGCGCAACTCCACCCGCATCGCCTGCGTCATTCTTTTGCCACCCATCTTCTTGAATCCAGTGGAGATTTGCGCGCCGTGCAGGAGCTGCTGGGGCATGCCAACCTGAGTACCACGCAGATCTACACGCATCTCGACTGGAAGCGGCTGGCGCAGGTCTATGACGAGGCGCATCCGCGTGCAAAACGCAGCAAGCTGTAGGACGGAAACCTTGTGCGCTGCAAAAAAACGCGTATGATTCCGGCCTTGATTAGGCCCGGATCGCGATCCGCGTCTCCTGATCGTTTTAAGTTAACTTAACTTTTTTGACCCTTGGGAGTTGTTCAAATGCGTAATGTTCTGATCGCCGCCGGCCTGGCTGCTGCCCTCGCCCTCGCCGCTTGCAAGAAGGAAGAGGCTGCTCCGGTTGACGCCGCCGCTCCGGCTGCCCCGATGGCCGAGCAGCAGGCTGCTGACGCCGCCGCCGCCCCGGTTGCCGAGACCACCACGACCACGACGACGACGACGACGGAAGTTGCTCCGGCTGCTGACGCCGCCGCTCCGGCCGCTGCTCCGGCTGAAGCTGCTCCGGCTCCGGCCGCGCAGTAATCGCGCTGCGCTGAAAAGCGCACCGATGGTAGAAAAGGCGCCGAAAGGCGCCTTTTCTCTTTGTGGCGCCCGCAATGGGCTTGAAACACCGGCTGCATGCCCCCACGATCATTCGATCCTCCACGGGGTCTACGCATGCAGCAATTCGACGGAACCACGATCCTCTGCGTCCGCCGCGGCAACCAGGTTGCCCTCGGCGGCGACGGCCAGGTGTCGATGGGCAATACGCGCGTCAAGGGCAATGCCCGCAAGGTGCGTCGCCTCTACAACGGCAAGGTCATGGCCGGCTTCGCCGGCGGCACGGCCGACGCCTTCACCCTGTTCGAGCGCTTCGAAGGCAAGCTGGAGAAGCACGGCGGCCAGCTGACCCGCGCCGCGGTCGAGATGGCCAAGGACTGGCGCACCGATCGCTACCTGCGCAAGCTCGAGGCCCTGCTGATCGTGGCCGACCGCGAGGCCTCGCTGATGATCTCCGGCAACGGCGACGTGATGGAGCCGGAACCGCATGGCGTCATTGCCATCGGCAGCGGTGGCAGCTTCGCCGCCGCCGCGGCGCGTGCGCTGGTGGAGAACACCGAACTGGGCGCCAAGGACATCGTCGAGAAGGCGCTGCACATCGCCGCCGAGATCTGCATCTACACCAACCACAACCTGACGCTCGAGACCCTCGATCTCTGAGCCCGACCCCATGAACGACACCACCGAAAACGGCGCGCACAACATGACGCCGCGTGAAATCGTCGCCGAGCTGGACCGGCACATCGTCGGTCAGGCCGCCGCCAAGCGCGCGGTCGCCGTCGCCCTGCGCAACCGCTGGCGCCGCCAGCAGGTCGACGGCCAGATGCGCGCCGAGATCCACCCCAAGAACATCCTGATGATCGGCCCGACCGGCGTCGGCAAGACCGAGATCGCGCGGCGCCTGGCCAAGCTGGCCAACGCACCCTTCGTCAAGGTCGAGGCCACCAAGTTCACCGAGGTCGGCTACGTCGGCAAGGACGTCGACAGCATCATCCGTGACCTGGTCGACGCCGCGATCAAGCAGACCCGCGACGAGGCTGCGCGCAAGCTGCGCGACAAGGCCGAACTGGCCGCCGAGGAGCGCGTGCTCGATGCCCTGTTGCCGCCGCCTAAGGATTTCGGCGAACCCAGCACGCAGCGACAGACCGAGAACACTGCCGCGCGCCAGGTATTCCGCAAGCAGCTGCGCGAGGGCAAGCTCGACGACACCGAGATCGAGATCAAGCTCAGCAGCCTGCCGTCGAACGTGCAGCTGATGGGCCCGCCCGGCATGGAGGAAATGACCCAGCAGCTGCAGTCGCTGTTCGCCAACATGGGCCCGGGCAAGCAGCGCTCGAAGAAGATGAAGATCCGCGACGCCTTCAAGCAGCTCACCGACGAGGAAGCCGGCAAGCTGGTCGACGAGGAAGCGATCAAGACCGAGGCCCTGCGCAACGTCGAGGAGAACGGCATCGTCTTCATCGACGAGATCGACAAGGTGGCCAAGCGCGGCGAGTACGCCGGCGCCGACGTCTCGCGCGAGGGCGTGCAGCGCGACCTGCTGCCGCTGGTCGAGGGCAGTACCGTCACGACCAAGTACGGCAGCGTGCGCACCGACCACATCCTGTTCATCGCCTCCGGCGCCTTCCACCTGTCCAAGCCCTCGGACCTGATCCCGGAGCTGCAGGGTCGCTTGCCGATCCGGGTCGAGCTGGATGCGCTGAAGACCGAGGACTTCCTGCGCATCCTCACCGAGCCCAACTACGCCCTGACAGAGCAGTACAAGGCGCTGATGGCGACCGAAGGGGTGACCATCGAGTTCGCCGCCGACGGCCTGCGCCGCATCGCCGAGATCGCCTACCAGGTCAACGAGCAGACCGAGAACATCGGTGCGCGCCGCCTGCACACGGTGATGGAGCGCCTGCTGGAAGAGGTCGCCTTCGAGGCGCCGGACAAGTCCGGCAGCCGCCTGCTGGTCGACGCCGCCTATGTCGACGGCAAGCTCGCCCGGCTGGCCGGCGACGAAGACCTGTCGCGCTACATCCTGTGAGGGTCACCGGCCTCAAGCTGCACAAGACCTCGCGGCTGCTGGACGTCCGTTTCGACGACGGCAGCCAGCACTCGCTGCCCTGCGAGTACCTGCGGGTGTTCTCGCCCAGTGCCGAGGTCTACGGCCACGGCCTGGACGAGCCGATGCTGCTGGGCGGCAAGCGGATGGTGAACATCAGCGCGATCGAGCCGGTCGGGCAGTACGCCGTGCGCCTGGTGTTCGACGACGGCCACAGCACCGGGCTCTACACCTGGGACGTGCTTGAGCGCCTGGCCCTGGAGCAGGAGAAGAACTGGGCGCGCTACCTGGCGCGGCTGGCCGAGGTTGGCATGACGCGGGACCGCGATGTGACCAAGCTGGCTGCCCTGGTCAAGACCTACACACCCCCCAAGGCTTAGGGCCTGTTGGCGCTAACAGGCCCTAAGCCGGCCTCCGCTACAATGCGGGCCTGATATCGAGTCCCGCCCATGTCCTCCGAGAAGAAGCCCCCAGAGAAAACCGGATTCACCCATTTCGGTTTTGAGGACGTGCCCGTTTCCGAGAAGCAGAAGCGGGTCGCCGGCGTGTTCACCTCGGTGGCGTCGAAGTACGACGTCATGAACGACCTGATGTCGTTCGGCGTGCACCGCATCTGGAAGCGCTTCGTCATCGACCTGGCCGGCGTGCGCAGTGGCGAGCGAGTGCTCGACGTCGCCGGTGGCACCGGTGACCTGACCCGCGAGTTCGCCCGGGCAGCCGGCCCCAAGGGACTGGTGGTGCTGTCCGACATCAATGCGGCGATGCTGGGCGAGGGCCGCAAGCGCCTGGTCGACCGCGGCGTGGTCGGCGTGCCGCTGGCGCAGGCCAATGCCGAAAAGCTGCCCTTCGCCGAAGGCTCGTTCGACTGCATCACGATCGGGTTTGGCCTGCGCAACGTCACCGACAAGGATGCTGCGCTGCGCTCGATGGCGCGCTGCCTCAAGCCGGGTGGCCGCCTGCTGGTGCTGGAGTTCTCCAAGCCGCAGAGCGAGCTGCTGGGCAAGGTCTACGACCAGTACTCCTTCAAGCTGCTGCCGATGATGGGCCAGCTGGTGGCGCAGGACGCCGATTCCTACCGCTACCTCGCCGAATCGATCCGCATGCACCCGGACCAGGCCACGCTCAAGGGCATGATGGAGAAAGCCGGTCTCGGTCGCGTGCAGTACTACAACCTGACCGGCGGCATCGTCGCCGTGCATCGCGGGTTCCGCTTGGAATGAGCATCGCGCAGCGAGGCTGCCGTCCCTCTCCCGTGTGGCGGGAGAGGGGAGGACCATCCGCGGAGGCGGATGGTGGGGTGAGGGTGGCTCAATGACCGCCCCTGCCATGCTCTGCGCCGCCCTCGAGGTGGCGCTGAACCGCACGCTGCGTCTGGAGCCGGCGGTGCTGGCCGATTGCGGCAGGCTCGCCGGCCGCGTCATCGCGCTCGACGTCGACGGCCCGGCCTGGAGCTTCTTCATCGAATTCACCGAGGGCGGCGTACGGGTGCTGGACCAGCTCGACGCAGAGCCGGACGTGCGCGTCGCCGGCGGCCTGGGCACGCTGATGCGCCTGGCCTGGCAGGTCACGCAGGGCGAGTCGGGCGTGCCGCAGGGCCTGCGCGTCGATGGCGACACCGAGTTGCTGAGCCGCTTCAACCAGCTGCTGGCCCGCGCCGGCTTCGATCCCGAGGAACTGATGGCCAAGGTGGTCGGCGACACCGCCGCGCACCGCATCGACCAGGGCCTGCGCAAGCTGCTCGGCTGGGGCCGCCAGACTGCCCAGACCCTGGGCCTGGACACCGCCGAATACCTGCGCGAGGAAACCCGTGACCTGGCGCGCGCTGCCGATG
>DATILC010000177.1:0-2861 GCA_035476855.1 Solimonas sp. | reverse complement strand
CTTCCGGGCTAGTATGAGGCCATACGAATCGGGAGAAACCACATGCAGAACAAGACCATCGAGTTCTTCTGGGACGCTGCGAGCCCCTACACCTACCTCGCCGCCACGCAGATCGATGCGCTGGCGCAGCGCTGCGGCTGCACGGTGCAGTGGCGGCCCTTCCTGATCGGCAAGGCCTTCGAGGCCACCGGCAACCGCGCGCCGGCGATGATCCCGGCCAAGGGCAAGTACCTGTTCAAGGACCTGCGGCTGTGGGCCAGGCACTACAGCGTGCCGTTGTTCTTCCCGCGCGTGTTCCCGGTCAACAGCCTGAGCGCCCAGCGCATCGGCTGCGCCGTGCCGGAAGAGCGCATCGGCGACTGGGCCAGGGCGGTGATGACGGCCTACTGGACCCGCGACGTCGACATCAGCCAGGCCGAGGTGCTGAAAGGCGTCGCCGACTCGATCGGCCTCGACGGCGCGGCCCTGCTGGCCGCCACCCAGGACCCGGCAGTGAAGGACCGCCTGCGCGCCAATACCGACGAGGCGGTCGAACGCGGCGCCTTCGGTGCGCCGACCTTCTACGTCGGCGAGCAGATGTTCTGGGGCAACGACCGCCTGGTGCTGATGGAAGAGTTCATCAGCGGCAAGCTGGGGGTCTGAGAGCTCAAGCAAAAAAAGCTCATTTGCCACGGATTACGCGGATGAACACGGATCAAGATCAATCGGTTGCAGTTCCATTGCCGAATACCCAAGCGGTGAATCCGCATCGGCGCCGAAAGACATCTTGTAAATCCGCGTTTATCCGCGTGATCCGTGGCTGACTGCTTTTTTAAACCTCAACCCAGGCTGAAGCCGGCACGAAACCCGCTGCGGCGCCAGGCGATGCCGGTCAGCGGATAGACCAGCACCATCAGCAGGGCGTACTGCCATTCCAGCGCGTTCATCGCGGCGTCGCGCGCGGCGCCGGCGAGGAAGAACTGCAACGGCAGGCTGCCCAGCCCCAGCAACAGCAGCAGGACCAGCAGGCCGAGGAAGGCGCGTCGCAGCCGCGGCGCCAGCACCTCGGCGCGCGCAGCGATGGCGATCAGGAACATCTGCGCCAGCACGGTCAGCGAGAAATACAGGTTGATGCCGTAACGGCGCAGCCAGCGGTAGAGATCACCGTCGATGCCGAGCGTGGTGACGTACAACGCGAGGAAGCCCGCAGCGACCACGCCGCAGCCGAGCATGGCGCGGCGAGCGACCTGCCGCGACGGCGCCAGCAAGGCGCACCAGCGTGCGTTGATGAGCCAGAACAGCGCCAGCAGTGCCGCATGGGGCAACATCAGCGCGCGGAACAGCAACAGGGCATCACCCTGCCGCGCCGCGCGACTGATCGAGGTGCAGCCTTCCAGGTAGGGAATGCAGGCCGGCACCAGTTGCGCCTGCAGCGAGATCCAGTAGGCCAGGTGCACGGCCAGCAGGGGCAGGATCGCCAGCAGCCAGGCCAGCGGCTCGACCGACATGCCCCGATCTGCTCCTGCCTGCCTCATCGTCGCGCCTCCTTGCGCGGCGATCTTGCCACGCTCAGCCCGGCGATCGCCTCAGGTCCAGCGTCCAGGGGAACTCCGGATTCGGCGCCTCCACCGGCGGCACATACTCGCCCGGCCGATGCCCGGTGGCCTCGAAGCGCGCCAGGCGCCGGGCCTCGGCCTCGTAGCTGTTGATCGGGAAGGTCTCGTAGTTGCGGCCGGCCGGATGCGCGACGTGGTAGGTGCAACCGGCGACGGCGCGACGGTTCCAGGCATCGTAGAGATCGAGCACCAGCGGCGTGTGCACGCCGATGGTCGGGTGCAGGCAGGAGGCCGGCTGCCAGGCGCGGTAGCGCAGGCCGGCGACGAACTCGCCGCGGGTGCCGGTCGGCTGCAGCGGCAGGCGGCGACCATTGCAGGTCACGGCGTGGCGCTCGCCAGTCATGCCGGCGACGCGGATCTGCAACCGCTCCATCGAGGAATCGACGAAGCGCGTGGTGCCACCACCGCCCGGTTCCTCGCCCAGCACCGGCCAGGCTTCCAGCGCGTGGCGCAGCTCCAGCGTGATGCCCTCATGCACCAGCGTGCCGTGCAGCGGGAAGCGGAACTCGAAATGCGGCAGGAACCAGTCGGCCTGGAACGGATAGCCGGCGCGGCGCAGCTCGTCGATGACTGCACGGAAGTCGCGCCAGTTGTGATGCGGCAGCATCCAGCGGTCCTGCAGCTCGGTACCCCAGCGCACCATCGGCTGGGTGTAGGGCTGCTCCCAGAAGTGCGCGATCAGGGCGCGCACCAGCAGCTGCTGCACCAGGCTCATGCGCGCATGCGGCGGCATCTCGAAGCCACGCAGCTCGACCAGGCCAAGGCGGCCGGTGGCGGAGTCCGGCGAGTAGAGCTTGTCGATGCAGAACTCGCTGCGATGGGTGTTGCCGGTGAGGTCGACCAGCAGGTTGCGCAGCACGCGGTCGACCAGCCAGGACGGCACCTGCGCGGCCTTCGGCGGCAGCTGCGCCAGCGCCAGCTCCAGTTCATAGAGCTGGCCGTCGCGGGCCTCATCGACGCGCGGGTGCTGCGAGGTCGGGCCGATGAACAGGCCGGAGAACAGATAGGACAGCGAGGGGTGGTTCTGCCAGTAGCGCAACAGGCTGGCCAGCACATCCGGGCGCCGCAGGAACGGCGAATCGTTGGGCGTGGCGCCGCCGACCACCACGTGGTTGCCGCCGCCGGTGCCGACCGCGCGGCCGTCGATCAGGAACTTCTCGGTGGTCAGGCGCGACAGCCGCGCCTCTTCGTAGATCGCCAGCGTGTTGTCGCGCAGCTGCTGCCAGTTGTGCGCGGGGTGGATGTTGACCTCGATGACGCCGGGGT
>DATILC010000176.1:0-5574 GCA_035476855.1 Solimonas sp. | reverse complement strand
CTGGACAGCTCGATCCCCGAAACCCGCGTGCCGCAGGCGCCTACCGTGACCACGGCCGAGCCGGCCAATCCGCCGCTGGCCTTGAAGACCGACAACACGATGGGCGACTTCCGCCCGAAGACCCCGCAGGAGTTCGTCGAGGCCCTGCTGCCGCATGCCGAGAAGGCCGCGAAGGAACTGGGCATCCCGGCACGCGTGCTGGTGGCGCAGGCGGCGCTGGAGACCGGCTGGGGCAAGCACCAGATCCGCCACGCCGACGGTTCGCCGTCCTTCAACCTGTTCGGCATCAAGGCCGACAAGTCCTGGGGTGGCGACCGCGTGCGCACCATGACCCATGAATACGAGAACGGCAGGCTGGAGAAGCAGTCGGCGAAGTTCCGCGCCTACGATTCCATCGGCGAGTCCTTCGAGGACTACGTGCGTTTCCTCAAGTCCAATCCGCGCTATACCCAGGCCCTGAAGCACGAGGGTAACGCGATGCATTTCACCACCGGCCTGCAGAAGGCCGGCTATGCCACTGACCCGTCATACGCGCAGAAGATCATGCGCATTGCCTATGGCCCGACGGTGCAGCTGGCGATGAACAAGACCCGTGAGGTGATGGCGTGAGCGACCTTCTCTCCATCGGCGTCTCCGGCCTTCTGGCCTACCGCAAGGCGCTGGACACGGCCGGTCACAACATCGCCAACGTCAACACCGCGGGCTATTCGCGCCAGCGCGTCGAGCTGGGCTCGCGCATGGGCGGCCCGCAGGGCGATGGCTACATCGGCGCCGGCGTCAGCTCCAACACGGTCAAGCGTCTCGCCGACGCGCTGGTGACCACGCGCCTGCAGGGCGATTCCTCCGCCTACGCTCGCGCCGAAACCTTTTCCGGCCTGGCCTCGCGTGTCGATGGCTGGCTGTCGAGTCCCGATGCCGGCTTGACCAAGCCGCTGCAGGGCTTCTACGACGCACTCAGCGGCCTGTCGGCCAATCCCACCAGCGCCGCATCGCGGCAGTCGCTGCTGGCCGGTGCCGATTCTCTGTCCGATCGCTTCAACTCGCTGCAGGGCCAGTTCGATGGTCTCGAATCCGAGGTCAACCAGCGCCTGACCCAGACCGCCGACGAGGTGACGCGCTATGCGCAGTCCGTCGCCGAGCTCAACGAACGCATCGTGCTGGCCAAGGGCCAGGCCGGCGGCCAGCCGCCCAACGATCTGCTCGACCAGCGCGACGCGCTGATCAAGGAGATCGCCACCCGCATCGGCATCACCACCACCGAGCAGGACGACGGCGGCATCAATGTCTTCACCGGCAGCGGCCAGGCCCTGGTGCTCGGTCGCCAGGCCAATTCGCTCACCGTCGGCGACGACGCCTACGGCAGCGGCCGCAAGGAACTGTTTTTCTCCGGCGGCCAGAACATCACCGCGCAGACCAGCGGCGGCGTCATCGGCGGCCTGCTCGACTTCCGCCGCGAGCTGCTCGATCCGCTGAAGAGCGACCTCGGCCGCATGGCCGCGGGCCTGGCCGAGGCGATGAACCAGCAACACGCCGCCGGCATGGACGCCCGTGGCCAGCTCGGCGGCGACTTCTTCTCCGACATCGCCGGCTCGGTCTACGCCGCGCGCGCCAACAGTGGCACGGCGGCGGTCGGCGTCAGCCTGTCCGACGCCGGCGCGCTGACCGGCGACAACTACACGCTGGCCTACACCGGCAGCAGCTGGCAGCTGACCCGCGCCCGCGACGGCAGCAGTGTGCCGCTCACCGGCAGCGGCACTGCTGGCGACCCGCTGCAGGCCGAAGGCCTGTCGCTGGTGGTCTCGGGTGCGCCTGCGGCCGGTGACCGTTACCTGCTCAAGCCGACCGCGCAGGCCGGCAGTCAGCTGCGCGTGGCGATCACCGATCCCGCACGCATCGCCGCGGCTTCGCCAGTGCGCGTTTCCGCCGCGTTGTCGAACAGCGGCTCGGCTGCGATCGGCGGCATCAGCGTCAGCGATCCGGCCAACACCAGCCTGCTCTCCGGCGTCAACATCCAGTTCACCAGCGCCAGCACCTACAGCATCAACGGCGCCGGCAGCTATGCGTACAGCGCCGGCACGCCGATTGCGGTCAACGGCTGGAGCCTGAATCTCAACGGCACGCCCGCCACCGGTGACAGCTTCCAGGTCGCGACCAATGGCGCCAACAGCAGCGACAACGGCAATGCCCGTGCACTGGCCGGCCTGTCCAGCCGCGGCATCCTCGACGGTGGGCGCAGCACGCTGACCGCCGCGCAGTCCTCGCTGGTCGGCCGCGCAGGCGCGCTGGCACAGCAGGCGCAGCTGCAGGTCGATGCGCAGGCCGCGGTGAAAGCACAGACCGAGGCCGAGCAGTCCTCGATGTCCGGCGTCAATCTCGATGAAGAGGCGGCCGACCTGGTGCGCTATCAGCAGGCTTACCAGGCCGCGGCGCGCGTGATCGCGATCGCCAATGAAGTATTCCAGTCGCTGCTCGACGCGGCGCGCAGGTAAGGAGCAGCCATGAGAGTCTCCACCTCGATGCTGGCCCAGGGCGCCGTTGGCCAGTTGCAGCGGCAGCAGGCGGCGCTGGCCAAGACGCAGCTGCAGATGGCCACCGGCCAGCGGCTCACCAGCGCCGCCGACGATCCTTCCGGCGCTGCCAGCGCGGTCGGCCTCGACCATGCGCAGGCCCAGTTCCAGCGTTACCAGGGTTCGATCGACGCCGCGCGCCATCGCCTCGGGCTGGAGGAGAACGTGCTGGCCGACAGCGGCCAGCTGCTGCAGCGCGTGCGCGAGCTGGCGATCCAGCTCAACAGCGGCACGCAGTCGGCGCAGACCCGTGGTGTCATCGCCACCGAACTGCGCGGCCTGCGCGAGCAGCTGCTGGGCTACGCCAACAGCGATGACGGCCAGGGCCGCTACCTGTTCGCTGGCAGCCAGGACGGCAGCGCCCCCTTCGCCGGCAACGGCACGGTCAGCTATGCCGGTGATCAGCAGCAACGCCTGCTGCAGGTGACCAACAGCCGCACGGTGGCCGATACCGATCCGGGCAGCGAGGTGTTCCAGCGTCTGCGCGACGGCAACGGCACGTTCACGGTCGCGGCGGACAGCGCCAATACCGGCGTCGCGCGGCTGTCCGGCGCGCGCGTCACTGATCTGTCGCTGTGGGATGGCGGCAGCTATACGCTCGGATTCAACGCCGGCAACTACGAAATCCGCGATGCCGGCAACGCCGTCGTCACCAGCGGTGCCTACAGCGAGGGCCAGGTGCTGTCGTTCCGCGGCATCGACCTGACGTTGTCAGGCGCGCCGGCCGACGGCGACCGCTTCAGCATCGGCGCCAGCAGCCAGCAGGACGTGTTCGCACAGATCGAGCAGCTGGCCCGCATCGCCGAGACACCTTTCGACACGGCCGCGCAGCGCGCGCAGAACCAGACCGCGATCCACCAGTCGCTGGCGTCGCTGGACGCGGCCACGCTGCACCTGACCGACGTGCGCGCCGCCGTCGGCAACCGCCTGGCGGTGCTGGACGATGCCGAGTCGCAGAACGGTGCGCAGGAGGTCGAGGTGGCCACCGCGCTGTCGAACATCCGCGACCTCGACTACGCCGAGGCCGCGACGCGGCTGAGCCAGCAGCTCACCGCCCTGCAGGCCGCGCAGCAGACCTTCGCGCGGGTACAGGGCCTGTCGCTGTTCGACTACCTGTAGCGGCGCCCGCAAGCGCATTACGCATTGCGCATTGCCATGCGGCCTTGCATTTCGCGAGGCCCCTATCGCGTAAGCCGACGTTCATGAACGCAATGCATCCTTCGCAGTCTTAAGCGCGGCGTCTCCCTCCGGCAGGGACGCCGATTCATAATCAATCCTGGGGAGACAAGGATGACTCTCGAAGACGCGCTGGACTTCTGCAACGACCTGACCGCGATGGTGCGTGCCTGGGCGGTCGAACCCCTGAAGGCGCTGGAGCAGGCCAGGCAGATCGAGCAATGCTTCCTGTTGGACCTGCCTGGCGATCACCGCCTGGTGATGCACGTGTCCGCCGCCATCGCCGCGGTGCAGGACTGGCTGCATGCCGGCCTTGAGGGCCGCCAGGATCCGCAGCTGAAGCGACTGGCCAACCAGGCCATCGAGGAGCTGCGGGCCGCGGTTCCGGACAGCTATGACCGTCCATGTTTCGAGGCGGAAATCGCTGCCTGAGACCCGCGATCAAGCGTCGCGCAAGCTGCCGGCCTTGCTGAGGCTGTGAACGCTGACCCGAACAGGCGCACTGCAGAGCATTAACGCGCAGCTCGCCCCCATCCAGGTGCCACGGCTGCGCCAGTCCTTCTTTAGGCTCCTGCGGCGCAACGGACGCTTCTGCAATGGAACGCCCGGCAATGCGCCGGATCGCGCCCACGCTGCATCAGTACACGGCAAGGCCCTGGAATGCCGTTGGTGCGACGTCGACCTGCCGTTCGTCCCTTGTAGGAATAATTCCTAAAGGTTTGTAGGCCGCCGCCGTTAAGGACCTCAGTAGCGGTTCTTGAGCCCCATCCAGGGCAACTGCGACGGGCCGGCAAGGCGATCACGCAACCGGCAATTTCGAAACTTTAGGAGATAGCCATGCAAATCATCAACAGCAACGCGATGTCGCTCAATGCCCAGCGCAACCTGACCACGTCTTCCGCCTCCCTCGGCACCTCGATCCAGCGCCTGTCCTCGGGCCTGCGCATCAACAGCGCCAAGGACGACGCCGCCGGCCTCGCCATCAGCGAGCGCTTTACCGCGCAGATCCGCGGCCTCGACCAGGCCGTGCGCAATGCCAACGACGGCATCTCGCTGGCGCAGACCGCCGAAGGCGCGCTGGGCGAAGTCACCAACAACCTGCAGCGCATCCGCGAGCTGTCGGTGCAGTCGATCAACGCCACCAACAGCACCAGCGACCGCGCCGCCATCGATGTCGAAGTCCAGGCCCTGATCACGGAAATCGGCCGCGTCGGCACCGACACCCAGTTCAACGGCGTCAACCTGCTCGATGGCAGCTTCACCGCCCAGGACTTCCAGGTCGGCGCCAACTCCGGCCAGGTCATCACGGTCGACATCAACACCGACGTCACCGGCCTGATCACCGGCGACGTGACCTCTGCCGCCAACGCCGACACCCTGCTGGGTGCCGTCGACACCGCGCTGGACACGATCAACACCGAGCGCGCCAACCTCGGTGCGGTGCAGAACCGCTTCAGCTCGGTCTCGGTGAACCTGACCACGGCCTCGGAAAACCTGTCGGCAGCCCGCAGCCGCATCCGCGACACCGACTATGCCAAGGAGACTGCGGAACTGACCCGCAACCAGATCCTGCAGCAGGCCGGTACCGCGATGCTCGCCCAGGCCAACAGCGCGCCGCAGGGTGTGCTGAGCCTCCTGCGCGGCTAAGGCAGACGCCGCGGGGGCGGGTGCAGGAGCACCCGTCCCCGTCGGCGGTTCGCCGCAGGACGAACAAGCGACAAAAGTGGAGCCCCCATGAACATAAAGAAAATTCTCATCATTGCGCTGGCCCTGCTCACCCAGGCTTGCGCCAGTCTCGTGCCCAACGAGGCAGAACAACTGGCCTGGACCG
>DATILC010000175.1:0-37556 GCA_035476855.1 Solimonas sp. | reverse complement strand
TGGGTGGCGTAGCCCGAATCCCAGCGGGCGTAGTACGCCAGACGCTCGAGCATCTGCGACTCACCCGCGTTGAGATCGTTGCCCGGCTCGCGCGGCCGCACCAGCGGCATGTTCAGGTGGATGGCGGCGAGGCCCTCGGGGCGGTCCATGCCCATCGCCGTCGTCACCACCGCGCCCCAGTCGCCGCCCTGCGCGACGTAGCGCGCATAGCCCAGTCGCTGCATCAGCACGGCCCAGGCCCTGGCGATGCGCTTGACGTTCCAGCCCGTTTCGCGGGGTTTGCCGGAGTAGCCGTGGCCTGGCAGGGAGGGAATCACGACGTGGAAGGCATCGCTGGCGTCGCCGCCGTGCGCGACGGGATCGACCAGCGGCCCGATGCACTTGAGGAACTCGACCACCGATCCCGGCCAGCCGTGGGTCAGCAGCAGGGGCAGAGCATCCGGGTGCTTCGAGCGGACATGCAGGAAGTGGATGTCGACGCCGTCGATGCGGGTGAGGTACTGCCCGTGACTGTTGAGCGCGGATTCGCAGCGGCGCCAGTCGTAGTGCGTGCGCCAGTGCTCGACCAGCGCCTGCAGCTTCGCCAGCGGCACGCCCTGCGACCAGTCGGCGACCAGTTCGGCATCGGGCCAGCGTGTGAAAGCCAGGCGATGGCGCAGGTCGTCAAGCTGCGCGTCCTCGACGCGCAATACAAAGGGGATGATCTCCTCGCTCATTGCCGGGCTCCCTTGGTGCACGGAGACGGGCGCTCCGTTGCTCGCCTTGCGCCTATGCGCGCGGCCTGGGATCCAGAATCTTCCAGATTCCGTCGGCGCTGGCCACCGTGCGGCCACCAGCGCTGATCAGACCACGCACGAAGATGAGTTGCGAGCTGAGACGGATCAGCTCTGGCTTGCAGCTGACCAGCTCGCCGATGCGGGCGCCGGAGATGAACTGCAGCTGCAACTGCGCGGTGACGCAGGCCGTGTGGCCGAGTGCCCGGGCGCCGCGATAGCCGAGGCAGATGTCGGCGAAGGTCATCAACGCGCCGCCGTGGACCGCGCCACTGTTGTTGCTGTGTCGTTCCTCGGCCAGGAAGGCGAGGGAGCAGTCCTGGTCCGATCCCTGCCGCCACAAGGGCCCGATCGTCGAGGTGAAGCCGGTCGTGTCGATGCGCGTCCAGCCGGCGGCGGTCAGTGCTGCAGCATCCATCGGATCGGTGCTCATGAGGGCTCAGGCGGCGTTGGCAAAGCAGTGGCGCGCCACCGCGGAGGCCTGACCGCTGCGCCCGCCGAGTTCGGACAGCAGCGCCTTCAGGCGATAGGTCCAGAGGTGCAGGGGATGTTCCAGCGTCATGCCCATCGCGCCGAGCATCTGGTGCAGATCGTAGACGACGCGCGTGGCGCTCTCCTGCGCATGCAGGGCGGCCAGGGCGGCATCGCCCTCGGCGGCCGTTGCGGCTGCCTTCAGCGCCAGCCAGCGCACGCCGCCCGCCAGCACGGCGCACTCGGCCATGCGGTGACGCAGGGCCTGGAAGCTGCCCAGCGGACGGCCGAACTGCTTGCGCAGGCTCAGGTGCTCCACTGCCGAGGCGATCGCCGCCTGCAGCAGGCCGCTGGCTTCCGCCGCCAGCGCGATGCGCAGCCACTTGCGCAGGTTGACTGTCTCGCTGTCCGACAGCGGATGAACGGCGACACCGCTCCGGAGCCGGCCCATCGGATAGGCCAGCAGCGATTCGGCGGCTTCCACGTCGCCGGCAGCTGGTTTGGCCAGAGCCATGCGCTCGCCGTCGATGAGCAGCACGGTGCCGGCGGTCGCGACGAAGCGACCCGGCCGGCCGTTCTCCACTACCGCCAGCGGACGCGGCCAGTCGCCGGGCAGCTGTGGCCGCACCAGCATCGACAGCGCGATCTCCGCGGTGCAGGGCAGCCAGGCCAGGCGCTCGACCGCCATCGCCGCGCTCAGCGGGCCCAGCTCCGGCACCTGGGCGATGTCGAAGTACTGTCCGTCCTCGAGTTCCTGCTCCAGCCTGGCGCCGAACAGGGCGAAGCCGTGGAAGTCGGTGGGCTTGGTCTCGAAGGGCGTGGCCAGGCGATCCAGTGCGCTGGCCAGCGCGGACTGGTCCGCGGTCAGGGTGAAATCCATCAGCGGGGCTCCCGCGGCAGGCGCAGCAGTTCGGTGGCGATCAGGTTGAGCTGGATCTCGGCGGCGCCGGAGGCGATGCCGGCGACGATGGCGCGCTGGTGGTGCGCCAGCAGCATCGGATCGCCACCCGACAGGGCTTCCGGCACCTGCTCGACGACGAAGTCGCCGACCAGCCGCTCGGCCATCACCGTGGCATAGCGTGCGGCGCTGGCCTCGGGGCCGGTTGGCGTGCCGTGGCGGCGCTGGTCGACGATCTGGTAGCTGTAGAGTCTTGCCGCTTCGCAGGCAGCCCGCGCGCGCGCCGCCTGATCGATCGCACCGCCGCGGAAACGGCCGGACTGCTGCAGCGTGGTCACGGCGCGACCCAGCATGCGGGAGGCCAATGCGAAGCGCGGGATGCCGACACGCTCCAGCGACAGCGAGGTGCGGGCGATCTCCCAGGCCTGGCCTTCGGCGCCGAGCATGGCGCTGGCCGGGACGCGCACATCGTCGAAAAACACCTCGTGGATATCGCCCTCGCCGATGATGCTGGGAATCTGGCGGACGGTGATGCCCGGCGTGTCCATCGGCAGCAGGAAGATCGACAGGCCGGTCTTGCCAGGCGAGGTGCGCGCCAGCAGGAAGCAGGTGTCGGCGTCGCCGGCGTAGGAGGTCCAGATCTTCTGGCCGTTGATGATGTAGTGATCGCCATCCCGGTCGGCGCGCGTGCGCAGCGAGGCGAGGTCGGAGCCGGCCTCGGGCTCGGAGAAGCCCTGGCACCAGATGGTTTCGCCGCGTGCCATCGGCGGGATGTAGCGCTCCTGCTGCTCCTCGCTGCCGAAGCGCATCAGGGTCGGGCCGATCCAGTTGACGTTCATGTACTGGCCGCCGCGCGGCTCGCCGGCGGCCCACATTTCCTCGGCGAGGATGAAGGAAGTCCAGGCGTCGGCTTCGCGACCGCCCCAGCGCTTCGGCCAGTGCGGTACCAGCAGGCCGGCGCGGGACAGTTGGCCGCAGAATTTCTTCGAGAACGCGCTCTGCGAGGCCGATCCCGGGCCGTGCGCGAGCGATTCCCAGTCGTCCGGCAGGTAGGCTTCGAGGAAGCCGCGCACGGTCGAGCGAAAGGTTCTCTGCTCGGCGTCCCAGTCAAATTCCATCGGTGTCGCGAGGCCTTGGGTGCCGTTGTGCTCAGGCCGTGACGCGTTCGGCGACCAGCGCTTCGTACGACAGGTACTTGGTGGTGGACCAGCCGCCGTCCAGGGCGATGGTCTGGCCGTTGATGTAGCTGCCTTCCTTCGACGCGAGGAAATGGATGGTGTTGGCGATGTCCTCGACGGTGCCGTCGCGGTTGAAGGGCGTCATTTCCTGGTTGATACGCTGGAAACCCGGGGCATCCCAGTAATCGCGGGTCATGTCGGTCTTGATCACGCCGGGAGCAACCAGGTTCGCGCGGATGCCACTGGCGCCGTACTGGGCGGCGAGCGTCTGTGTCAGGCCGACGAGCCCGGCCTTCACCGCGCAGTAGATGCCGCCGTTGAGGCCGCCGAGCGTGCCGAACACCGAGCCGACGCTGATGATCGAGGACTCCGCCTTCATCACGCCGAGCGCGGCGCGTGCAAAGCGGAAGGGCGCCTTGAGGCTGATCTCGATCACTTCGTTGAGCATGCCGTCGTCGGTCTCATGCACCGGCGCCCACTTGCCGGAGCCGGCATTGTTGACCAGGCAATCCAGGCGTCCGAACTGCTGCATCGCCAGATCGACGGCACGCTGTGGCGCGTCGGTCGTGGTGACATCGAGGGCCAGCGTCTGCACCTCGGTGATGGCCGACAGCGACTTCGCCAGCTCGGCAAGGCGATCCGGCCGACGTGCAACCGCGACGATGCGGAATCCGCCGGCTGCGAAGCGGCGCGCCACGGCTTCGCCGATGCCGGCACTGGCGCCGGTGATCAGGACCACGGGCTTCTGAGAAGAATTTTCCTTCACTGCATCCTCCAATCGCGGATTCGCGCCGGGGCCGGCGCACGCGCAGGAAGACGACGCCGGCTGTTATTCAGGTGACTGGAGAAATCCTATCGGCATGCGGGTCTTGCCGATGAGGCATTGCAGGCCTGGACATGAAGGCGATCAGCGACAGACCAGCCATGTCCTGTTGCCACGGGCCATGCTGGTTGAAGCGCGATTCGAGCTTGGTCCGGGCCAACTGCTGGCGCGGTGCGACGCGTGCCCAGGGAGGGTTTGAAAAAGTCCGTTCGTGCTGAGCCTGTCGAAGCAGAGGCGGACTTTCCCCACGGCCGGTCGACGAGTTGCCGTCCACCCTTCGATCCTTCGACAGGCTCAGGACTTCAGGGCGAACGGCAACCTGGTCAGAGTTTCCCTATGCCGCCTGGCCGATCTCGAGGTTGCGGCGGAAGCGCTGCGGCGTCACGCCGGTCCAGCGCTTGAAGGCGCGGCCGAAGCTCGACTGCTCGGAGTAGCCGAGCATCGCGGCAACGTCGTCGAGGCTCAGGTCTTCGCGTTCGAGATGGACCCTGGCCAGGTCGACGCGCTGTTTCTCGAGGATGTCGGAGAAGCGCAGGCCGGATTCGCTGAGATTGGCCTGCAGGGTGCGGATCGAGGTGCCGAGCTTCTTGGCGCAGTGCTGGATCGAGCAGTTGCCGGAGGGCAGGGAGCCGCGGACATAGTCCTCGACGCGTTCGAGGATGGTGGTGCGCGAGGCCGCGCGCACGCGGCCGAGATAGCCGCCGAGCAGCCGGAACAGCAGACGGTTCGAGGTGGCCACGGTCTGGTCCATCACCGAGGCCGGGAACGCGATGGCATTGGTCGCGGTGCCGGTGCGAACCGGGCAGCCGAAGCGGTTCACCAGCTCCGGCACATCCTTGTGCCGCGCATCGATGGCGAGATTGACGTAGCTGGGCCGGAAGCCGCGCCCGCCGATCTGGCGCAGCAACTTCAGGTTCAGCATCGTCGCCTTGAAGTTGGCCTGGTTGTTCTGTCCCAGGTCGGTCCGCACATGCCAGCGCAGTTCCACCGTTTCGCGGCCCTCGGCCAGCTCCAGCACGGCGACCGGGGAATGCACGACCGGGATGTAGTCGATGAAGCTGCCCAGCGCCTCGCGGAAGGTGGAGGCCGCGCGGGCCAGCGCGGCGACGGAGCCGAACACATCCGGCTCCTGCTGCTGCGCCAGCTTCAGGCCGAACAGGGAATCGTTGAAGGCCGCGCTGCAGTATTCCAGGGTGTCGACCAGCGACTTGGTGTCGATATAGGAGTCGGGATCGCGCATCGCCCGCATGTCGATGCCGTGATGCTCGAGGATCCATCGTGGATCGGCGCCGAGGTTGCGCACCAGTTCGGCGAAGCCGGTGAGATTGGCCGCACGCACCTGGCGCTCGACCGGCATCGAATCGAGCGGCCCTTCCAGGCTGTAGAAATATCCGTCGCTCATCGCCATCTCCTCGTCTCTACGGACTGCGGCGGGCAGTCCGTGGGGCAGCTTGCACTGAATGTCGATCCCCGCACACGAAGTGTCGGGAAGCACCCGGCGGTTCCGTGCCACAACAATCAGGTTCCTAGAATACCACTGGTGCGGGCGAAAATGATCAACATTGATGACTTGAAGCGGGACGCGAAAAAATACATCCGCTACGAAAAAGATGTAGAGAATAGAATCGCTTACCTGACTTTTGACCGGCCGGAAGCGCTCAACGCCACCTCCGTGGGCATGCGCCAGAACTATGCCGACATGGTCCACAAGGCCAACATCGACGACGAGGTGAAGGTCCTGGTCATCCGCGGCATGGGTGACCATTTCGGCGCCGGCGGCGACCTGCCGGAGCAGGCGCAGATGCACTCGGCGTCTGACGAGGATGTTTCGATGCTGCACGAGTTCGGCATCAACGATCCGGACGTGAAGTATCCGCCGAAGGATTCCTTCCGCTTCCTGCACGGCCTGACCGATCACTACGCCAAGGCGCGGGCTGGCAACCGGCCGCTGCAGGAATTCAAGAAGATCAGCATCGTCGAGGCCAAGGGCTACTGCTACGGCTGGCACTTCTACCAGGCCGCCGACGCCGACCTGCTGATCTCGTCCGACGAGGCGCTGTTCGGCCATCCGTCGTTCCGCTATGCCGGCTGGGGCCCGCGGCTGTGGACCTGGATCGAGACCATCGGCCTGCGCAAGTTCCAGGAGATGCTCTTCACCGGGCGCCCCTTCACTGCGCAGGAGATGGCCGACTGCAATTTCATCAACAGCGTCGTGCCGCTGGAGAAGCTGGCGGACGAGACGAAGAAGTACGCGATGGCCTGCTCGCGCTCGCGTCCGACCGACGTGATCGCGGTGCAGAAGACCTTCCTCGAGATGTACAAGCAGTACCGCGGTGAATACATGGGCAGCCTGCTCACCGGATTCGTCGAGGGCATGCTGCCGATGATGAAGAACGACAAGGCCAGCGACGTGCAGCTGGGCAGCGATGTCTTCGAGAAGGGCCTGAACAACGTCGTCAAGGATCTCGACATGGAGTATCCGCCGGAGTGGCGCCTGAGCCGCTCCAACCGTCGCAAGCCTTGAGCCTGCGCTACTTGGAACCTGCCAGGGGTTAGGGCTTCCGGCCATGGAATATCGCAGCCTCGGTGCTTCCGGCCTCAAGGTGCCGGTGCTGAGTTTTGGCGCCGCCACCTTTGGCGGCCAGGCGCCGTTCTTCTCGGCCTGGGGCAGCAGTGGTGTCGAGGAGGCCCGGCACCTGGTGGACATCTGCCTGGACGCCGGCGTCAACCTGTTCGACACCGCGGACGTCTATTCCAACGGCGCTTCCGAGGAGATCCTCGGTGCGGCAATCAAGGGACGCCGGGACGCGGTCCTGATCTCGACCAAGATCAGCCTGCCGACCGGCCGCGGCCCCAATGAGCTGGGCTCCTCGCGGCATCGGCTGCCACGGGCGGTCGATGCCGCGCTCAGGCGCCTGGGCACCGACTGCATCGACCTGCTGCAATTGCACGGCTTCGACGCTTCCACGCCCATCGAGGAAGTGCTGTACACGCTGGACATGCTGGTGCGGGCGGGCAAGCTGCGTTACGTCGGCGCGTCCAACTTCGCCGGCTGGGAGCTGATGAAATCACTGGCGATCGCCGACCAGCGCGGCTGGCCGCGGTATGTGGCGCACCAGGTGCATTACTCGCTGGTGGGTCGCGACTACGAGTCCGAACTGATGCCGCTGGCGCTGGACCAGCGGGTCGGTGCCCTGGTCTGGAGTCCGCTGGGCTGGGGCCGGCTCACCGGCAAGGTGCGGCGCGGCCGGCCTTTCCCTGCAGGCGGCCGCTTGCAGGAAGTGGGGCAGTGGGGCCTGCCGGTGGACGAGGAGCGGCTCTACCGGGTCGTCGATGTGCTCACCGACATTGCGGCGCAGACCGGCAAGACCATCCCGCAGATCGCGCTGGCCTGGCTGCTCGCACGGCCGACGGTATCGTCCCTGATCATCGGCGCTCGCAACGAGGCGCAGTTGCGCGACAACCTCGGGGCGGTCGGCTGGAAGCTGGCGCCGGAGCAGATCCGGCAACTCGACGAGGCCAGCGCCTATACGCCGGGCTACCCGCAGCTTTCCTATCGCGTCGACAAGAGCTTCAGGCGCCTCAATCCGCCACCGGTTTGATCGGCGCGCCGCGGGCAGGCTGTTCCCGCCCATCTCATCCCTGCCGTTTCATCCGCCAGGCCTGCGTTCGAGAGGTTTAGTTTTTCTAAACCATGGAATGAATAAATCTCAATTGTTGCATTGCAGCAATATTAGGTATCGTTCGTACATACCTCAAATCGCACGAGAAATCGGCGGGTTATTCAAATGTTTGGAACCTTGGTGGCAGGCAGTGCTGCATTCTTCGTGGTGGCCGTGGCGGTCTTCGAGATGGCTGATGCGCTGGTCGATCGCCGCCGCCTCAACAGCGAGCAGCCGCGCAGCAAGCTCCCCGGGACGATCCTGATCAATTCCCCCAGCGTGACCACCCTGCAGACGCAGGTGCCGGAACCGCTGCGCAAGGCTGCATAAGCCCTGCCCAGTCCGGGCGGCCAGCGCGCCGCCCGGCAACCATCTCCTCCAGATCCCGCCATGGGATCTACATTCAGGCCACGGTCCCCCGTGGCCTTTTCTTTGCCTGGCGTCCGCCATCCTCCGCCACGGCCCAGCGCCGACGGCCTCTACCCGGCTTCACCTGCGCCCGACTGCCAAAGCACACTCCCGGGCAAGTCCGACTGCACCCCGCGTCATCTCCTCTTACTCATCAGTGTTGTTCACAAGTTGCTGCAGACAGGGTATCGTCTTGGACCTGACACGACTATAAAAACGGCTCCGGTCATCTGAATGAGGCCGTGGCGCTCAGGTCCCTGAATTTTTAGCGAGTGCATGCCATGCAGATGAGCGGACAGCAGCGGATTCCCGCCACCCGGGAGCAGGTCTGGGCGGGTCTCTACGATCCCGAGGTCCTCCGGCGCTGTATTCCCGGCTGCCAGTCGGTCGTGAAGGAATCCGACGAGAAGATGGTCGCCTCGGCCGAGATCAAGATCGGCCCCATCGGCGCGCGCTTCGCCGGCACGGTGGTGCTCTCGGACATCGACCTGCATAACAGCTACACGCTCAACATCGACGGTCAGGGCGGCACGGTCGGCTTCGTCAAGAGCATCGCCAAGGTCAAGCTGGCGGATGACGGCACGGGCGCGACGCTGCTGACGTATGAAGTGGACGCGCAGGTCGGCGGCCGACTGGCGCAGCTCGGCGGGCCGATCATGGACGCCACCGCCAAGCAGCTCGCGGGGCGCTTCTTCCAGCAGTTCGGTGCCGTGGTCGGTGCACCGCCGCAGGCCGCAGGTGCCGCGGCCGGAGCGGTGGCTGGTGCCGGCGCACGCGGGGCTTATGCACCCGCTTCGCGCGGCTCGCCGGTGGCCTGGATGCTGGCGCTGGTGGTGGCGGCGCTGGTCGGCTTCCTGGTCGGCCAGGGCGGCGTCGTGGCTGGCGAGTCGACCTGGATGGGCCTGTCGCTCGGCCTGCTGGTGGTGATCGTGGCGGCGGCGGGCTTCGAGTTCGGCCGCCGCGCGGCGGCACCGGTGATCACGCTGGATGCCGCGCTGCTGGCGCGGCTGCTGGACGAGGGCAAGCGGTGAAACCGGCGCCGTTCGACTACTTCGCGCCGGGCACGGTCGAGGAGGCCTGCCAGCTGCTGACCGATGCCGGCGGCGGCGCGACGATACTGGCCGGCGGCCAGACGCTGATGCCGCTGCTGGCACTGCGAATGAGCCAGCCTTTCATCCTGGTCGACATCAACCGCATCGCCGCGCTCAAGGGCGTGTCACGCGCCGCGGGCAGCACGCGCATCGGCCCGATGATGCGCCAGAACGAAGTGATCGCCGATCCGGTGCTGGCGCAGGCGCAGCCCCTGCTCGTCACCGCGACACGTCACGTCGGCCACCACCAGACCCGCAACCGCGGCACCATCGGCGGCTCGATCGCACTGGGCGAACCGGCGGCCGAGTTGCCGGCCACCGCTGTGGCGCTGGGTGCCTCAGTTGAAGTCCGTTCGACGCGCGGCAGCCGTCGCATCGCCGCGGAAGAACTCTATTTCGGGCCCTATGCCACTGCGCTGGAGCCTGACGAACTGCTGGTTTCGATCCACGTACCCGAGTGGCCCGCCGGCACGGTCTGGCTGTTCCGCGAGATCGCGCAGCGCCCCGGTGATTTCGGCCTGGTCGGCCTGACCGGCGCGCTGACGCTGAAGGACGGCCGCATCGAGCGCGCCGGCATCGCCTGGTTCGGCATGGGTCCGACGCCGATCAAGGCGCGCCAGGTCGAGGCGGCGCTGCTGGGGCAATCCATCGACACGCTCGATCCGCGTGCGCTGGCCGAACTGGCCATCACCGATACCGCGCCCTTCGATGATTCCCACGCCAGCGCCGAATACCGGCGCACGGTCGGCAAGCGTGTCTTCGCCCGTACCTTGAGCGAGACGTTGAACCTGAGGCAGGCGGCATGAGCGAGCACCAGATTCAAGTCACCATCAACGGCAGCCCCAAGCTCTCGAAGGTCGAAGGCCGCCTGACGCTTTGCGACTTCCTGCGCGGCGATGCCGGCTATACCGGCGTGCACGTCGGCTGCGAGCACGGCGTCTGCGGCGCCTGCACGGTGATCGTCGACGGCAAGGCCGTGCGCTCCTGCCTGATGCTTGCGGTGCAGGCCGACGGCAGCCACATCACCACGGTCGAAGGCCTTGCGGCCGAAGACGGCACGCTGCACCCGGTGCAGCAGGCGCTGCGCGACGAATACGGCCTGCAGTGCGGCTTCTGCACGCCGGGCATCGTCATGACCCTGGCCTCGCTCACCGCCGGTCCCGACAAGCCGGACGCCGACAAGGTCATGAACTCGCTGTCCGGCCATATCTGCCGCTGCACCGGGTACCAAGGCATCCGGCGCGCAGCGCAGAAACTCTGCGGCCTGACGGCGGAGGCGCCGAAGTGAACGCGCCGGAAAATCCCACCGCCGGGAACTACATCGGCCAGCGCGTCCCGCGCAAGGAAGACACGCGTCTGCTGACAGGCCGCGGCACCTACGTCGATGACGTCGGCCTGCCCGGCATGCTGCAGGTGGCGTTCCACCGCAGCCCGATTGCGCGCGGCCGCATCAAATCGATGGATCTCTCCGTGGCACGCCAGCTGCCCGGTGTCCACGCCGTGATGACCGCCGAAGACCTGAACGGCTTCAAGGTCGACATGCTCAGCTTCTTCCTGGCGCCGCCGGTGGTTCCGGTACCGGTGCTGGCGACCGACCGCGTGACCTATGTCGGTGATCCGATCGCGATGATCATCGCGCAGGACCGCTACATCGCCGAGGACGCCGCCGGGCTCATCACCATCGAGTACGACGAGGAGGATCCGGTCGTCACCATCCGGGACGCCAAGACTGGCCCGCTGGTGCATCCGGATACGGATTCCAACGTCGCTGCGGCCACCGGCTCAGAGGAACTCGACGAAGACCTGGAAGCGCAGCTCAAGGCGGCGCCGCACCTGGTCACGATCGAGTTCGATCACCAGCGCATCTCGCAGTCGCCGATGGAAACGCGCGGCGTGGTGGTGGCACCGCAGGGCTCCGGCGAGCTGACGATCTATCTCTCCTGCCAGGGCCCGCAGCTCAACGCGCGCTGGTTCGCGCAGGCCTTCGGCATGCCGCAGACCGCGATCCGCGTCATCTCCAAGGATGTCGGCGGCTCCTTCGGCCTCAAGGGTCAGCCCTGGCGCGAGGAAGTGGCCACGGTGCTGGCCGCAATGATCCTCAAGCGTCCGCTCAAGTGGATCGAGGACCGGCTCGAGAACCTGACCGCCGCCAACCAGGCGCGCGAACAGGAGATCAAGCTGCGCGCGGCCTTCGACAGCGAGGGCCGCATGCTGTGCTCGCATGCCGACTACGGCCTCAACAACGGCGCCTATCCGCAGGGAGCCGACAGCAACATCGCGGTGATGATGTTCCTGTGGGGCGCCCACAAGATGCCGGTGTTCTCCTTCCACTCGCGTGGCTGGTTCACCAACACCGTGGGCCTGGCTGCCTACCGCGGCCCCTGGGCGATCGAGTCCTTGGCGCGTGAGGTACTGCTCGACCGCGCCGCACGCCAGATGGGCATGGACGCCATCGAGCTGCGTCGCCGCAACCTGATCCGCCGTGCCGATCAACCCTGCACCACGCCGATGGGCCTGGAGCTGGAGGACATCAGCCCATCTGAATGCCTCGACGTGCTGTTGCAGAAGGTGGATGTCGCCGCCTTCCGTGTCGAGCAGGCCGAGGCGCGCAAGCAGGGCCGCTACCTGGGCCTGGGCTTCGCGACCTATATCGAACCGACTGCCGGCAGCACCGGCGTCGCCGTGCTGATGAGCGAATCGGCCCATATCCGCATCGAGCCCACCGGCACGGTCACCGCAGTGGTGTCCACGCATTCGCAGGGCCATGGCACGCAGACCACGATGGCGCAGGTCATCGCCGAGCATCTTGGCGTGCGCTTCGACGACGTCAGCGTCTACGAGGACGACAGCTCGCGCGGCGGCTACGGTTCCGGCGCCTACGGCAGCCGCCAGGCCGTGGCCGGCGGCGGTGCCTGTATTCGCGCGGCCGACCTGCTGCTCGAAAAGGTCAAGCTCGCGGCGTCGCACCTGCTCGGCGTCAAGCCCGAGGAGATCATGCTGCGCGAGGGCATCATCCACGTGCTGGGTGGGGAGCAGAAGACCGTCACCCTGCGCGACCTCGCCGACATCGCCTACGGCGACCCCGACCGCCTGCCGGAAGGCATGGATGCGGGCCTGGAAGTGCAGTACCGCTATCGCCCGCCACCGATCACGATGACCAGCGCGGCGCATGCCTGCATCGTCGAGGTCGACGCCGAGACGGGCTTCGTCAAGATCAAGCGCTGGGTCACCAGCGAAGACTGCGGCGTGATGATCAATCCGGCGGTGGTCGAGGGCCAGATCGCCGGCGGCTTGGCGCAGGCCATCGGCAGCGTGCTGATGGAAGAAGTGTCCTTCGACGCGCGGGGCAACCCGACGGCGGTCACGTACAAGGACTACATGCTGCCGACGATCTTCGACATCCCGGACTTCGAGTACCACCACGAGGCCTCGCAGCCCTCGAAGGCCGAAGGCGGCTTCCGCGGCGTGGGCGAGGGCGGCTGCATCGTCGGTCCGCCGACCCTGGTGAATGCGATCGCCGATGCGCTGGCTCCTTTCGGAGAGCTCAAGCTTGAGTTTCCGCTGACGCCGTCACGGTTGCTGGGGCATATCGAAGGTCGCCCCATCGCCGAGAAGTCCGCAGCTGCTGTGGTTGTCGCGACGCCGTTGCCGCTGGCGCCGGTGCAGAATCTGCCGACGCAAGCGAAGATCGCCGGAAACGCGGTGGTGCAGGTCGACGGCAACTGGAAGTTCGTACTCTCCACGCCGATGGGCCCGCAGGCCTTCGCCGGCCGGATGAGCACCGACGGCAACGCGCTGACCGGCGTGTTCATCATGAACATGGACGAGGCGCACTTCACCGGCACCGTCACCGGCAACCACCTGCAGTGGGACCTGAAGGTCACCAAGCCGATGAAGATCACGCTGAAGTACGAGGCGACGATCGAGGGCGACAAGCTGCTCGGCAAGTGCAAGATGGGTATCTTCGGCACGGCGAAGCTGACGGGCGAGAGACAGCCCTAGCGTGACCCGCAGCAATCCCCGCGCGATCGTTACCGGTGGCGCCAGCGGGCTCGGCCTGGAATCGGCGCGGACGCTGGCGCAGCGTGGCTATCACGTCATCGTGGCCGACAGGAATGTCGCCGGTGGCGAAGCGGCCGTGGCAATGATCCGGCAGGGGGGCGGAAGCGCTGAGTTCCGCGCTCTCGATCTCGCCAGCCTTGCCGCAGCCCGCAGGTTTGCGAGCGACGAACTGGACCGCGGGGAGCCGCTGGGCCTGCTGCTGAACAACGCCGGCTTGCTGCCGCCCGCACGGCGGGCGACCACGCAGGACGGTTTCGAACTGGGCTTTGGCGTGTCCTACCTGGGGCATTTCGCGCTGACCGGGCTGCTGCTGCCCGCGCTGCTGCGCAGCGAGGCGCCGCGCGTGGTGAGCGTGTCCAGCAACTCTCATCCTGGTGGGCGCATCGACTTCGGTAACCTGCAACTGGAGAGGGGCTACAGCGCCTCGGGCGCATACACCAATTCCAAGCTGGCCTGCCTGATGTTCGCGTTCGAGTTGCAACGCCGTGCCGATGCCGCGGGCATCACGCTCCTCAGCGTGGCGGCGCACCCGGGCGTGTCGCGGACATCCATCGCAGCCGGCTGGGCGAGCGAGGAACGACGCGGGATCCGGGAACGCTTCGAGCTGATCGGCTACCAGGCCTTCATGCGATTCTTCGATCGCGATGCGGCCGAAGGCGCCCGTTCCCTGATCCTGGCGGCAACCACACCGGAGGTAGTACCCGGCGGCTACTACGGCCCCACCGGCCTGTTGCAGGGGCGGGGAGAACCCGGGCTGACAAAGCCTGCGCGGCGCGCCTTGGACACCGTCGTTGCCGCGCGGCTGTGGCAGGCCTCGGAAGAGCTGACGGGCGTGCGCTGGGTCTTGCGCGCCGTTTCCCGTGCTGCGGCGTAGCCGAATAGAACCGCCGACTCAGCATTGTGGGCGCGATTCTGCACTCAGTGCCAAGGTGAAGAGATTTCCATAAATAACTGATTTAATTGGGGTATGGATGTAGGGTGGCCGAAGCCTGAAGTGTGAATTTGAATCAGGAAATCGCCCCGGAGTCCCATCAAAGTCCCACCGCATCCGCCACCTGCACACCTTTGATACGGGAGCCCCAAGCGAGCATGGGCAATCGCTATTTAAGCTTCGTAATTGAAATATTATGTGTCATAAGATAACGTAATCGTTACCTTATGAGCATTCCAAGCGCCATCGAAAGCCGTCTGCGCATCTTGGGGGCTGCTATCCGAGCGGCGCGTCAGCAACGTGGGTGGACTCAGTCAACCCTTGCCAAGCGGGCGGGTGTGCCGGTGGTGGCCATCATGAAGATTGAGGGTGGCACCCCTGGCACGCAAATCGGCTATGTGCTGGCCATCTGTTCGGCGCTGGGCATCTCGATTGATCCCAATCAACATGCAAGCACTCCAGCGCAAGAGCGGCATCTGCTCGAGCTGGCTGCCCAGCGAAAGCGTGTGCGCAAACCGGGCGTCGATCCGGCACTGGACGTCTGAGCGATGACGGACGAACGATACGTATGGATTTGGCTGCCTGAGCAACGAGAGCCCACGCTATGTGGGCATATACGTTGGGATGGCCGCGCCGCATCGTTCGCATATGTTCGTAGCTATCGCGCGCGCTCGGATGCCATGGCAATCGCGCCTGGCTGGGGATTCGACACAGAGCTTGGTGACCGGCTATTCCCGCCTGAGGATGATCCCCTGCCGGGTGTGGTCGCCGATGTTGCCCCCGGGAGATGGGGTGACTATGTTCTCGAAAAGGTCAGCGGTCGGCGTCTGACGCCGTTTGAGGCGCTGCTCGCAGGTAACCATGATCGGACCGGTGCACTGGAGTTCAGTGAGCGGCCCGGCTCTGCGCCAGAGCACATAGTCTCGAATATCTCGCTGGACGAACTGGCGGAAGTAGTCGACCTCATTGATCGCGGAATGCAGGTCGATGCTCATAAGTTACTTATCTTTCGCCATGGGCCCAGCCTTGGTGGACGTCGACCGAAGGCTGCCATCCAGCGTGACGGGCGGAGCTGGGTGGCGAAGTTTGTCAGCGTGCGGGACTTCGACGACATGCAGCCGCGGCGTGAAGCCTTCGGTTTGGCGCTCGCACGCGCGGCTGGCATCAGCGTGCCCGATTTCGAGATCGTCGAAGCGCAGGGAAAGCCGGTGCTCCTCGTAGAGCGTTTCGATCGCCAGGGCGATGGGCGCCGGAGACATATCGTAAGCGCACGCACGCTGCAGAATCTCTCCGAACGACAGCTTCTCAGCAACGCGTCGTATCCGGCGGTAGCGGCCATCCTTCGGAAGCTGTCGGATAACGATGAGGCTGCAGCGCAATGGTTCGATCGAATGATCTTCAATATTGCGCTTGGCAACACCGACGACCATGCGCTCAACCACCTATTCGGCTGGAACGGTCAAGAGCTCACGCTGATGCCGGCTTTCGATCTCGAGCAGCAGCTGGATACGGGACCATTTCGCAGCCAGGAGATGGTGGTCGGTCTTGAAGGAAAGCGATCCAGCTTCCAAAACGCACTCTCTGCTGCGGCGGAGTTTGGGTTGCGTCCAACTGTTGCGCGAGAACGCGTTCGCTACGTTGTCGAGAAGTGTCGGGAAAATTGTGTGAGCCTCTTGGAGAGGTCGGGAATCGATGGCGATGCCGCTGCAGAGGTGCGCAGGACACTAATGCTCGACCTTGCTTCATTGGGGTAATGCGAAGAAACCCGATGAGCACGCCTTCAAGCCCATCGGTCAGTATTCGGGTAACTTTTCCGGGGAACGGGTAACTCGACCGAAGTCACCCGAGAAGTTACCAGCGTCAGCGACTGGCTACCCTTGGACGTAGCTGGACTACCCAAAACGCTAAACCAAAGAAAAACCGCGCAAAAGCGCGGCTTTCTGTACCACTTTGGCTGTCCCCGGACAAAGAACATGGTGGTGATGAGTGGAATCGAACCACCGACCTCAGCATTATGAGTGCCGCGCTCTAACCGTCTGAGCTACATCACCGGAAACCGTCCGGGGAAGTCTAAGTGGTTGTTGTAGCGAAGTGAAATGCGCATCGACCTCGGGATGCAAGAACCCGGCTTCGGAGATGCCGTGTTGACGTGAAGCGATTGCGGCCTACAATCGCTTCATATGAAGAAGCGATTAACGCCTCCAAGCGCTCCTTTGCCGTGGGTCTGGCAAGACTCGCAGTGGCCGGCCTTTGTCTGGGACACGGCGGCCCTGTCGCCCTCCTTGGCTGCGGCGCGCAGGGCGCAAGGCGAACTGGTGGGGGCGGCCCGATTGCTCGATGCGGATCACCAGACGCGTGCCGAAGCCGACCTGCTGCTGCAGGATGCGCTGAACACCAGTCTGATCGAGGGCGAACGCCCGAATCCCGAAGGCCTGCGGTCGTCTATCGCGCGGCGTCTCGGGCTTCCATTCGCCGGGCTGCCGGGCCCCGACCAGGGGACGGACGGGCTGGTCGAGGTATTGCTTGACGCGACCTCCCGCTACGCCGAGCCGCTGACCCTCGAACGCCTTTGTGCGTGGCAGGGCGCCCTGTTCCCGGACGGCCACTCCCTGCTGCATCGGATTCGTACCGGCGAACTGCGCGGCGAGCAGCCGATGCAGATCGTGTCCGGTCCCGTGGGCCGGGAGAGGATTCATTACGAAGCGGTTCCGCGCGACCGGCTGGATACGGAGATGGAGCGCTTCCTGGAGTGGTTCGGGAAGCCTCAACCCGGGCTGGACGGTTTGCTGCGTGCGGGCGTCGCGCACCTGTGGTTCGAGCTGATTCACCCTTTCGAGGACGGCAACGGTCGAGTGGGGCGGGCATTGATGGACATGGCCCTCGCACAGGACGAGGGCAAGGGCGTCCGCCTCTACAGCATGTCGGCCCAGTTCATGAAAGACCGCAGCCACTACTACGAGCTGCTGGAGCTGGCGGGGCGAGGCAGCCTCGACGTTACAGAATGGCTGCTGTGGTTTGTTCGCCAGATCCAGATCGCATGCACTTCTGCGCGGGCGGCCTTGAGCGTGGTGCTGGCCAAGGCCAGATTCTGGCTGCGCTACGCGGAGGCCCCTTTGAATGACCGGCAGCGCAAGGCGCTCAACCGGCTGCTGGATGCCGGACCGGGGCGATTCGAGGGCGGCATGACGACCCGCAAGTACGTCAGCTTGGGCAGTGTCAGCCGGGCGACGGCGTTTCGCGAACTGAGTCAGTTGGTGGAACTGGGATGCATCGTTCCCAACGAGAAAGGCGGACGCAGCGTGGGGTACGACATCCCCTGGGCGACGCTATGAAGCGGGTCCGCATCAGCCGAAAGTGCTGAGAGCCGTTGATCCGTGAAGGGAAAATGGTGGTGATGAGTGGAATCGAACCACCGACCTCAGCATTATGAGTGCCGCGCTCTAACCGTCTGAGCTACATCACCACAGGACCCTGCGGGGCGCGCATTGTAGGGAAAGCGCACCCCGCAGGGCAAATCCTTCGACGCGGGCCTGGTTCTCAGCTCCCCAGCAGCCGTTCCCCGAACTCTTCGCGCAGCTTGTTCTTCTGCACCTTGCCGGTCGCGCCCAGCGGCAGCGCGTCGACGAAGACGACGTCGTCCGGCGTCCACCACTTGGCGATCTTGCCCTCGTAGAACTTCAGCATCTCCTCGCGGGTGACTTCCATGCCGGGCTTTTTCACCACGACCAGCAAGGGGCGCTCGTCCCACTTGGCGTGCTTGGCGGCGATCACCGCGGCCATCGCGACGGCGGGGTGGGCCATGGCGACGTTTTCGAGGTCGATCGAGCCGATCCATTCGCCACCGGACTTGATCACGTCCTTGCTGCGGTCGGTGATGGTGAGATAACCGTCGCGGTCCAGCGTGCCGCGGTCGCCGGTGGGGAACCAGCCGTCCTGCAGCGGGCTTTCGGTGCCGCGGAAGTACTGGTCGACGATCCAGTAGCCGCGCACCAGCAGATCGCCGGAGGTCTTGCCGTCACGCGGCAGTTCCTTGCCGTCCTCGTCGACGATCTTGAGGTCGACGCCGAAGGGCGGGCGGCCCTGCTTCAGTTCCACCTTGAACTGTTCTTCCTTCGACAGTTCGAGGTGATGGTTCTTCATCGTGCAGACCGTGCCCAGCGGCGACATCTCGGTCATGCCCCAGGCGTGGATCAGCTTGACGCCGTAGTCGCGCTCGTAGGTTTCCATCAGCGCCGGCGGACAGGCCGAGCCGCCGACCACCATGCGCTTGACCGTGGACAGCTTCTTGCCAGTCTTCTGCAGGTATTGCAGCGCGCCGAGCCAGACGGTGGGCACACCGGCGGAGAAGGTGACCTTCTCGTTCTCGAACAGCTCGCAGATGCTGGCGCCGTCCAGTGCCGCGCCGGGCAGCACCAGCTTGGCGCCGATCATCGCGGCGACATAGGCAATGGCCCAGGCGTTGACGTGGAACATCGGCACGACCGGCAGGATCACGTCGCGCGCCGACAGGTTCATCACGTCCGGCAGCGGCACGGCGAAGGTATGCAGCAGCGTCGAGCGATGCGAGTACAGCACGCCCTTGGGATTGCCGGTGGTGCCGGAGGTGTAGCAGAGGCAGGCGGCGCTGCGCTCGTCCAGCTCGGGCCAGGCGTAGGTCTCGCTCTCGGCGGCGATGAAGTCCTCGTAGGCGATGGGCTGGACGTTCTTCATCTCCGGCAGGTGCGCCTTGTCGGTCAACGCGACCCAGGCCTTCACTGTCGGACACTTGGCGGCAACGGCGTCGACCAACGGAGCGAACGTGATGTCGAAGAACATCACGCGGTCTTCAGCGTGGTTGACGATCCAGGCGACCTGCTCGGGGAACAGGCGCGGGTTGATCGTGTGCATCACCGCGCCGCTGCCGGAGATCGCGTAGTACAGCTCGAGGTGGCGGTAGCCGTTCCAGGCCAGGGTGGCGACGCGCTCGCCCTGCTGGATGCCGAGGCGGGTCAGGCCGTTGGCGGCCTGGCGCGCGCGGCGCGCGGCCTCGACCCAGGTGTAGCGATGGATCGGCCCCTCGACCGTGCGCGAGACGATTTCGCTGTCGCCATGGAAGCGTTCGGCGTGTTCGAGCAACGAGGAGATCAGCAGCGGGCGGTCCATCATCTGGCCCATGAGCGCGGACGACATCGGGAGTTCCTCCAAGGGTGTTTCTGATGTTCTATTCGGGGCGCCGTGGGCGCGCTGCAATCCTTGCCGTTTCACCTGAAAAGGGCAAGACAGCCGGCGCCGCGGTTGCCCGGGTCTGTCGCGGGCAGGCAGTATTGGCGGCCCTCGTTTCCGGAAGTGCATAGACGTGGCAGGCGTTCCCAGTCCACCGCCCGGCTCAGGCGCGCGCGGTCGCCCGCGCAGCGCGGCCTCGGAGCGCGCGATCCTCGACACCACGCTGGCCATCCTCCACGACGAGGGCTATGCGGCGCTGACCATCGATCGCGTCGCCGCCACCGCCAGGGTCAGCAAGTCCACCATCTACCGTCGCTGGCCGACCAAGGAGCACCTGATCCTGTCGGTGTTCGCGCAACTGCCGGTGGTGACAGTGGCCGAGGGCAGCAGCTTCGAGGCGGAGCTACTGGCGCAGTTCGGGCAATTCGCCAAGGCGTTGCAGGACTCGCCGCTGAGAAGCGTGCTGCCGCGCATCGCCGCGGAATGCGTCGGCAATCCGGAGCTCTCCGCCGCGCTGATCCGTGTCAACAACGAGCGCCGCGGGCCGTTGCGTACGCTGCTGGCCCGCGCCATTGCGCGCGGCGAGGTGGCCGGCGACACCGACATCGAGCTGGCCATCGACGTGATCCAGGGCGCCATCGCCATCCGCCAGTACTTCCTGCTGGATTCGCTGCGCCCGGCGTGGATCCGCCAGCTGGCGCGGCTGGTGATGGGAGGTATCGCGGCCCCGGCGGCCCGGCGGCGCCGTTGAGGGGCTTGGCCGCCAGGCTTCTCCTCCAATCGGGGGATGCTTCTGGTGCTGCAGTACGTACAGTACCGTAATTATTCCAGCCCTCGGAAACCGCCATGACCTCCCTGCAACCCGGTGCCCCTGATTCCATGCAGGGCAAGACCGTCCTCGTCACCGGCGGCGTCGGCGGCCTGGGCATGGGTTGTGCGCTGCGCTTCGCGCGGCTGGGTGCGGACCTGATCGTCGCCGACATCGCCGAAGCCGCTGCGCCGGCTGCGCTGCAGCAGCTGCAGGCGGCCGGTGCACGTGCCGAGTTCCTGCGGCTGGACCTGTCCGATGCCGCCGACGTGCAGCGCGTGGCGGCGGGGCTGCTGGCGCGCGGCCGGCCGCTGGACGTGCTGGTCAACAACGCAGGCATCTATCCGCCGTCGCAGCGCACGACCAATGCGGAAGGGCACGAGCTGACACTGTCGATCGCCCATTTCGGTCACTTCCGCCTGAGCCACGCGCTGTGGCCGCTGCTGCGCGAGGCGCCGGCGGCGCGGGTCGTCACCATCTCCAGCCTGACGCAGCGCCACGCGACCATGGACCTGGCCGACCTCGCCCTGCAGCAGGGCTATACGCCGATCCGCGCCTACGCACAGGCCAAGCTGGCCAACCTGCTGTTCGCGCTGGAGCTGCAGCGCAGGCTGGAAAAGGCCGGCAGTCGCGTCAGCAGCTACGCCGCGCATCCGGGCGTGACCCGCACCGCGATCGGCCAGAACCGCCGCAAGCGCGACGACGACCGCTGGCATCAGCGCATGTCGACAGCGATCTTCGCCTACTGGCAGGCGCGCTTCGGCCAGAGCCCGGAGCAGGGCGCGCTGCCGATCGTGCTGGCCGCGAACTCGAGCGAGTTCGCGCCCGGCTCCTTTCTCGGGCCGGTAGGCATGCTCGAGGCCTTCGGCCGCATCGAGCGCGTCGAGCCCGGCAAGCTGGCGGGCGATCCGCAGCTGGCGCAGCGCCTGTGGGAGCACACGGAAGCGGTCACCGGCCTGCGCTGGAGCTTCCAGTGAGCGAGGAACTCGATCGTGCCTACGCGCCCTGGGCCCTGGGCCCGCTGACGCTGCGCAACCGCTTCATCAAGAGCGCGACCAACGAGGGCAATGCTCCCGGCGGTGTGCCGACCAGGGCGTTGGTGAAGCATCACCAGTCGATGGCCGCTGGCGGCGTCGGCATGACCACGGTGGCCTACTGCGCGATCAGCGCCGATGGCCGTACCTTCGTCGACCAGGTCTCGCTGGGGTCGGAGTCGCGGCCGCATCTGCGTGTGCTCACCGATGCCGTGCACCGCGAGGGCGCCGCGGCCTGTGCGCAGATCACCCACGGCGGCGCCTTCAACTTCCTGCCGCAGCTTTCGACCGGCTCGCCGGTCAGTGCCTCGGGCGGCATCAATCCGCCGGGGCTGCTCAGCGGCCGCCTGTTCAAGCACGCGGCTTCGGCGGCGGAGCTGCGCCAGCTGCGCGAGGACTTCGTGCGCGGCGCCCAGGAGGCGCGCGAGGCCGGCTTCGATGCGGTGGAAATCCACATGGGGCACGGCTACCTGCTGAGCCAGTTCCTGTCGCCGGCCTACAACCGCCGCCGCGACGAGTACGGCGGCTCGGCCGAACGCCGCGCCCGCTTCCCGGCCGAGGTGCTGGCCGCAGTGCTCGACGCGGTCGGCGGCACGATGGCGGTGACCTGCAAGCTCAGCGGCTTCGAGGGCTTTCGCGGCGGTGGTACGGTGGAGGATGCGATCGTCTCGGCGCAGCAGATGTCTGCCGCCGGTGCGCACTTGATCGTGCTCAGCGCCGGTATGAATGTGGAGACGCCCTGGCACATCTTCGGCAGCCGCATGCCCCCGGGCATCGGTGGCGCGCAGGCCTCGCTGATGATGCGCATGGGCAACCGCATGCTGAAGTGGCAGGAGCCGGCCATCGAGTTCCGCGAGCTGTACCTGCTGGAGGTCTCGCGGCAGATCCGCGCAGCGGTGAAGACGCCGCTGGCCTACCTCGGCGGCGTCACCTCGATCAATGGCATTCGCAAGGCGATGCAGGAGGGCTTCGAGGCCATCGTCATGGGCCGCGCGCTGATCCATCGCCCGGACCTGCTGCTGGCGTTCCGCTCCGGCGAGCTGCAGCAGTCCGGCTGCACGCACTGCAACCTCTGCGTGGCGATGATGTACACGCCAGGGGGTACGCGTTGCCCGCTGACCAGCCACGAGGAGCCGGAACTGAACCGGATTCCTGCCGCCTCGGCCGACTGAGGCAGCGCTGCCGGCCGCTCAACGAAGAAGGCCCGCTTGCGCGGGCCTTGTCGTTACACGTTGAAGCGGAAGTGCATCACATCGCCTTCCTGCACGATGTATTCCTTGCCTTCCAGGCGCCACTTGCCGGCTTCCTTGGCGCCCGATTCACCCTTGAACTTGATGTAGTCGCCGTAGCCGATGACTTCGGCGCGGATGAAGCCCTTCTCGAAGTCGGTGTGGATCACGCCGGCGGCCTGCGGCGCGGTGGCGCCGACCTTGACGGTCCAGGCGCGCACTTCCTGCACGCCGGCGGTGAAGTAGGTCTGCAGGCCCAGCAGGTGGTAGGCGCCGCGGATCACGCGATCCAGGCCGGCCTCTTCCTGGCCGAGGTCGGCCAGGAAAGCCTGCTTGTCGGCGTCGTCGAGCTGCGCGATCTCGGCCTCGATCGCGGCGCAGACCGGCACTACCTCGGAACCTTCCTTCGCGGCGTATTCCTGCACGCGCTTGAGGTAGTCGTTGCCGTTCTTCAGGCCGGCCTCGTCGACGTTGGCGATGTACAGCGCCGGCTTGGAGGTGATGAAGTAGAACTCGCGCAGCTGCACGCGCTCGTCCTGCTCCAGCACCATCGAGCGCACCGGATTGCCCTCGTTGAGATGGGCCTGCACGCGCTTGAGCAGCTCGTACTTGGCGACCGCTTCCTTGATGCCGGCCTTGGCGGTCTTGGCCAGGCGGTCCGCGGCCTTGGTCACGGCGTCGAGGTCGGCCAGCGCCAGCTCGGTGTTGATGATCTCGATGTCGCGGATCGGGTCGGGCTTGCCGGCGACGTGGATGACGTCGTCATTGTCGAAGCAACGGGTGACGTGGGCGATCGCATCGGTCTCGCGGATGTGGCCGAGAAACTGGTTGCCCAGGCCTTCACCCTTCGAGGCGCCGGCGACCAGGCCGGCGATGTCGACGAACTCGATCACGGTCGGCACCAGGCGCTGCGGCTTGACGAAAACCGCCAGCGCATCCATGCGCTTGTCCGGCACCGGCACGATGCCGATGTTGGGATCGATCGTGCAGAACGGGTAGTTCTCGGCGGCGATGCCCGCCTTGGTCAGCGCGTTGAAGAGCGTCGACTTGCCGACGTTGGGGAGACCGACGATGCCGCACTTGATGCCCATAAAGATTCCTTTAGTCCTTTTCCCCTCTCCCCACTTGTGGGGAGAGGGTTAGGGTGAGGGGCCTGGGGCAAGCGCCCCTCACCCCAGCCCTCTCCCCGCGAGCTGGGAGAGGGAGTTATTTGGTAGCGGTGTGGAGCTGGGTCAGCGCCCGCTCCCAACCCTTGGTGAACCAGGTCTCGACCGCGTCCGCGGCCAGCCCGATCCCGCTGTGGATGAGCTCCTCGTCCGCCTTCGATGCGCGGCTGAGGACGTAGTTGTGCACCAGGCTCTTGTCGCCCGGATGACCGATGCCGATGCGCAGGCGCAGATAGCCCTCGCCGAACACCTTGTGCAGGTCTCGCAGGCCGTTGTGGCCACCGTGACCGCCAGCCAGCTTGAGGCGCATGGTACCGGTCGGCAGGTCCAGTTCGTCATGCGCGGCGAGGATGTCGGTCGGCAGGATCTTGTAGAACTGCGCCAGTGCCTGCGCCGCCTGACCGCTGCGGTTCATGAACGTCGACGGCTTCAGCAGCAGCGTGTCGACGCCCGCAATCTTCACGCGCGCCAGCTCGCCATGGAACTTCGACTCCACCCGGAACGTGCCGCCGTGACGGCGCGCCAGTTCGTCGACGAACCAGAAGCCGGCGTTATGGCGCGTGCGCGCGTAATCCGGCCCGGGATTGCCGAGCCCGACGATGGCGCGTAGGGCAGGAGAAGACATGGTCGTTCAACAAAAAACCCGTCCGGCCAATGCGGACGGACGGGTCTTGTTCGGTCCCGAAGGACGCGCTTACTTCTTCTTCGGAGCAGCGGCCTTCGGAGCGGCGCCCTTCGGCGCAGCGCCCTTCGGAGCAGCAGCGCCAGCCTTGGCGTCCGGGGCCTTCTGGTTCGCCGCCGGAACATCGGCGACGGCAGCGGCGACGGTCGGTTCCGGCTCGGCGGCGGCGCGCGGCAGGTGCAGTGCCACGGCGCTGGCGTCGTTGCCGTGCTTGAGCTCGGCCAGGGTGACGCCTTCCGGCAGCTTGATCTGCGAGAGGTGGATCACGTCGTTGAGCTGCATGCCCGACAGGTCGATCTCCAGGTACTCCGGCAGGTCCTTCGGCAGGCACTCGACATCAACCTGGCTGACGTGATGCTCGATGATGCCGCCGCCGATCTTGACGCCCGGGGCCACTTCGGCGCCCTTGAAGTGCAGCGGCACGGCGCGACGCAGGATCTGGTCGGCGAGAATGCGCTGGAAGTCGATGTGGAGCAGGGTCTCGTCGACCGGGTGACGCTGCAGGTCCTTGAGCACGACCTGCTGCTCCTTGCCGTCGAGCCTGAGCGTCAGGATGTGCGAGTAGAAGGCCTCGGCCTTCAGGCTCTTCCACATCTCGTTGTGCGAGACGGTGACGGAAGCGGGCTTATCTTTGCCACCGTAGACGATGGCCGGCACCTTGCCCGTACGACGCAGGCGGCGGCTCGCACCCTTGCCCTGATCATTACGGGATTCGGCGATTACAACGAAGTTTTCTTTCATGGAAATCTCTCGGAAAATCAATGGACTTCCGTCCGCGACCAGACAGAAGGGGGCGAATTGTACTGGAACCGCGGTTTCCCTGCGAGTTCAGGCCTGCAAATGCCCCAGCTTGTCCGGGTTGCGGGTGACGTAGACCCCGGCGATGCGGCCCTCGCGGATGTCGAGGGCATAGGTCTGCACCAGCTTGCCGGCCATGAACAGCAGCACCCCCGGCATGCCGTTGATCGATGCCAGCCTGAGGTTCAGCGGCCCGCTGACGAGCCGGCGCGCGATCTTCGGTTTGCGCACCAGGCCGGTGAGGAAACGGGCGATCCGTTCGGCGCCGAGGATCGGCTTGAGCGCCGCCGGCACCTTGCCGCCGCCGTCGGAATAGAACACCGCGTCGGCCGCCAGCACCTGTTTCAGCCCCTCGATGTCGCCGCTGCCCACGGCCATCACGAAGGCCTGGGTCAGTCGCGCCGATTCCTCCGCCGAGGGCCGGAAGCGTGGCCGCTCGCGTCGTACCTGGCCGCGGGCGCGGGAGGCGAGCTGGCGGCAGGCCTCCTCGCTGCGGCGCAGGGTCAGGGCGATCTCGGGGTAGTCGAGATCGAAGACGTCGTGCATCAGGAAGGCTGCGCGTTCCAGCGGCGACAGCCGTTCCAGCGTCAGCAGCAAGGCCACCGAGAGATCGTCGGCGTAGTCGCTGGCGCTGTCGGTGGCAAACGCGCTGTCGTCCAGCAGCGGCTCCGGCAGCCAGGGGCCGATGTACTCCTCGCGCTGCAGCCGCGCCGATTTCAGTTCATCCAGGCAGAGGCGCGTGACCGTGCGGCTGAGGAAGGCGCGTGGCTGCTCCACCGCCGCGCGGTCCGTGCCATGCCAGCGCAGGTAGGCGTCCTGCAGCACGTCCTCGGCCCCGGCCATCGAGCCGAGCATGCGGTAGGCCAGGCCCAGCAGCAGGCGGCGGTGCGGCTCGAAGCTGGTCGCCGGGTCGGGCTGCGTGCTGGCACTCATCTGATGGTCACGCGCCCTGCGGCACGGCCTGGGACTGGCCGCCGACTTCGACGCGCACGCAGGTCTTGCCGTAGCCCAGCGCGTACTTGAGGGTCGGGAAGATGCGCGCCGATACCAGGGCGAAACCGATCGACACCAGGGCGCGGCGGCCCCAGCGGCGCAGGATTTCCTCGCGCAGCGGATCGGCCTCCAGGCTGTGCGCCAGCGAGGCCTCGGCGAAGCGGTAGGCCAGCTGTGCCTCGGCCGACAACTGCTCCGGCCGGCGGCCGACGATGGCGCGCAGGGTCTGGGCCGGCACGCCGGCCTGCTCGGCCATGCGCACCACCAGCTGGGTGCAGGGGCCGCAGTCCTCGCTCATCGCGCCGACCAGCTTGGCGGCGTACCAGGCATCCACGGGGAGGTCGCGGCGGTACTGCGCCAGCGGCATCACGCGGTTGAAGATGAGCATGGCGCGCAGGTCGGTGGCGAGCAGGTCACGGGCATAGGACATGTCGTAATCGTACGCGCGCTCGAACCTGGCGATCTGCGTCTTGATGATGGCTTTGAGCATGGGGGATTCCTCAGGCGTGGGTGGGGGTGTTGCGACGCGGCCAGGCCAAGGCCAGGGCGAGCAGGGCGGGGAACAGCACGGCGACGGCATCGTTGGCCAGGTGATGCAGCGAGATGCGGCCCTGCAGGGCGTCGAACACATGGACCCCGGCGTGCAGCAGCAGGAACGCGCTGCCGGCAATCGCTGCCGGCCAGGCACGCCAGTCCTGCCGCAGCCACAGCAGGGATGCGCCGGCGACGCCGTAGGCGCTGCCGATGTCGCGGATGAAGTGCGGGTTGCAGGGGCCAGTCTCGCGGACGCCGGGGATCAGCCCGTACCAGGGCCCGGGGGCGAGCAGCATGAACAGGCCGTTGGCCAGCAGGCCTAGGCCAAGGATGGCGAGGGTGGTGTTGCGCATCGCGGGGCTACTCCAGTGTGGGGTTCACGGAATAGACGAGGCAGCCCCGGCGGTTGTGACATGCACTGGAAACGAAACAGGGGCCGGCTGCTGTCGCGGCCGGCCCCTGCGGGGAAACGCTCTATCAATTAATCGACGTACAGCGAGCTGACCGATTCCTCGGCGCTGATGCGGCGGATGGTTTCGGCGAGCAGGCCGCCGATCGACAGCTGGCGGATCTTCGGGCAGCTCTTGGCGGCATCCGACAGCGGGATCGTGTCGGTGACCACCAGTTCGTCCAGCACGGACTTGCTGATGTTGCTGATCGCCGGGCCCGACAGCACCGGGTGGGTGATGTAGGCGACGACCTTGATCGCGCCGGCTTCCTTCAGTGCCTCGGCTGCCTTGCACAGGGTGCCGGCGGTGTCGGCAAGGTCGTCGACCAGCACGCAGGTGCGGCCGGAGACGTCGCCGATGATGTTCATCACGCGCGATTCGTTCGGCTTCGGACGGCGCTTGTCGATGATCGCCAGGTCCGCGTCGTCGAGGCGCTTGGCCACGGCGCGGGCGCGGACCACGCCGCCGACGTCCGGAGCGACCACGATCAGGTTCTCGTACTTCTGGCGCCAGATCTCGCCCAGCAGCACCGGGCTGGCGTAGACGTTGTCCACGGCGATGTCGAAGAAGCCCTGGATCTGGTCGGCGTGGAGGTCAACCGTCAGCACGCGGTTGGCGCCGCACTCGCCGATCATGTCGGCGACCACCTTGGCCGAGATCGGCACGCGGGTCGAGCGCGGGCGGCGGTCCTGGCGGGCGTAGCCAAAATAAGGAATCACCGCGGTGATGCGGCTGGCCGAGGCGCGCTTGAGCGCGTCCAGCATCAGCAGCAGTTCCATGACGTTGTCGTTGGTCGGCGCGCAGGTCGGCTGGATCACGAAGACGTCCTTGCCGCGGACGTTCTCCTGGATCTCGATCTGGATCTCGCCGTCCGAGAACTGAGAGATCACCGCCTGGCCCAGCGGCTGCTTCAGGTAGTTGGCAATGTCCTGCGAAAGCTTGGGATTCGCATTACCCGAGAACAGCATCAGCTTGGAGTCGGCCATGTACACGTTTGCCTCTGCGGTGGCGCTGTCGGAATACGAATTCATGCAGTGCCCCGTCGATCCTGGCTAAGGGAAGAAAGGAAGGTTAATTGGCTGGGGCGGATGGATTCGAACCACCGATTGGCAGGATCAAAACCTGCTGCCTTACCACTTGGCGACGCCCCAACATCACAGGCCGCGCATTATAGCCGTGAGCGGTGAGCGATTCAGCCCGCGTGCAACAAAACCGTTCCAGCCCTCGGGCAGGCGGCGCCGTACCTCGCTGGCGAGTGCGCGTTCAGCGAAGGGCAGGAACACCGATGCGCCGGTGCCCGACATGCAGGCCGGGCCGTGCTGCCGGGCCCAGTCGAGGGCGGCCTTGACCTCGGGGTAGCGAGCGGTGGTGACCGGTTCGCAGACGTTGACCGTGCGGCCGGCGAGGTAGTCGTCGAGCGTCACGCGCGGGCAGTCGCGCTTGAGTTCCGGCGCCTCGAAGATCTCGCGGGTGCTGACCGACACCTTTGGTGTGATCACCAGGTACCAGGGTTCCGGCATCTCCACCGGCGCCAGGCGCTCGCCGATGCCCTCGGCCCAGCTGGCCAGGCCGCGTACGAACACCGGTACGTCGGCGCCGAGCTTGAGGCCGATCTCCGCCAGTTCGGCGGTGGTGAAGCCGGTGTTCCACAGGCGGTTCAGCGCCACCAGCGTAGTCGCGGCGTTGCTGGAGCCACCACCGAGGCCGCCGCCCAGGGGGATGCGCTTCTCGATGCGGATGTCGGCGCCGAGGTTGGCGCCGCTGAGCTTGCCCAGCAGCCTGGCGGCGCGTACCGACAGGTCCTCGTCCGCGGCGATGCCGGGCAGTTCGTTCTGGCGGATGACCTTGCCGTCGCCACGCGCCACGAAGAACAGGCTGTCGCCCTGGTCGAGGAACTGGAACAGGGTCTGCAGCTGGTGGTAGCCGTCGTCGCGGCGGCCGGTGACATGCAGGAACAGGTTGAGCTTGGCCGGGGCCGGCCAGGGGAATTCGTGGGTGAAGGGTGCGAGGGACATTGTTCTTTGTAGTGTGGAGTACAGCGGTTGTATCGACCAGACCGGTCAGGGCTGGAAGGCTTCTGCCGGCGGGCTGGCTGCGCTGTCCGTGGCAAAGGGCAGGCCGTCCCAGCGGTCGGCGATCAGCTTGATGGTGACTTCGGCATTGGCCAGCTGCAGGCGCCGAGGCAGCGACAGCGGGCCGGCCGGCTGGTATTCGTCGTATTCGAGGCGCCAGCCATCCTGCTCCAGCACCGCGATCTTGCCCTCCGGATCGAGTTCGATGCTGGCGGGCGATTGCGGCGACGGCAGGCCCAGCGCCCAGTAGCGCAGGCCGCCGATGGGGAGGCTCCAGCCGAAGCGCTGGCGGATCCACAACTCCGGATCGGTGGTGAACTGGCGGCCTTCGCGGCTGCGCACCTCGACGTGGCCGGGGCTGCCGGCGATGCTGACCGCGCCGGCACCGAAGGGGCCGGCCAGGCGCAGGTCGAAGCTGCCGTCGGCGTTCTGCTGCCAGCGCAACTCGGCTTTCATGCCGAGGCTGCCGCTGCCGGCGACACGTGCCTGCAGGCTGAAGCGGTCGACCTGCTCCAGCACGGCCTTGCGCTCCAGCCAGCGGGCTTCGGGGGAGTGCTGCGGCATGTCCGGTCCCTTGAACACGGCGCAGCCGGCGAGCAGCAGGCTCGCGGCGGCTGCGGCGAACGGCGACCTCATCGTGCCAGACGCTGGACCGTTTCCTTCAGTACGCGGTGCTCCGGGTCATCGGCCAGGGCCTTGTCCCAGATACCGCGCGCGCGGTCTTTCTCCCCCAGCGTCCACAGCACCTCGCCCAGGTGCGCGGCGACCTCGGGGTCGGGGAATTTATCGTAGGCCTGTTGCAGGTATTTGAGCGCCTCCTGCTTGCGGCCGCGCTTGTATTCGGCCCAGCCGAGGCTGTCGATGATGGCGGCGTCGTCCGGCTCCAGTTCATGGGCGCGGCGGATCAGGCCGGCCGCCTCGTCGACGCGGCTGGTGTTGACCAGCAGCATGTAGCCGAGGCCGTTGAGGGCGCGGGCGTCATCCGGGTTCTGCTCCAGCAGCTTGCGCAGGTCCTTCTCCGCCTGCGGCAGCTGGCCGTTGCGCTCGAAGGCCAGCGAGCGGCTGTAGATCAGCTCGTCGTCGTCGGGGAATTCGTCGACCGCCTCGTTGAGCAGGGCCAGCGCCTCCTCGGTGCGGCCATGGTCCATCAGCAGTTCGGTTTCGGCGCGATAGAAGCGCGGGGCCAGCGGTGGCAGCTGGCTGCGCGCCTGGCGCAGGGCCTCCAGGCCTTCCTTGAGGTGACCGGATTCGGCCTGCACGGCGGCGCGGCGCATCAGCGCCTCCAGTGCCGGCATGCCGGTGGTGACGCGGCCGTAGTAGGCCATGGCCTCCGGCCAGCGCTTGCGTCCTTCCTCCATGCGACCCAGCTGCAGCGCGGCTTCCTGCGCGCGCGGGCCTTCGAGCAGCGGCTTGAGGTACTGCTCGGCGTCGGCATACTCGCGATCGCTGACCGCCAGCACGCCGAGGGCGAAGCGGGCGTCCTCCATCTTCGGGTCGGCCGCCACGGCCTTCTTCAGCTGGTTGCGGGCGGCGTCGCGGTGGTCGGATTCCAGCAGCAGGCGCGAATAGCCGTAGCGCACCGCGGCGGCCTTGTCGCCGCTGCGGCCGGCGAGCTTGTCGACCAGCGCATCGGACTCTTCCAGGCGGCCACCCCGCACCAGGGCGCCGACCAGCAGCAGCACCTCCTGATCGGCGTTCTTGCTCAGCTCCATGGCCTTGCGCGCCGCGCTTTCGGCCAGCGGCAGGTCGTTGAAGCGCAGCGCGGCGAGGGCCAGCGCGTGATGCGCGCCGGCCAGCGTGGGCTGCTGCTCGACCAGTTTGCGCAGGATCTCGATCGCCGCGGGGCCGCGCTCGTTGGCAGCCTGGCTCAGCAGCAGGGCAACGTGGCGGTAGCCGTCCTCGACGCCGCCGGCATGGCCTTCGATGATCGCCTTGGCCTGGGTCATCACCTCGGTGCGGTCGCCTTGCTCCAGGGCGACGCGGGCGATCACCTCGCGGGCTTCCAGCGCGGCCGGCTCGATCTTCAGCCAGACCTGGGCGGCCTGCAGGGCCAGCTTCTCGTCCCGGGCGGCCAGTGCCAGCTGGGTCGCGCGCTCGGCCAGTTCGGGGTCGGGCGTGATCGCCAGCGCCTTGAGGAATTCCTCGGCCGCGATGCCGGGCTGGCGGCGGTTGGCTGCCATCTCGCCGGCCATGACATGGAACTGGGCGTTGGCTTCGGTGCTTGCGAAGGGGCGGTCCGAGGCGGTTACCGGGCGCTCGGCGGCGCTGGCGCAGGTGGCCAGCAACAGGGCAGTCAGGCCCAGGAGTTGCATCGAAGAATGGCGGAAGGTCACGGGGGAAACCGGGGAGGGGTGCGTAGTGAATGACATTATCATGCCGCCACCGGTTCCTTGTCCCTTCATAGCGGGATGACAGCTACTACCGCTAAAATCATCGAGTTATTTGCGGTTCATCGAGCGGCAGCCCGGTCCCTATGGCATTGATCACCCTGGGTCTCAGCCACCATCTCGCGCCTGTCGAGGCGCGGGAGCGCATGGCTTTTGCCGAAGTCGACCTTCCGGCGGCCCTGACGCGCCTGCGTGCCCTGCCGGGCGTGGCGGAGGCGGCGATCCTGTCGACCTGCAACCGCACCGAGATCATGGCGGTGGCCGAGCCGGAGGAGGAGTCGCGCCTGCTGGAATGGTGGCGCCGCGAGCGCCAGGCGCCGGAAGGCTACGTCGAGAAGTTCCTCTACAGCCACCGCGACCTCGGCAGCGTCACCCACAGCCTGCGGGTGGCCTCGGGCCTGGATTCGATGGTGCTGGGCGAGCCGCAGATCCTGGGCCAGATGAAGCAGACCTTTGCCGTCGCCAGCGAGGTGCGGTCGCTGGGCCCGGTGCTGGGCCGCCTGTTCCAGCATGCCTTCGCCGTCGCCAAGCTGGTGCGCAGCCAGACCCAGGTCGGCGCCCACCCGGTCTCGGTGGCCTATGCCGCGGTGCAGATGGCGCGGCGCATCTTCGCCAACCTCTCCGGCCAGACCGTGCTGCTGATCGGTGCCGGCGAGATGACCCAGCTGATGGCGCGGCACCTGCAGCAGCAGGGCGTCGGCCGCATCATCGTCGCCAACCGCAGCCTCGAGCGCGCGGAGAAGCTGGCGCGCGAGGTCCACGGCTATGCCATCAGCCTCAACGACCTGTCGGGTTATCTCGGCGAGGCCGACCTGATCATCTCCTGCACCGCTGCACGCGGCACCATCCTGCACAAGGAAGTGATGCAGCGCGCGGTCAAGAGCCGCCGTCGCAAGCCGGTGTTCATGATCGACCTGGCGGTGCCGCGCGACATCGATCCGCGCATCGCCGAGCTGGAAGACATCTACCTCTACACCGTCGATGACCTGCGCGCGGTGGTGACGGAAAACCTCAAGCTGCGCGAGGAAGCCGCCAAGCAGGCCGAGGTGCTGATCCAGGCCCAGGCCCTGGAGTTCGGCCGCTGGCTGGAAAGCCGCGACGCCGGCGCCACCATCCAGCAACTGCGCGCCCGCGCCCGCAGCGTTCGCGACGAGGTGCTGGACAAGGCGCGGCGCAAGCTGGCTTCCGGCGAGAAGCCGGAAGAGGTGATGACCTTCATCGCCGACACCCTGGCCAACAAGCTGCTGCATGCCCCCTCCAGCGCGCTGAAGCGCGCTGACGCCGTCGAACAGGCGATGCTGCTGAACGCAGCACGCAAGCTGTTCGACCTCCCCGACGACCAGGCTTAGGGTCTGTTAGCGCTACCGCAATCGTTGCGACGGAGGCCGCCTGGGTGCAGGGCTATGCCTCGAGGCGCGCCGTGTACTCGAAGTACATCAGCGACTCGGGGCGACGCCCTGCGCCCAGGCGGCCCCGCCCTTCGGGTGCCCCCGTCTTTGCCGCCATGCTGTGTTACTCGTCGGTTACTTATTCCCGATAAGCGTCCTCCTCGCGCCTTGCCTGGCGGCAAATACGGGGGCATCGCAGCGACTGCGGTAGCGCTAACAAACCCTAACGGCCCTGTGCCCGCTCCGGCGTCCGCCGGAGGGCAGCCCATTCCGGTCCGATAAATAATGAAAGCCTCACTACTGACCAAGCTGGAAGGACTGGCCGAGCGCCGGGAAGAAATTGCCGGCGAGCTGTCCGATCCGGGCGTGATCTCCGACAACAACAAGTTCCGCCGCCTGTCGCAGGAATACGCCCAGCTCGGCCCGCTGTCCGAGGGCTTTGCCGGCTATCGCGATACGCAGAAGGAGATCGACGGCCTGCTCGACATGCGCAACGAGTCCGACCGCGAGCTGCGCGAGATGGCCGAGCTGGAGCTGCCGGCCGCGCAGGAGCGCCTCGCCGCGCTGGAAAAGACGCTGCAGGGCTACCTGGTGCCGAAGGACCCGCTGGACAACAACAACGTCTTCCTCGAAATCCGCGCCGGCACCGGCGGCGACGAGGCGGCGATTTTCGCCGGCGACCTGTTCCGCATGTACTCGCGCTGGGCCGAGACCCGCGGCTGGACCGTCGAGGTGCTGAGCCAGAGCGAGGGCGAGCACGGCGGCTACAAGGAAATCATCTCGCGCATCGAGGGCTTCGGCGCCTACTCGCAGATGAAGTTCGAGTCTGGTGCGCACCGTGTGCAGCGCGTGCCGGAGACCGAGGCGCAGGGTCGCATCCACACCTCGGCGGCGACGGTGGCGGTACTGCCGGAGATCGAGGAATCGCAGATCACGATCAACCCGGCGGACCTGAAGGTCGACACCTACCGTTCCGGCGGCGCCGGTGGCCAGCACGTCAACAAGACCGAGTCGGCGATCCGCATCACCCACGTGCCGACCGGCGTCGTCGTCGAATGCCAGGAAGAGCGCTCGCAGCACAAAAACCGCGCCAAGGCGATGGCCTTGCTGTCGGCGCGCCTGATCGACGCCGAGCGCACCAAGCAGAACGCCGACATGGCGGCGCAGCGCAAGCAGCTGGTCGGCAGCGGCGACCGCTCCGAGCGCATCCGCACCTACAACTTCCCCCAGGGGCGCGTCACCGACCACCGCATCAACCTGACGCTGTACCAGCTGGAGCGCGTGATCCAGGGCGACCTCGATCCGGTGATCCAGCCGCTGCTGGCCGAGCACCAGGCCGAACTGCTGGCGGAAATCGGCGAGTGACGCTGACCGAAGCACTGGCATGGGCGACGGGCCGCCTCGAAGCGACCAGCGACAGCCCGCGCCAGGACGCAGAAATCCTGCTGGCGCACCAGTTGGGCCTGAGCCGCGGCCAGCTGTTCACGCGCCTGCGCGAATCGCTGGCGGCCGTCGACGCCGAGGCCTTCGAGGAACAGGTGGCGCGCCGTGTGCGGCAGCTGCCGGTGGCCTATCTCACCGGTGACCAGGGTTTCTGGACGCTGATGCTGAAGGTGACGCCGGCGGTGCTGGTGCCGCGGCCGGAGACGGAACTGCTGGTGGAGTGGGGCCTGGAGCGCCTGGCCCACATCGCGACGCCGCGCATCGCCGACCTCGGCACCGGCAGCGGTGCGATTGCGCTGGCCCTGGCCAGCGAGTTGCCGCAGGCGCGGGTGCTGGCCACCGACGCCTCGCCAGAGGCGCTGGCTGTTGCGCGCGGCAATGCCGTCGAGCTGGGCCTGGAGCGGGTCGAATTCCGCCAGGGCCATTGGTGCGAGCCGCTGGCCGGTGAGTCCTTCGACCTGATCGTTTCCAATCCGCCGTATATCGCCGCCGGCGATCCCCATCTGCCAGCCCTGCGTCACGAGCCTTTGTCGGCGCTGACCGACGGTGCCGACGGCCTGCAATGCCTGCGCGAGATTGTGGCCGCCGCGCCGCCGCAGCTGGTGCCCGGTGGCTGGCTGCTGGTCGAGCACGGCTATGATCAGGGCGAGGCCGTGCGCGCGCTGTTCGTGGCGGCCGGGCTGGTCGGGGTGCAGACGCGTCGTGACCTTGGTGGGCAGGAGCGGGCAACCGCGGGGCGCAGGGCATGAGCAATTTCGCCCGCTATTCGAGGCAGGTGATCCTGCCGGAGATCGGCGTCAACGGTCAGCAGCTGCTGCGCGACTCGACCGCGCTGGTGATCGGCCTCGGTGGCCTCGGCTCGATCGCCGCCGCCTACCTCGCCGGCGCCGGCGTTGGTCGCCTGGTGCTGGCCGATCGCGACCGTGTCGAGACCAGCAACCTGCAACGCCAGCTGCTGTATCGCCAGGCCGACGTCGGCCGCGCCAAGACCGAGGCGGCGCGCGCGCAGCTGGCCGCGCTCAATCCCGAAGTTGAACTGGAACTCACCGACGCCGAGGGCTGGCCCGCAGCGGTCTACGCAGCCGACGTGGTGCTGGACTGCAGCGACAACTTCCCGACCCGCTTCGAGATCAACCGTGCCTGCGTCACCAGGCGCCGGCCGCTGGTATCCGGTGCGGCGATCCGCATGGAAGGCCAGCTCGCGGTGTTCGACCTGCGCTGGGGCGGGCCTTGCTACGCCTGCCTTTATCCGGACGCTGGCGAGGCGCAGGAAACCTGCGAGGAAGCCGGGATCCTCGGCCCGGTGGTCGGAGCCGTCGGTGCCATGCAGGCACTGGCTGCGCTGCAGATACTGCTCGGCATCGGCGAGGCGGCGGGGCGCCTGCAGGTGTGGGATGCGCGCCAGATGCTATGGCGTTCGCATAAGATGACGCGCGATCCAAAATGCCTCGTGTGTGGAGCACAACAAGATGGTCAATGAAACCGCCCTGATCCTGCCGCGCCGCCTGGCCCTGCGCATCCTTGCCGCCGCCCAGAATGCGGCGCCGAACCGCATGGGCGGCGTGGTCGGCCACGACGCCGACGGCCCGGTGGCCTTCATGGCGCTGCGCAACGGTGCGCCGCAGCCGGAGACCCACGTGGTGCATGCCGCTGGCGACATCCAGGCCGCGCGCTTCGGCCTCGACGGCCGTGGCCTGGGGCTCTGGGCCTATGTCATCTCGCACCCGGCCGCCGCCGCCGAGCCGAAGGGCGAAGACTTCCGCAACAGCCCCTGGCCGGATGCCCTGCAGCTGGTGGTCTCGCTGTCGACCAAGGGCGTGCTGGAAATGCGTGCCTGGCAGCGTCTCGGCACCGAGCCGCACGAGCGGGTACTGAAGATCCGCGACTAGCCTTGTCTTCTTCGTGGGAGCGGCTTTAGCCGCGATCAAGCGTCATCGCGGCTGAAGCCGCTCCCACGTGACCCGTTACGTTTGAGGAGCATCCATGAGCGAGCAGAAAATCCTTGTCGAAAAGCGCGGCAACGTGCTGCTGATCGGCTTCAACCGTCCGCAGAAGTACAACGCCTTCGACCTCGAGATGTTCATGCAGCTGGCCGATGCCTACGGCCAGCTCAACGCCGATCCGGAGCTGCGCTGCGGCCTGGTCTACGGCAACGGCAAGCACTTCCACGCCGGCCTGGAACTGCCGACCTGGGGCAACACCTTCTCCGCCGGCAAGTGGCTGGATTTCGCGGCTACGCAGTGCGATCCCTGCGGCCTGACGCCGGAGCGCCGCGTCAACAAGCCGATCGTGATGGCGATCCACGGCATCTGCTTCACCTCCGGCATCGAGCTGGCGCTGGCCGCCGACATCCGCGTGGTCGGCGACGATGCGCGTTTTGGCCAGATCGAGATCAAGCGCGGCATCTACCCGGTGTTCGGCGCGACCGTGCGCATGGTGCAGGAGTTCGGTTGGGGCAATGCCCAGCGGTATCTCCTGACCGGCGACGAGTTCAATGCCGCCGAGGCACATCGCATCGGCCTGGCGCAGGACGTGGTGCCGGCCGGCCAGCAGTTCGACCGTGCGCTGGAGATCGCCACGCGCGTGGCCAAGCAGGCGCCGCTGGGCGTCTACGCCAGCCTCAAGTCCTCGCGCATCACCATGGAAAAGGGTTTTGTCGCCGCCGTCGCCGCGCTGATGCCGGACCTGCAGCCGATCATGGCCAGCGACGACGCGAAGGAAGGCGTTACTTCCTTCGTCGAGCGTCGCGAGGCGAACTTCAAGGGACGTTGAGGCTCGATTCCGCACTCCGCTGACCGTCCTTGCAGTAGCCCGGGTGAAACCCGGGGACTCTTACCGGCAGGCACGCTTCCCGGACTGCGTCCGGGCTACGGCGAGGGCAGCAGGAAGATCTGCTGCGTGCGGTCGCGCTGCAGGCGTGTGGCGTTGCGCGTGCTGGCGAAGGCGATCGCGCCGCCATCGGTCGCCGGCCAGGTGTTCACGCCACGTGAGTTGATCAGCTTCGCGTCGCCCCAGGTGCCTGATGCCAGCCGCGCGGTCATCACGCGCCAGCGCCAGTCGGCGGCGCGCGAGTC
>DATILC010000174.1:0-17836 GCA_035476855.1 Solimonas sp. | reverse complement strand
GGTTGTCCCAGCCGCCGATGGAGACGAAGAAGATCTGCCGCTTCATGCCCAGGGCCGCGCGCGACTGGACCAGCCGCGCCACCATGCGCAACTGCTCGGCCAGCTCGTTGTCCTCCGGGAAGGGCGTGGCCAGCGCCGTCGAGGACAGGCGGCTGCGCAGCGCCGCGCTGATCTCCAGCGCGTTGCGGTGCGTGCCGGCGAACTGGCTTTCATAGGGATCGCTGCGCTCCAGTGCCTGGATCGCGTCGTAGGCCTTGCGCAGTGCGGTCTTTTCGCCGATCGCCAGCGACGATGCGCCGCCGGAGGTCAGCACGAAGGCCTGGCGTCGCAGCGCCGCCTGCAGCAGGTTGCTGCCGGCGATCGACACGTTCAGCGGCAGGATGCCGTCGCCGTTGACCTCCGGCAGCAGGTCGGAGATGCGCCCGGCCCAGCCGGTGGCGGTGATGATGTCGGGGCGCGCGGTCTGCCACTGCTCCTGCTGGTGGTTGTGCGAGAACAGCCGCGAGGGAATGCCGTTGCCGTTGAGGAAATCGTTGCGCGTGGTCGGATGCAGCAGGCTGCCGACATTGCTGACCAGGGCGGCGCTGCCACTGTCGAACAGGTTCTGCAGCTCGACGCAGGAAGGATGCAGGCCATAGCTGGCGCCATCCGGCGCGAGTCCGCGTAGCGGCAGCAGCTGATCCTGCGGGATGGCCAGGTTGAGGCGTGCCCTTGAGTAGCGCGCGTACATTTCCGCGGTGGTCGGCACCAGCATGTTGTAGCCGTCGTTGCCGCCGTTGAGGAACACGCAGACCAGCGCCTTGTAGCCGCTGATGCCGCCGGAACCGCCGCCATTGCCGCCGCCCGGATTCCCTCCGTCATCGCCGCCGGCGTCACCGCCGCCGCCACCGCCGCCACAGCCGGACAGGGCGAGGCCACCGAGCCCCAGGGTCAGTCGCAGCAGCTCGCGGCGGGAATACTGTCGGGTCATGGGGCGCTCCTCTACTTCTGTACCGCGTATTCGGGAGAGGTGGCGACCAGGTAGATCGCGCTGACTGCCCGGGTGCCGGGGTCGCTGGCCGGCAGCTGTGTCAGCAGGCTGGCGATGTGGCCGCGCAGGGCCGGCGTCATGCGTCCGGCCAGCAGCAGGGTGTCGAGTTCGTCCAGCAGCGCTTGCGGATCGGCGGCCAGTGCCGCCTCGCGCGCGACACGGATCACGATCTGCTCATCGGTCACATCCGGCGCGCCCTCGTACTGCCGGAGGATGAAGCGCGCGAAGGAGTTGGCCATGCGCAGGCCCATGGTGTCGGTCTGGATCTGGAACTCCGGCGCGTACAGCCCGGCCTGGGTGAAGCTGCCCGGCGGGCGGTAGTCCGGCAGGAAGAAGTTGAACACCGAGGGCGAGCGCAGCGCTGCCTGCCCCCAGTCCGCTTCCGGCCGCGGATACTCGTAGCGGCCGCTGCCGCTGCGGGCGTCGAAGGCGCGCCAGATGCCGGTGATGCGCAGCAGCGGTTCCTTCAGCTTGCCGCTGCTGGCGATCGGTGCCGCCCGCGCCTCGCTGTCGAGCAGGATTGCGCGCACCACTGCGCGCAGGTCGCCGCGGGTGCCCGAGCCGTTGTTCTCGAACACGCGCGCCACGCGCTGGATGTAGGCCGGCGAGGGATTGCTGCTGACCAGGCGCTGGATCAGGCGGCGGCTGATGAAGGGCGCGGTGTTCGGGTGCTGGAACAGGTTGTCCATCGCCGCATCGAGATCCTGCTGCGGCGTGTTGCCGGCCGGCACCACCAGGCCGCGCAGCAGTCGCTTGCTGTCGCTGTCATGGTGCTCGGGGAAGGCCTTCATCGCCGCCAGCGAATCCTTCTCGCCGAAGAAGCTGTCGGCATCGGCCCAGTTCCAGCCGGTATAGAGCCTTGAAAAGTTCTCGACGGTTTCCTGGCTGTAGCTGGCGATGCGCTCGCCGCGGCCGTCGAGCCGCTCGCTGCCGTCGGCATTGAGTTCCCACACGCCGATCGAGAACAGCTGCATCGCCTCGCGGGCGAAGTTCTCGTCGGGGCGGCGGCCGCTGCCGTCATCCGGCTTGTCGTTGCGGATCATGCTCAGGTACAGGCCCATCGCCGGCGACAGCGTCACCTGCTCGATCAGGTTGCGGTAATTGCCGAAGGCATGACGCAGCAGCACGTCGTAGTACTCGGCGGCGTGGCGCGGCCGCTTGTTGATCTGGTTGTTGGTGTCGGCGATGACGAAGATTTCCGACAGCGCGAAGGCGACCCGCTGGCGCAGCTGGTCGTTGGCGGTGAGTACCACCCGGAACCAGGCTTCCTGGCGGTCGGAGGGCTTGAACTCCTCGCCGCTGATACCGCCCAGCGGGCCTTCCATCGTCGGCCGGTGCAGGGTGGCGGCGCGGCTGAACTGGTTGTCGATCCAGCCGGCATAACCCAGCCGCTGCACCTCGGCAATGTCCTCCAGCGTCGGCCCGAAGCTGGCCTGCATCAGGAAGCGGGAGGCCTCGTCCTCGCTGATCTCCGCCGCCCGCACGACGGCGGGGCTGCCGCAGAGCAGCGCAGTGCAGCATAGAAAACCCTTGACCCATGCCTGCATGGCGTACTCCCGGCCGTGAACCACCAAAGGTCAGCGGCCGTCAGGGCCGGGGGTACAGGTCGCCGCCGCCGAACGGGCATCAAACGGGGATGAAAGGCAGCGGCCGGCTCTGGCAGGATGGGCGCCCTCTTTCGAATCCCCGTCCATGACCCCCCTGGCTTTCCGTGAACTGGCCCGCCTGACCGAGGGCATCGATCTCGAGGTCTATGCCGCCTGCGGCAAAGATCCGCTGGACCCGGTCATCGGCCTGGGCCGCCCCGAGGCGCGCATCGCCTTCTTCGGCCGCGACCCCGGCCGCGACGAGATCCGCCACGGCGAGCCCTTCGTCGGCGCCGGTGGCCAGCATGTGCGGCGCGCGCTGTACCTGCAGCTGCACGGCCGGCCGCTGCCGGATTTCGAGGCCTCGCTGCAGGTCGGCCGCGAGTTTTTCTGGGCCAACACCGTTCCCTACAAGCCGGTCGGCAACAAGGCTTGGTCGACCAAGGTCAAGCAGCGCTTCCATCCGCTGATGCGCCAGCTGCTGATCGACCAGTGGCAGGGCGACCGCGTGATCACGCTGGGCCGCGAGGCCTTCCTGTGGTTCGGCATCGCCCTGCCGAAGCCGCAGCGCGAGCGGCTGGAGGCGTTCTGGAACAGCGAGACGCGCTTCGAGCAGTCGTTCGCGCTGCGGCTGGAGACGGACGATGGTCGTGGCCGCGAACTGCACCTCTACCCGTTGCCGCACCCCTCGCCGCTCAACGCCACCTGGTATGCGCGCTTCCCGGCACTGCTGAAGGCGCGGCTCGAGCAGCTGGAGGTGCGGCCGGGGAACCTGCTGCTGGGCTAGTGAAGCTCCGAGAAAGTCCGTTCGTGCTGAGCCTGTCGAAGCAGTGAGTCGGGGCAGTCGTGGATTGCCTTGAATGGCAATCCACGCCGACGAACGGACTTTCCCCACCGCCGGTCAACGAGTTGCCGTCCACCCTTCGACAGGCTCAGGGCGAACGGCAACTTAATCGGAGTTTCCTTAGCCGACGCCGGCCTCTTCGTCCGTCACCACCGGCCGGCTCTCGCGGGTCGCGCGCATTGCCCGGCCCGGCTCGCTGGCGTCGACGATCTCGATCCAGTCGGCATGCACCGCGGAGATGGTCGCGGCGAAGGGCATGCCCATGAAGCGTGGCACGCGGTAGCTGACGGTATCGCCGACCTTGAACGTCGCCGGGTCGAAGTTGAATTCGAAGGGACAGCTTTCCGGGTTCATGGCGTTGCCTCGGCGGGATGACGGTCTATTGTGGAAAGCGCCGCGGTCGGCAGCTTCCCCCGATCGGGGGAGCTGCTCAGGCCCAGCCGGGCTCGACGTCGAAGAACTCGACCCGCCCGGTCTCCAGCGAATACTCGGCGCCGACCACGCGCAGGCCGCCGTCGCGAATCAGGTTCTCGAGGATGGCCGAGCCGTGGCGCAGGTGGTTGACCGCGGCGGAGACGTTGGCCCGCACGGCTTCATGCACCAGGCGCTGCGGATCATGGCGCAGCTCGGTATGCAGTAGCGGTTCCACCGAGGGGCGCACGCGGTCGACGATGGAACGCAGGTTGAGCGACTGCTGCTCGGTCGGCTGCTGCAGTTCCTCGATGGTCGCCAGCACCGCGCCGCACTGCGAATGCCCCAGCACCACCACCAGCCGCGTGCCGAAGCGCGAGGCGGCGAATTCGACGCTGCCGACCTGCGAGGGCGCCACCACGTTGCCGGCGACGCGGATCACGAACAGCTCGCCCAGGCCCTGGTCGAACACGATCTCCGCCGGCACCCGCGCATCCGAGCAGCCCAGCACGATGGCGAAGGGCAGCTGTTCCTGTGTCAGCCCCAGCGCCTGCAGCGAACGCTCGCGACCGAGGTTGGTGACGAAACGGCGATTGCCATCCTGGAGGCGTTGCAGGGCGTTGCGGGCCGGGATCATGGGCGGGCCTGGTGAGGGGACGGGGCGATACTGCCACAGCCTGCCCCGGCCTTTGCAGCCCCGACACGGGCGTCCGCAGCGAAGCCCCGCGCGGCTTCAGTGGAGCGCCGCCGCCGGCCTGACCTCATCGGTCCACACCTTGAAGCTCTTCAACTCGTGGGGGCCGTAGGTGGTGGTGATCGCGACATCGGCGGCGTCGCGGCCGCGGGCAATCAGCACGCGGCCGATGCGCGGCTGGTTGTTGCGCGGATCGAAGTTGTACCACTGGCCGCCGAGGAACACTTCCATCGAGCCGGCGAAGTCCATCGGCGCGTCGACCGCGGGCACGCCGATGTCACCGAGATAGCTGGTGCAGTAGCGCGCCGGGATGTTGAGGCAGCGGCAGAACGCGATCGCCAGGTGCGCATAGTCGCGGCACACGCCATTGCGTTCATTGAACGTCTCGAAGGCCGTCTTGGTCGGCCGCGCGTACTGGTAGCCGAAGCTGATGTGGTGGTGGACGAAGTCGCAGATCGCCTGCACCCGCGCCCAGCCCAGCGGCGTCTTGCCGAACAGGCTCCACGCGGTATCGGTCAGCAGGTCGGTTTCGCAGTAGCGGCTGCCGAGCAGGTAGACCAGCGTCTCCTCCGGCAACTCCTGCACCGGATGCTGCCGCGCATCGGGCACCACCGGCTCGGCAATGCCGCGATCATTGATCAGCGCATCCGCGGTCAGGTGGAAACGCCCGGCCGGCGCGACCAGGCGGCTGCACCAGTTGCCGAAGCCGTCGCGGTACATCGTCACCGGCACCACCGGCTCGGTACGCAGGTGATCGGGGTAGACCAGGTCCGAGGCGCGCGTGTAGTGCACGTGCAGCGTCAGGATCATCGGCGTCGGTTGCGGGCACTGGTAGACCAGGTCGTAGCCAAGCTTGATCTGCATGGGCGGTATCCGTGGAGAAACGTGGAACGGCGCCCGCGAGGTTGCCGGCGAGGCGGACTACAGCTGCAGCAGTTGCTGCTCCAGCATACGCAGGCAGCGTGCCAGCCGCAGCGCCCAGCGCCGCTGCCCGGCCGCATCCGCGATCAGGTCCTGGCGGATTTCCAGTTCGACATGCGGCAAACCGCCGCGTTCGCCGTACTCGGGAATGCCGTAGTCGCTGTCATCACAGACCGTGTAGGGCTGGTTGTCGCCGACGCAGAGTCCTGCGTCCTGCCCGAGCAGGTCGCGCAGGGCATGCGCCATGCGCGGGTCGCGGTGGTACAGCACGCCCACATGCCAGGGCCGTGCCTGGCCGAGATAGACCGGCGTGAAGCTGTGCATCGCCAGCAGCAGGGTCGGCTGGCCGCGTTGGCGACGGGCGGCGAGTTGGGCGCGGATACAGGCGTGATAGGGATCGAAGATTGCTGCTTGTCGCTGAGCCACTTCGGCCGGCGTGACGGATTGATTGCCGGGAATCGTCGTTGCCTCGCTGAGCCTCGCAATGGAATCCGGCGCCTGCGGCGGGCGGTTGCAGTCGATCACCAACCGCGAATAGGGCTGCAGCACCAGCGTCGCGTCCAGCAACATCGCCAGTTCGCGCGACAGCCCGGCGGCACCGATGTCCCAGCCGATGTGGCGCTGCAGCTCCTGCTCATCCAGGCCCAGTTGCTGGAGGCGTCGCGGCACGCGATGGCCGGCGTGGTCGCAGGTCAGGAAGTAAGGGGAGGCGCCGGCAGGATGCACAAGCTCGCAGGCCGGCGGTTCGTCGTTGGCGAGCAGCGGCAGGCCCTGGGGTTTGACCGACTCGTGCATGACGCCGTCCGGAAGGAGAGGCTGATGCTACAGGTCGGGTGCTGCAGGCGTCGCCTCAGGCCGCCTTCAGCGCGTAGCTCCGGGTTTCCGCGACCAGCAGGTCCATCTGCTTGAGCAGGTGCCGGTTATCGTGATCCCAGGGGTGGAAGCCGGGGCGGAAGTAACTCAGCCAGGGCAGGGCCAGCCGCGGCAGCAGCGCCGGTGTAGCGAACATGAACTTGAAGAACTTGCCCAGGCCCTGCCAGCGCGGCGCCTGCGCGTCCGCCTTCAGCAACTGCTGCTGGTAATACATCACCAGTGCCAGGAATCCCGCCGTGGTCAGCACCATGCTGGCGCTGCGCAGGGCATAGGCCCTGGGGCCGCGGCCCACCGCCGTTTCATAGACGTCGAAGGCCACCGCCTTGTGCTCGGTCTCTTCCAGTGCATGCCAGCGCCACAACGCCGACAGATGGCGATCCGCGCCCTCGATCATGCGTGGATCGGTCAGCACCAGGTCCGACACGATCGCGGTGAAATGCTCCTGCGCAATCGTGATCGACAGCTGCGCCGAGGGCGGCAACCGTGCCTTGAGCATGTCGAGAAAGCGCGTGACCTGCGCCTCCACCGCCTTCGCCGGCAGGCCGGCCTCGGCCAGCAGCCGGTTGTAGTCCTCGTGCTCGCGGCCATGCATCGCCTCCTGGCCAATGAAAGCGGTGACCGCTTCCTGCAGCTCCGGATCGGTGATGCGGTCACGGTAGTGGCGCACGGTGTGGATGAAAAAGCGCTCGCCTTCGGGGAAGAACAGCGACATCGCGTTGACGAAGTGCGTGACATACGGACCCTGCGCATGCCAGTTGCTGACACTGGCGGGTGTAAGCCTGAAATGCAGGTCGCGACGGGTGGGAATCATGCAGGTCCTCCTTGGACGCCAGCGCAAACATCCTGGTTTGAGCCGCTGGCGAATGAAAAGGTTCGGCTGCGGCTGAGACCCAGCGGGCTGCCGTTGCCTGAATGGGCTCGATGCCGACGCCCGGAAATAATCACGGGCGGACCATAGCGACGAGTGGCGCGGGCGTCGGTGGCCTGGCGCACCCAGCTGCCGCGATTCCGGATTACTTTCGCGATTCCAGCAGCTTGCCCAGCAACTGGATCTGCTCCTTCTGCATCGCCACCAGTTCGCTCCACTGCTGCTGGCGCAGGGTATCGACCTTCTCGTGCAGTGCCAGGATCTCCAGCTCCGACTTCAGGTTGACCTCGTAGTCGTGCTCCGCCGCCGCGCGGTCTTTGGCCGCGTGGCGGTTCTGCGACATCATGATCACCGGTGCCTGCAGCGCCGCGAGCATCGACAGGATCAGGTTGAGGAAAACGTAGGGGTAGGGATCGAAAGGCTTGCCGATCTGCGCCAGCAGCAGCGTGTTCAGCACGACCCAGGCCGCCAGCAGCGACAGGAAGATCAGGATGAAGGGCCAGGATCCGCCGAAGCTCGCGATACGGTCGGCCAGCCGCTGGCCCAGCGTCATGGCCTCGTCGAAGTCATCGTTGGTGTTGCGGCTGATGTGCAGTCGTTGCGTCAGCCGCTCGAGGACCCGCTGCTCGGACTCGCCGGCCTCGTCACAGGACTGCAGGAACTTGGCCGTCAGTTCCTCGATGGGGTTGCTGCTGGACATGGCGATCTCCGTCGTCGTGCAGGGTGCAGGCCGAGAATACGCAGAAGCCCGTCCTGCGGCTTGCGCCCCAAGGGGGTGAGGTTTGCCGGCCCTGTGTTGGATACCGCACAGAAGGCGCCGAAATCGACTCGGTACGCTGCGCTTGCCGATTTCTGTCGTCCACCAGGGGGAGCAGCGATGCGAGGCTCAGATTTCAGCCCACTTGGTGGCACCGGATCCCAGGCCGGCGACGAGTCGTCGCCGACTCGGCGCGTCCACGGGTCCGATCGCGAAGAGCCGGAATTGTCCGGGCAATCGGCGGATACGGCTCCCGGCGAGGAAAGCCTTGCTGCATATCTATGGCGCACCGCGGTGATCCGGGTGATCACCATGATCGCGGTCCGGCTCGGGTACTGAGCGGATACCGCCGTCGGAGCGCGCAGATGCCGCGCGGGGCGGCACTGCGCTTTCGAAGCGCACTTCGGGATACTGTTCCGCGGGTCCGTCGAGCAACACCTCCGCCAGCCCCTTCAGGTGCCGGTCGAAGAACGCCAGCGAGTAGGCGTTGACGATGCGATGCGTCCGCTCCCCATCGACCGGTCCGGTGACGCCCAGCCAGGAGAACAGCGGCGACCAGGACGGGACGTCGGTCAGGTTGGCGTGGAACATTCCGGCGACCTGCAGGAAATAGCCCTCGGCCCGAAGGCGTTCGAACGCCGCGCGCATCGTCGCCTGATGCTCGTCGATCTCCATCGGTGGCCAGCCTTCGAGTTGCATGGTTTGGGCATCCCGGGTGATCCACATCGTGGGCTGCTGCAAGCCGGCCTGGACGACATCGACCGGCATCGGCGCATCCATCAGCAGGCAGGCGCGCAAACGTGGCTCGATCCGGCAGGCTTCGCCCGCGAGGATGCCGCCCAGTGACACCCCGAAGCTGCCAACACGCTGCAGGTCCAGTCGCCCGGCCAGGATGCCGTTGGGGTCGGCCTGGTTCAGGGCAGCAAGCTGATCGAGCGCAAAGACGACGTCCTGCGCGAGATAACCGGCGATACCGTCCTGAAAGGTTCGCCCGTTCAGCTTGGGCGCCCTGGCGGACGGACGATAGCTCTGCCGGATCAGGGGCTTCAGCTGGTCCAGCGACAGTCCGGCGGCCTGACGGCCATCGGGGAAAACCACTGCGGCGGCGGTATATGGCTGATCGATCGCTGCGACGATGTAGCCCTGCGAGACCAGCGCCTCGACCTGGAAGGTATTCATCTGGCGAAAGCCGCCGGCGCCCTCCAGGAAGATCAGCACCGGGTACCCGGGCAGGTCGTCTGCCACGGGCGCGGAAGGGATCGCGTTCGTGGTCGCGAACCGCAGTTGCCTGAAGGCGAACGCCGGCAGGTGATTCAACCGCGCCAGGGCTGGCAAAAGTACATCGGCATCCTGCACGTAGCGGGCACGTGGCGACGATGGACTTCCCCTCGCGGGATACCAGAGTTGCACCATCAGCTCCCGACGGGCGTTCGGATCAGCAAGGAAAATCTCAGGACGGCTGCGATCCACCCAGTGGTAGGTCAAGGTGCCGATTCCGTAGGGCCCGTCTGGAGGCGGCACCCGGAACACCGGAAGCACCATCGACAGCGCGAGCACGCCCAGCAGCACGGCCGTGGCGATGAAGGGCCGGAGCAGATGCTTCAAACCGCGCGTGGGAATGAGTTGCTCCGGCCGTTCGACGTCAAAGGAGGGGCCCAAAAAATCCCCTTTTATCGGCAGGGTGCGCACCGCGCACGCGAACCGGACCCCGTACCACAAGGTGCGCGATGTACCCCCTACGTCCGCTCTGGATCCATGCGACCTTCACCCCGGCGACCTTCGCGCAATAGCGGTGTTCGCGGTGATGACGTAGCCGCCCAGGCTCAGGACGACAGGTACAGCGCCAGCAGCGGCACCAGGTTCAGCAGCATGATTCCGATTTTGTATACCGCCACGCCCGCATAGTTGACGGCATCGAAGGTTTCCACCGACAGCTTGAACCAGCGGCTGTGGCTGCGGTACAGCCAGTCATGGGCGAAGACGAAGCTGCCGAACCATACGAACAGGATCGCGTAGTTGATGCCGAGGCTCCACAGCAGGAGGCCTTCAATCTCGCTCGTGGCCATCGCTTACCTCCCGTCGATCAGCAGTCAGCCCCGCAGGATGCGGTGAGCTTGTCGAACCGCATCGACTCGTTGGCGGATGCCAATTCGATTGATGCGGTTCATTTCATTCACCGCATCCTACGCGGGTTGGAATCCAGGCTCGGATGCATCGAGGCATATGGTCATTGCCTGCGTCGCGAGAGTCGCGACAGGCGGGTCAAGGACCCCAATGGCACTACCTTAAGGCACGGCCATACTTTTGGCGTAGCCACTGGCGATAAACGTGTCGCTGGTAGTGCAGGTATGAGTAAGGTTTAGGTCGTCGCTTGATGGCGCGAGGCTCGATGCGGTCGGGTCGATGGGGAATACGGCTGAGGCCGACCTGGCGCAGGAGTTGTAGCAGGAGGACGGCGAAGCGGCGGCGCGGATCGTGCCGGAGTGCCTCTTGAGTGCGTGCAACGGCAGGGCGCGCGCAGGCGAAACTCAGTTGTCGCGGCCAGCATGAGCAGACTTGCGCTGCGGCCAGCATGATCGCTCTGATCAGGTTATAGCCCAGCAAGTGCGCTGCGATCTCCTTGATGATCATCGATGGGGTTTTGCAACGCAGGATGTCCATCTGCATCACGCATTTGATGGAGCGGAAGTCCAGTTCGATCTGCCAGCGTTGCCGGTAAAGCCAGGCAATTTCCTGAGGCGCCACCGTTGCGGCGTCAGCCAAGCTGGTGATCAGGCGCCACTGGCGATCCCAGACTTCGCGCACCTGCAACTGAGCGGGCATCTGCTCATAGATGCAGGGCTCCATCCACCGCGGGCGTTCTGGCTTGTGCCAAGTCACCCGGTGGTCTCGCGGGCCAAGACGCGCCATATCCGCCGGATCATTCTTGCGCTGGGGCTGGTCTCGCAGCACCCAGTCGATGCCGCGGGCAGCCAGGGTCGCGACCATGAAATAAGATGCGAAATTGCGATCTGCGATCGCCATATCACCAGGCTCAAACATATCCAGCAGGCGTCGCAGTTGCATCGGCTCGGCTGTCCCAGCCCCCTCGCAGGCACAGACCGTCCAGCCCAGAACGCTGCCGCTGCCCAGTGAAATCACACCGACAACGCGAGCCAGCGGGAAGCCCAGGCCAGGTGCCTGACGGCGATTCTGAGGGAACACCGCCTGATTGTCGGCCGTATCCGGCATCGACACCGTGGTCCCATCGATCAGCTTGATCGGCCGACCGCGCCATTGCCACTGCGGCTGCATCCGCTCTTCGGTACGCCGGGCCACATCCAGGACCAACGACCGGATCAGTTCCAGAGGCAAGCGCTGCCTGGCCTTGCAGTAGGGCCCCGTATTCAGGCTGCAGGGCGCCAGTCCCAGCGCGGTGCGCTGGCTTAGCCCGCGACCCACGGCATCCTGGCAGGCTTGGTCCGCGCCGAGGGCTTGCTCTACGAACAGGCCCAATGTCACCAGCGGGCTGTAAATCCGCTCGCGTGTTCCTTCGCAGTGCCGCGCCGCCAATGCCTCCAGATGTCCTCGCGGCACGACCTGGAGCAGCCTGTCATGGACACCGCGTGCCAGCGCCTGGCGCTGCCGCCTGACCTCAACCGGTCCGGTTTTTTTTGCTAGCGTGCACCATGGGCTGATCCTCCATCGTTATTCATCCTGGCTTCGAACACCTGAATGATAGCGATGTGGGAATCGGCCCATCTTCTTGGGCGCGCTTGGCCTTAAGGTAGTGCCATTGGGGTCAAGGACCCGCCCTACTCGCGCTATTCGTGCCTGACCCTATCGGTTCACTTAAGAGTTTCGTTCATTGCCACGACTGTGATCGCTCCAGTGCCCCACGGATCAGGGCATTTGGAGCAAGCAGGCGCCTGCTGCGATAGCCGGCCAATCTGCCTGCCTCGTTAAAACAAAGATCCAGATTGCTGTAGTAGCCGAATACGAAAGGGACGATAGGCACCTGTCCCGGCCAGAGAGAAACAACGGTGCCGGAGCCAGCGAATTCCCCGCTGTCCGGCCCCGGGACTTCGTCTTCCTTGTTGAAAGTCCCTTTCCTCTCGGCGCCGAACAACAGGCCCGTGCTCCACAACGACCCGCAATGGATGTCGAGATTAGACACGCTTTGCGGGGCGCCATCGGGAAATTCCTGCAGCACCACTTCGAGGGCTGCGCCGGGGGCAAGGCTGCTCGCGATCCTGCGTTCCAGCCACGCTGGGTGATACCAGAAGAGGGCAAGCAGGCAGTAGGTTGCATATGAAGCCAGGAACAGGACGTACCGTCGTCGATGGGCGCCGCTCAGTGCCGCGCGCACTCCTGCGCCTGCCAGGAACAATGCCGGAATCGACCAGACGACCACCAATGGCGCGACGATCAGATTGATCAGGGCCGGATAGTGGATTCGAAGTTCCGGAGCGATCAGGTTGTCGCGGTACTCTCTGCTCAGGCTGCTCGGATACCGTACGCAAGGATGGTTGGGGTGCTCCGTCACCAACGGCGCTCCGGTTCGTGCGTTGTGCCATACCACCACGGGGTTGTAGAACGGCCTGTAGACGGTTGCTGCGACCAGCCGCTCGGAGCGCGGGAAAAGGTGATACGTCAATACCGCACAATCGCCCGCCAGTTCTGTCTCAAAATTGCTATGGGTGGAGAAGACCTTGGAGACTGTCGCTGCGATGAGTCCGATCCACGATAGCGACAGCAGCAGAGCTGTCAGCAATCCGGCTCTTATCCAGCGTCTTGTCCGCCGCTCCCCAGTGCTCATTGGTCACCTCGGGTCACAAGTGTGGGCAACAGGAAGACGGGACCAGCGAGGAGACGGTTGGTAGTTGAGCTCATGGGATGCGGACGAGGAGTCAGCAAATACTGCCATCCTGTGCAGGAAGTACAAGCTGACAGCACTTTCAGATGTACCACGCACGTGCGATTTCGTACCCATAGGTTGTGCCCCCCACCGCCCCCAATTACCCTTGCCGGCAAACACTCCGAGGAATCCCCGCCATGACCGCCCTACTGGCCATCGACCAGGGCACCACCAGCACCCGCGCCATCGTCTTCGATCGCCAGGGGCGCAAGCTGGGGGTGTCGCAGGTGGAACTGCCTCAGTCCTATCCGCAGCCGGGCTGGGTGGAGCACGACGCGCTGCGCATCTGGAAGGACACGCAGGACTGCGTGAACGGCGCGCTGAAGGAAGCAAAGCTGGCGGCGCAGGACATCGCGGCGATCGGCATCACCAACCAGCGCGAAACCACGGTGATCTGGGATCGCCGCAGCGGCGAGCCGATCCATCCGGCGATCGTCTGGCAGGACCGCCGCACCAGCGAGTTCTGCAAGCAGCACGAGGAGCGCTCGAACTGGCTGTCGGACAAGACCGGCCTGCTGCTCGATCCCTATTTCTCCGCGACCAAGATCGCCTGGATCCTCGACCAGGTGCCGGGCGCGCGGGCTCGCGCGGAAAAGGGCGAGCTGGCCTTCGGCACCATCGACAGCTGGCTGCTGTGGAATCTCAGCCGCCGCCGCCTGCACGCCACCGACGCGACCAATGCCTCGCGCACGGCGCTGTTCAACATCCGCACGCAGGACTGGGACGAGGAGCTGCTGGCCTTCTTCAAGGTGCCGCGCGCACTGCTGCCGGAGGTACGCGACAGCGCGGCCGATTACGGCAGCACGGCGCCGGAGCTGTTTGGCGGCGCGATCCGCATCGGCGGCATCGCCGGCGACCAGCAGGCGGCGACGGTCGGCCAGGCCTGCTTCTCGCAGGGCATGATCAAGAGCACCTACGGCACCGGCTGCTTCATGGTGCTGAACACCGGCGGCGAGTTCGTGCGCTCGCGCAACCGCCTGCTGTCGACCGTGGCCTATCGCCTCAACGGCAAGACCACCTACGCGCTGGAAGGCGCGATCTTCGTCGCCGGCGCCGCGGTGCAGTGGCTGCGCGATGCCATGCACCTGATCCGCGGCGCGGCGGAGACCGAGGCGCTGGCGAAGTCGATCAAGGACACGCAGGGCGTCTACCTGGTGCCCGCGTTCACCGGCCTCGGCGCCCCCTACTGGGATCCGCAGGCGCGCGGCGCGGTGCTGGGCCTGACGCGCGACTCCGGCATCGCGCACATCGTGCGTGCGGCGCTGGAGTCGGTCTGCTACCAGACGCGCGACCTGATGGTGGCGATGGCGCAGGACTCGGTCGTGCCGACCGAGCTGCGTGTCGACGGCGGCATGGTGGTCAACGACTGGCTCACGCAGTTCCTCAGCGACATGCTGAAGATCCCGGTGATCCGCCCGCAGACCGTCGAGACCACGGCACTGGGCGCGGCCTTCCTCGCCGGCCTGCAGGTCGGCGTCTACCAGTCGCTGGAGGAGATCTCCGCGCTGTGGGGAGTCGAGCGACGCTTCACGCCGGGCCCGGAAGCGCAGAAGGCGGACGCGCTCTACGCCGGCTGGCTGGACGCGGTGCAGCGGGTCAAGAGCCACTGATGCGAGCGCTCGCCCTCCTGCTGGCGCTGGGGTGCGCCGCCTGCGTGCCCTGGCCGCATACCGTGCTGACGCGGCCCGCGGTGGCGGGACAGGTCGTGTCCGCCGGCGCGCCGGTGGCAGGCGTGCAGCTGTTCGCCGGCTACGGCGGTCCGGAGGAACCCTGCGCCACGACCGTGCCGCTGGCCACCAGCGATGCCGGGGGTCGTTTCAGCGCCGAACGGCAGCATCGCTGGCGCTACACCTACGCACCGCTGGTCGCGCCGATCGCGACGGGCGGCATGAGGCTCTGCATCGCGACGGGGGCGGCAGCGCCGGTATTTGCGGGCGAGTACCTGTTCCAGACCTACGAGCGGGAAAAGGGCCTGACGCTGGCCTGCGATCTGGCAGCGCCGCGGGAGTTCAGCGGTCTCTTCGATCAACGCCGGCGTGCCTGGTTCTGTCCGCCGCAGCAGCCGCAACCCTGAGCCCGTAGACGGCAGAAAGCGTCGTTACTCTGCCAGCAGCTTCCGGATATCCGCCTCGATCTCCCTTGCCCGCGCATCGCCGGCATGCGTCTCGCCGGCGTAGTTCGCGCGCACGCGGCCTTGCTTGTCGACGAGGTAGAACGCCGGCCAGTAGCGGTTGCCGATCGCGTTCCAGTAGGAGAAATCGTTGTCGATCATCACCGGGTGTTTCAGCCCGTACTCGACCAGCTTGGCGGCGATGTTGCCGTGCACGCGCTCGTGCTCGAACTCCGGCGTGTGCACGCCGATCACCTGCAGGCCCTGCGACGCGTAGCGCTGCTCCAGCGTGTTGAGCCAGGGGAACGAGCGGTAGCAGTTGTAGCAGGCGAAGGTCCAGAAATCGATCAGCAGCACCTTGCCGTGCAGGGACGCGAGCGTGCGCGGCGGACCGTTGAGCCATTCGGCGGAGATGCTGTGGGTGAAGGCCGGCGCCGCCTTCGCGGCATCGGCGGCGGTCAGCGCGGCGACCGCATGGGGGCTCAGCCCTGCGACCAGCGTCGCCAGCAGCAGCAGTTTGCGCAGCGGCATTTACTTCTCCTCGCTCCGTCCCAACCAGCATACGGACGGCGCTGTGCGGCGGATGTGACGGGCCCCGCAAACCTGCGAATGTCGTCAGGTTTTTTGCCTGCCGACGGCTGCCTATACTCGCTGCCGGGGATTTCTCAGGGGAATGCAGTGCACATTCTGATCGGACTCATCACATCCTTCGCCGGCTTGATCTGGGCGCTGCACTACCTGCAGCGTTCGGGGGTGGATCTCAACGACTTCAACCCGTTTCTGTGGATGCGAAGACGCGACTGGGAGAAGCGCCGCGAGCTGCGGCCGGTATTCGCGCTGGAGCAGCCGATCGAGATCGCCGTGCTGCTGCTGGTCGCCATTGCCAAGGAAGGCGGTGAGCTGATCGCGAAGGATCGCGAGCGGCTGGTTGAAATGTTCACAGGCGAGCTGAAGCTGGCCGAACGCTACGCGCGGGAGTTGCTGACGCTGGCGGAACACATGCTGCGCGATGGCCCGTCCATCGTCGGGCAGATCGACAAGGTCGTGGCGCCCTGCAAGGACAGGTTCTCGGAGGCGCAGGTGCGCTCCCTGGCTGAGCTGCTGCGGCAGGCGTCGGGGACGGCGCGCCTGTCCGAGCGGCAGGCCAGCATCATTCGCGACTTCGAGGCGATGTTCGCCGCAGCCGGCGGGGCATCCTGGGCCAAGGGTTGAGCCGCCCGGCTCAGGCCCCGGCCGGCTTGAGCTCCCTCAGCCGGAACAGCAGCACCTCGCGACAAGCCGCGGCCGCGCAGCCATCAGCGCCCCTCGTCCGGAGGGGCGCTCTGGACGGTTCGCCCGGTAGCGCCGCGGCGAGCCTACGGGGTTGCGGGCGGCGATTCCTTTTCCGGCGGCGGGGTCACGATGATCGTGGTATCGCCCGGCGGGGCCGCAGCGCCGGGAGGACCCCGCGGACCGGTGTATCCGGGTTCACCCTGCGGACCGGTATATCCGGTAGCCCCCTGCGGCCCTGGTGCGCCGGGTGGTCCCGGAGGACCGGGTACCGGTTCGGGCACGACGACGGTCGAGGGCGGCGGTGGCGGCGGCGGGGACTGATTGCAGGCGCCCAGGCCGAGCGCGGCAATGAGTGCAGCGGATGCAACTGAAGTTTTCATGAGGGCACCTGCTTCCGTTCAGGGTGTCCTCCCATAGACCCCACTGCCGTCCGAATAGTTGCCGCAGGCTTGCCCCGGCAGCGACCCGCCGGGCTCACAGGCCCGACGGCTTGAACACCATCAGCCAGAACACCACCACCAGCCCGGAGAATGCCGGCACGCCCAGCGCGAACCAGATGCGCTGATAACGCCAGTACCGCACTGGCAGCGGCTGATTCCCCTGCGCCGCAGTCACCGCCATGTCGCGCATGCGCAGCTGCAGCCACAGCACCGGCAGCCAGCAGGCGCCGGCGAGGAAGTACAGGCACAGCGCCCACAGGATCCAGCCGCGATCCAGCGGGTAGCCGACACGCAGCGCCATCCACAGTCCGGTGAGCAGCTGCACCACCACCGCCGGCGTGGTGAACAGCCAGTCCGCCAGCACCACGCCGCGCATCACCGTCGCCTGTGCGCGCACGTCGCCGCTGCGGTCGCCCCACCACTTGTAGAAGGCGGTGCCGAGGCCGGTGCCGAACAGCAGGGTCGACGACAGGATGTGGATCCACTTCAGCAGCAGGAATTCCATTTGGAGCCTATCCGTGAATAAGACACGCACGCGACGGCGGCCGTTTTAGTGTCCCGCTAACCCTATCGACGCGCGGTGTACTCGACGTACATAAGCGGCGATAGGGAACGCGGGGCGCGAAAACGGCCCCGTCCCTTCGGGTTGCGCCGGAAATCGTGCCATGCGGCGCCGGCCGCCGCTTATTTGGAACCACCAAACCGCGCGTCGGCCGACTTGCCTGGCGCGATTTCTGGCAGCAACGCGTGCGCGTCTTATCCACGGATAGGCTCCTGCTCTTTCACATGCAGGTCCAGCCCCGGCACCGCACCGAGGATGTCCTCGACCGACAGCAGGCCGAGGCAGGGCATCGCGCCGCGTTGCGTGATTTCCCCGCGCAGCAGGCGTCGCGCCAGTGCGATCACCGGCAGGCAGGGAATCTGCGGGCCGTGGTTGCTGCCGGCCAGCAGGTACCAGTCGCGTTGCAGTGCTTCGCCGTTTGCATTGCGGCCGCGCAGCTCGACATGCATCGCGCTCCAGGGCGTGCCGCCGTGCGCCAGCAGGCCGGCCAGCGCATGCAGCGGCCGCGACCATGACACCAGGCTGCGCAGCAGGCCTGCGCGCACCGGCCAGGACAGCAGCCAGGTCGCCC
>DATILC010000173.1:0-1996 GCA_035476855.1 Solimonas sp. | reverse complement strand
CGCGGCCCGAAGCTGCAGCCTCCCGAACCCCTGCAGGAGCCTGCGATGAACCTGAGAACCCTGTTGCTGCTGGTCCTGATCGTCGATTTCGCCGTGCTCAGCGGCTATGCCCTGCTCGAGCACGGTTATCTGGGCCTGTTCCAGTACCAGCTGCTGGCCAGCGCCGGCTGGCAGGTGCTGGCCGACCTGGTGATCGCCTGCACGCTGATCATGCTGTGGATGGTCGACGATGCGCGCCGCTCGGGGCGTACCGTCTGGCCCTATCTGGTCGCCACCGCCACCCTGGGCAGCTTCGGCCCGCTGTTCTATCTGCTGGTTGGCCAGCTGCAGGGGCGCAGCCGTGAACATGCGCTGGCCTGAGGCCCTGCTGTCGTTGAGCCTGGTCGTGGCAGCGGGGATCAACCTGCTGCCGCTGATCGGCCTGCTGTCGGCCAGCCGGCTCGAGGCGCTGTACGGCATTCCGGTGCGCGATCCGACGCTGGAACTGCTGCTGCGCCACCGCGCGCTGCTGTTCGGCCTGCTCGGCAGCCTGCTGCTCGCCGGCACCTTCATCCGCGAACTGCAGACGCCCGCCATCATCGCCGCGCTGGTCAGCATGATCGGCTTCCTGCTGCTGGCCGGACCGCCGGCCGAATGGGCGCCGGCGATGCGCCGCATCGCGCTGGCCGATGCCCTCGCTACACTGCTGTTGCTGGTCGCGCTGGCCCTGCGCGCCCTGGCCCGAACCCGTACCGGAGCTGCTGCATGACGCCACGAACCCTGTCCCTGCGCTGCGCCGACGGCGTCGCCCTGTCTGCCCGCGAGTATGGCGACGGCAAGGCCGGCAGCGTGGTGATCGCCGCGGCGCTGGGCGTGCCGCAGGGCTTCTATGCCGGCTTCGCGACCTACCTCGCCGAGCGCGGTTACCGCGTGCTCAGCTACGACAATCGTGGCTTCGCCGACTCGGCCACGCTGGACGGCGCCCCACGCGGACGCGAGGTCCGGCTGGCCGATTGGGGGCAACAGGATCTGGAAGCCGCGCTGCGCCACGCCGGCAGCACTGGCGGGCGCCGCTTCCTGATCGGCCACAGCCTCGGCACCCAGCTGCTGGGGCTGGCGCCGGCGGCACAGCAACTGGACGGCGCCATCCTGGTGGCCGCCACCGCGCCGAACCGCCGCGACTTCCCGGCGGCGCAGCGCGCGCCGCTGTGGTTGCTGTGGAATGCGCTGATCCCCTTGCTCGGCCGTGGCCGCGACCGCCTGCCGCCGCAGTGGATCGGCTTGGGTGCGGGCACGCCGATGCCGACCGGTGCCGCCCGCGACTGGGCGCGCTGGTGCCGCTCGCGCGACTACCTGTTCGATCCGGCCCATGGCCTGGACCTGTCGGGCTACGGCCGCCTGCGCCTGCCGCTGCGCTTCTGGAGCTTTGCCGACGACACGCTGGCGCCGGCCGCAGCGATGGAGGCGCTGGCGCGCCACTACCCCGGGGCGACGGTCGAGCGCAGCAGCGCCGAGGGCCACACCCGCGAACGCGTCGGCCACTCCGGCTTCTTCCATCGCCGCCAGCGCGACCAGCTCTGGTCTGCCGCCGGCGACTGGCTCGACCAGCAGGGGGCGCGTCATGCCTGAGCAATCCATCGACCTGTGGCGGCAGGCCGCCGTCGAGCGCATCCAGTGCGGCGACGCGATGCTGCCGCTGCGCCGCTACGGCAGCGGACCGGACCTGCTGCTGGTCCACGGCTTCCCGCTGTCCGGCTACACCTGGCGCCACGTGCTGCCGGCGCTGGCCGCGCGGCATACCTGCCATGTGATCGACCTCGCCGGCCTCGGCGAGTCGGAATGGAACGAGCGCACGGATTTCAGCTTCGAGGGCCATGCACGGCGCCTGAAGTCGCTGCTCGACCGGATCGGCGTGCAGCGCTACGACCTGCTGGCGCAGGACACCGGCGCCACCGTGACGCGCTGCCTGGCGCTGATGGACCCGGCACGCGCCGGCCGCCAGGTGATGATCAACACC
>DATILC010000172.1:0-1572 GCA_035476855.1 Solimonas sp. | reverse complement strand
GGCCAGCGCGGCCGCCGCGGCGGCGCTGGCCGCGGGAGCGCCCAGGGCCATCAGGGTGAGGCCCACCACGATGGCTGCCATCGCCGCCTCGAGCGCGCTGCTGGCAGCCAGCCACGGGTTGTCGATCAGCCAGCGTGGCCGCAGCCGCGTGCCCAGTTCGAACACCAGCGCCGCGACGGCCAGGTCGATCAGCGGCTTCCAGGGGTCGATGTCGGTGCGTTCCAGCAAGCCGAGCACCGCCGGGCTGGCCACCGCGCCGACCAGCAGGTAGCCGAGCAGCCGCGGCAGGCGCAGGCGCTTGTGCAGCGCGCTGGCCAGCACCAGGGCCGCCAGCACCACCAGCGCCATGCCGAGCACGGGGTCGGCGCCGCGCAGGCCGGCCAGCGGGCCGCGCAGCAGGGTGACGAACCAGTCGGCGATCTGTTGGGACACTTGAGGGTATGCCGCGGGTGGAGACTGGCGGGCCCGGCATCTTGCATGGCCGGCGGCCGCAGCGCGAGTCAAACTTGAGTTCCGAAGGGGCCTGCGTGGTTTTGCTCTTGAAGGACCCGCGCCATGGCCCCACATGCCGCGCCGGATCGCTGCGAGCGACTCCCTCAATCAACCATGCCCAGACCCGTATGAGCAAACAGACCCATTCCTTCCAGGCCGAGGTCAAGCAGATCCTGCACCTGGTGACGCACTCGTTGTACTCCAACAAGGAGATCTTCCTGCGCGAGCTGATCTCCAACGCGTCGGACGCCTGCGACAAGCTGCGCTTCGAGGCGCTCGACAACACCACCCTCTACGAGGACGCGCCCAGCCTCGAGGTGCGGGTGCTGTTCGACGCGCAGGCCAAGACGCTGACCATTCGCGACAACGGCATCGGCATGAGCCGCGACGAGGCGATCGAGCACCTAGGCACCATCGCCAAGAGCGGCACCCGCGAGTTCGTGGCGCAGCTCGAGGGCGAGCAGAAGAAGGACGCCAACCTGATCGGCCAGTTCGGCGTCGGCTTCTATTCGGGCTTCATCGTCGCCGATCGCATCACGGTGGAGACCCGGCGCGCCGGCCTGTCGGCCGCGCAGGGCGTGCGCTGGACCAGCGAAGGCGTGGGCGACTTCGAGGTCGAGGCGATCGACCGTGCCGCGCGCGGCACCGACGTGATCCTGCACCTGCGCGACGGCGAAGAAGACTTTCTCAGGCCGTGGAAGCTGAAGTCGATCATCTCGCGCTATTCCGACCACATCTCGCTGCCGATCCTGATGCGCAAGGAGAAGTGGGACGAGGAGAAGAAGGAGCAGGTGCTCAGCGACGAGTGGGAGACCGTCAACAAGGCGGCCGCGCTGTGGACGCGGCCCAAGAGCGAGGTCACCGACGCGCAGTACCAGGAGTTCTACAAGCAGATCGCGTTCGATGCCGAGCCGCCGCTGGCCTACACGCACAACCGCGTCGAGGGCCGCAGCGAGTACACGCAGCTGCTGTACATCCCGGCCAAGGCGCCGTTCGACCTCTACAACCGCGACAAGCGGGCGGGCGTGAAGCTCTACGTGAAGCGTGTGTTCATCATGGACGACGCGCAGGCGCTGATGC
>DATILC010000171.1:0-7770 GCA_035476855.1 Solimonas sp. | reverse complement strand
AGCAAGGCCTGGGAGCGGGTCGAGGAGATCCGCTCGTCGGGCCTGCACCATGCCCGAGAGGTAAATAGGGCCCACATCCTGGCGGCGCTGCATCGGAAGGTTCCGGAAGCGCAGATCATGGCGATTCTGGGCGTTGGCCGCACGATGATCTGGCGGACGCGGGCGGCATATCTGGAGGGCGGCGTGGAACACGCGCTGTTCGACATGGATCGCCCCGGAAAGCCCCGGCAATACGACACGGACGTGGAGGCACGAGTCACGGCGCTGGCCTGTTCGGCGCCGCCTGCGGGGGCCAAGCGCTGGACGCTGATGTTGCTGGAACAAGCTGCCCGAGCGGAGTTCGCGCAGTCCGGCATCAGCCGCGAAACCATTCGCCGGCTGCTAAAAAAAACTGTCTCAAACCCTGGCGCCGGCTGATGTGGTGCGTTGGCGCGTTGACGCAGGAGTACCGGAGCCGGATGTACGCCCTGTTGGCGCTGTACGCTCGTCCTTATCGGCGTTGCGAACCGGTTGTCTGCATCGACGAAAAGAGTACCCAGCTGCTGGCCGATTCCCGCGCACCGTTGGCCATCCGTCGGGGCACGCCATTGCGACAGGACTACGAGTACGTCCGACGGGGCACTTGCAACCTGTTTGTGGCGGTCGAGCCGCATGCGGGCCAGCGCATCGTGGAAGTCACCGCGCATCGCGGCAAGATCGACTTCGTCGCCTTCGTGCGCCATCTGATCGAGCGGGTCTACCGCTCCGCGCGGCGCATTCACCTCGTGCTGGACAACTTGAATACGCACTTCCGAAAGGTCTTCGACGAAGTACTGGGCTCCGAGGCCTCCAACGCCCTGCTCGGCCGCGTCGTATTCCACTACACGCCCAAGCACGCGAGTTGGCTCAACATGGCCGAGATCGAAATCGGCGCGCTCTCCCGTCAATGCCTGGATCGTCGTGTTCCCGACATCCCGACTCTGGTCAGTGAGGTCGACGCATGGCAACACCGACGCAACACCGAGCGATGCACCATCCAATGGAGCTTCACCCGACAAGACGCCGATCGGAAAATGAGTCGGCACTATGTTCCATAATTAAGGTGTTGGTGTACTAGCTATGCGGCCAGCAAGGCCTACCTGCTGTCGTTCAGCGAGGCGCTGGCGCTGGAGACGCGCGGCAGCGGGGTGACGGTGACCGCGGTCTGCCCGGGCTTCACCGAGACCGCGATGATCGTGCAGGAAGGCCGCAAGCCGATGCGCCTGCCGCTGGTGCCGAACCTGACGCCGCAGCAGGTGGCGAAGGAATCCTACGCGGCCTGCATGGCCGGCAAGGCCTTGCGCATCAACGGCCTGATGAACCGCCTTGCGATCGAAGGCCTGCGCCATCCGCCGCTGTGGCTGCGGCGCGAGGCGGTCGCCCTGATGGAACGCTGGGGCATCTGAACGCTACCTCCGGGCGGCGGCTGGTCATTGCGATCAACTGCCTGTCCGGAATCATTAATGCGTTCGCCCGCGCCCTCGTCCAAGCTTGAAAGATACAAAAGTATCCTTTTGAAGGGCGGGTGCGTCATGTGGAAGCGGATTCGTGAGCGTCGGGGTGTCATCGGCCTGCCTGGTATGGCCTTGATGGCGCTGCTGTCCGCCTGCTCCGGCGATTACAGCGGACGCAGCGATGCAGCTTCCGGCACCGGCGGCGATGGTCCGGCGGCGCGCTCGATGGAAGAGCACTTCAGCGGCAAGGTGCAGCCGCAGCTCGATTTCTGCCGGACCTGCCATACCCCCGCGGGCGTGGCCAACGTCGAGGACGGCAAGGACTTCATGCTGTCCACCGACAAGTCGAAGGATCTCGCGAACCTGCGCACGAGCTGGGATCGCCTCGGCAAGAACAACCCGACCTCGCGCATCCTGCTGATGTCCTCGGGGCAGGAGATGCCGCATACCGGTGGCCAGCCCTGGCCGGTCGGCAGCCCGCAGTACAGGAACATGGAGATCCTGCTGAAGTGCTTCGCCGACGCCAAGGGCTGCGGTGCGCTGCTCGGCGGTGGCATCGATCCGGGCGCGCTGCTGCCGCTGCTGGGCAGCCGTCGCGCCGGCCACTACTGGTTCGACTACTGCGAGGGCAAGCCGGACTCCACGCCGGTGCCGCAGGATCCGCGCGAACTGGTGGTGCCGGGTGCCAACACAGGCAAGGCCGTGCTGTTCAACGCCTGGTGGCAGACCTGCCAGGAGGACAACCATCCGGGCACCTGCGGCGACCTGCGTGACCGCTCCGAACGCGGCTACCGCCTGATCGCGGCAAACGGCGAGATCGGTGCCGGCACCATGTTCGGCGGCGACTCGCCCGATCCGAGCTTCGCCTTCCCGGCGGCGGACTACAACACCATGTGGCAGCGCGTCTGGCGCATGTCCAGCCGTCCCGCCAATTTCGACCAACTGGTGGCGGAGCGCTGGGGCATGCCGATGCCGAAGACGCCCAATCCCTATCCGCTGCCGGACGAGGATCCGAATGCACCGGGCAAGAACGGCGGCAGCGGCCAGCTGCCCATCGGCCTGACGCAGCTGCGCAACCCGGACGGCAGCTGGACCGGCAATGTCGGCGTCACCTGCAACATCTGCCACGGCGGCGCCGTCGGCGAGCCGGAAGACGGTGAGGGCCTGGGGCCGATGTACGGCACCAACTCGCTGTCCGATATCACCGTGATGTTCACCGACCTGGGTTTCATCGCGCCGCAGCAGGCGGTGCTGGCGGTCGTTTCGCAGAACAAGGTGCGCGGCACCGGCAACATCACCAACTTCCAGCTGTTCGGCACGCTGACGTTGTTCGACGACCTGATCGGCTACCTCACCGTGCAGACCCAGCCCTCCACCGGCACGGAAGATCCGCCGGTGTGGTGGAACGTCGGCAGCCGTCCCTCGAAGTTCTTCGACGGCGGCCAGGTGATGGACTCCAAGCGCATCGAGCTGTCCTTCCACTTTCCCGGTGTCGCCACGCCGAACAACGAAACCGGCAAGCAGTGGATCAAGGACCACCAGCAGGATGGCGACAGCTGGATCATGTCGCTGAAATCGCCGGAATGGCCGCAGCGCAAGCTCGGCGCGATCGACACCGCAATGGCGGAGCAGGGCGCGATCCTGTTCCACGGCAAGGACCTCTGGGCCGACAAGCTCAACAACCCGGTGCCGCGCCCCGAGGGTGGCAACGGCTCCTGCGCCAGCTGCCATGGCGCCTACTCGCCGCGCTACGTGAATGACCCGGCCTATCTCGACACGCCGTTGCTGGAAGGCATCGCCGCCTACATCACGCCGATCGAGATCATTGGCACCGACAGCCGCCGTCTCGACGGCAACAGCCAGATCGTCTCCACCTACGCGCGCAACAACTGGTTTGCCTACGCCGACGGTCCCAAGAACGAGGCTGGCATCCCGCTCTGCGCCGACCAGAACGACAGCGCCCTGCGCGGCGACCGCAAGCTGGGCTATCTCGCGCCGCCGCTGTACGGCGTGTGGGCGACGGCGCCGTACTTCCACAACGGCGCGGTGCCCAATCTCTGGGAGGTGCTGCAGCCGGCCGATCGCCAGCCGATCTGGCGCCGCCTGTCGGTGCCGGCGATCGAAGGCGGCATCAGCGGCTTCGACTACAGCCTCGACACCGGCTACGACCACGACCGCGTGGGCTGGAACTACGAGGGACTGGCCTGCGGCACCGGCTCCTTGCCCTTCATCGAGTGCAATCCCTCGGGTGGGGCCAACCTGCAGGACCTGCTGGGCCTGGTCTGGGCCAACGGTGGCCTCGCCTGGAACCTGCTCAACCTGCCGATCCTCACCAGCCAGCAGATCGAGGATCGCAAGGTCTACAACACCCATTACTACAGCCAGGGCAACGGCGGCCACGAGTTCACGTCGGTGCTGACCGATGCGGAACGCCGCGCGCTGATGGAATACCTGAAGACGCTGTAGGACCTTTCCGTCGACTGGCGCCGCCGCGAGGCGGCGCCTTTTTTATTCCGCTTCGCTGACGGCGCCGCGCTGGCGCTGCTGCCGGTAGGCCGTCGGCGACATGCCCTTCCAGCGCTTGAAGGCACTGATGAAGGCCGCGGGCTCGGTGTAGCCGAGGCGCGCGGCGATTTCTGCCAGCTTCATGTGCGCGCTCATCAGCAGTTCCTCGGCCAGGGTCTGCCTTACCTCGTCGACCAGCGCGCGGAAGGTGGTGCCTTCCTCGTCGAGCCGGCGCCGCAGGCTGCGCGAGGCCATGTGCAGTTCCTCGGCGACCGTCTCCAGCGAGGGCATTTCGCCGGGGTTGCGCAGCAGGCGGTCGCGGATCTGGCCGGCCAGGCCGGAGCGCACGCGGCGCCGGGCCAGCAGCTGGCGGCATTGCTCCTCGCACATGCGCGCCATCATCGGATTGGCCTGCGGCAGCGGTGCATCCAGATCCTTGGCGGAGAGCAGGATGGCGTTCATCGGCGCATCGAAGCTGGGCCGCACGCCGCAGATCTTGTCGAAGCGCCAGGCGTAGTCGGGCCGCGGAAAGCGGAACTGCGCGCTGCGACCCGGGAAACCGCCGGGACGCATCTCCCAGGCGGCATTGGCCCAGGCGGTGAAGTCGCGCTCCACCAGGAACTGCCGCACGTCCTCCGGCACATTGCTGTCGTCGAGGATGATCAGCAGGTCCTTGCCGACGTTCTCCAGGCGATAGCGCGCGAAGGCGTAGGACAGGTCGAGGTAGCGCACCGCGATCTCGGCGGCGCTGCGGAAGGTCGGGCTGCTCAGCAGCGCGAAGCCCCAGATGCCGTAGGCGGAAAGGTGATAGCGCATGCCGGCGTCGAGCCCCAGGCCCGGCACCGGCCCGAGGCCGCGCAGCAGGTTGCGGATCAGCTGCAGCTCCTGCTCGATGGTGATCTCGGTGGCCGGGTCCGACAGTTCCGCGGGATCGATACCGGTGTCGCGCAGGCAGTCCTCCACCGGCAGGCCACGCTCCGCGCCGAGCCTTGCCAGCAGCTGTGCACTGACTACCGGGCGACGCACCTCGACATGGGACATGGACTGGCTTTCCGCAGGGTTCGTGGCCGCAATTATCAGTCAGTTGGCCGAAATCGTCATTTCCGCCGATGCGCCTCCCTGCGAGGGTTCGCCTAGCCCGCCACGCCATCGTTCGTTTGGCCTGAAACATTAACGCCTTGGCCGCGGGCCACATACCAATGAACGGTGTGCGACGGCAGCATCTTGCCCCATGTCACGGGGCCGTCCTGCGGCCGTGCAAACGCGATCCACGGAGTCTTCATGCAAATCGAGAACAAGGTATTCCTGATCACCGGCGGCGCCTCGGGCCTCGGCGCCGCGACTGCGCGTGCACTGGTACGCCGCGGCGGCAAGGTGGTGATCGCCGATCTCAACGACAAGCTCGGCGCCGAACTGGCGCAGGAACTGGGCGCCGCTGCGCGCTATGCCCGTGTCGACGTCGCCAGCGAGGCCGATGTGAAGGCCGCGGTGGAACTGGCCGTGGGTGAACTGGGTGGCCTGCATGGTGCGGTCAACTGCGCCGGCATCGGTGCCGCCGAGAAGGCGCTGGGCAAGGACGGCCCGCTGCCGCTGGAGCGCTTCATGCGCATCATCAACGTCAACCTGGTCGGCAGCTTCAACGTCATCCGCCTGGCCGCGCATGCGATGAGCCAGCAGGCGCCGACCGCCGACGGCGAGCGCGGCGTGATCATCAACACCGCTTCCGTTGCTGCCTTCGACGGCCAGATCGGCCAGCCTGCCTACAGCGCCTCCAAGGCCGGCGTGGTCGGCATGACCCTGCCGCTGGCGCGCGAATTCGCGCGCATCGGCATCCGCGTGATGACCATCGCGCCCGGCATCTTCGAGACGCCGATCCTCGCCGGCCTGTCGCCGGAAGCACTGGATTCTCTGAACCGCTCGGTGCCGTTCCCGCCGCGCCTCGGCAAGCCAGTCGAGTTCGCGCAGCTGGCGGTGCAGATCGTCGAGAACGTGATGCTCAACGGCGAATGCATCCGCCTGGATGGCGCGATCCGCATGGCGCCGCGCTAAGGCGCACAAGACTTTTTGCCACGGAGTGACACGGATAACACGGATCAGGAAATCCGCTTTTCTTTCCGTGTTCGTCCGTGAAATTCCGTGGCTGACTATTTCTTCTGATTTTTCTACTGACTCGAGACCACCATGACCGAAGCCTATATCTACGACCACGTCCGCACGCCGCGCGGCAAGGGCCGCGCCGATGGCGCGCTGCACGAGATCACGCCGCTGCAGCTGGGCACCCAGGTGCTGCAGGGCCTGCGTGAGCGCAGCCAGCTCGACACCTCGCTGATCGACGACGTCATCATGGGCATCGTCTCGCCGGTGGGCGAGCAGGGTGCGGTGCTGCCGCGCTCGATGGCGCTCAATGCCGGCTACGCCGAGACCGTGTCCGGCGTGCAGGTCAACCGCTTCTGTGGTTCAGGTCTCGAAGCGGTGAGCCTGGCGACGGCGCGTGTGATGGCGGGCATGGCCCCGGCGATGATCGCCGGCGGCGTCGAATCGATGTCGCGCGTGGCGATGGGTTCCGACGGCGGCTCCTGGCCGACCGACCCTGCCTTCGCGCCGAAGGTCCACTTCGTCCCGCAGGGCATCGGCGCCGACCTGATCGCGACCATCGACGGCTACTCGCGCGAGGATGTCGACGGCTTTGCGGTCGAGAGCACGCGCCGTGCCGTGCAGGCATGGAAGGAAGGCCGCTTTGGCAAATCGATCCTGCCAGTGCGCGACGTCATCGGCCAGGTCGTGCTGGACCATGACGAGCACATCCGCGCCGGCACCACGCTGGCCGACCTGGGCAAGCTCAAGGCTGCGTTCGAGATGCTGGGCCAGCAGGGCGGCTTTGATGCCGTCGCGATGCAGCGCTACCCGCAGGTCGAGGCGATCAACCACGTCCACACCGGCGGCAACTCCTCCGGCATCGTCGACGGTGCCTGCGGCATCCTGATCGGCACGAAGGAGTTCGGCCAGAAGGCGGGCCTCAAGCCGCGTGCGCGCATCCGCAGCTTCGCGGCGATCGGTTCCGAGCCCTGCATCATGTTGACCGGCCCCGCTGCGGTGTCGATGAAGGCGCTGAAGCTCGCCGGCATGAGCGTGAAGGACATCGACCTGTTCGAGATCAACGAGGCCTTCGCCTCGGTGGCGCTGCGCTTCATGCGCGCGCTCGATATCTCGCATGACCGCGTCAACGTCAACGGCGGCGCCATCGCCATGGGCCATCCGCTGGGCGCCACCGGCGCAATGATCCTCGGCATCGCGCTCGACGAGCTGGAGCGCACCGGCAAGTCCACCGCGCTGGCCACGCTCTGCGTCGGCGCCGGCATGGGCAACGCCGCGATCATCGAACGGGTTTGAGCCAAGGCTCAAACCATCGAGCGCATCTGATTAATACGGAATTCCTGAACATGACCACTGCACTGAAATTCGATATCGACCGCCACGGCTTCGCCGTCCTGACCATCGACGTGCCCGAGCGTCCGATGAACGTCATCACGCCGGAGCTGACGCGTGAACTGGCCGCGGCCGTCGAGCGCATTGCCACCGACGCCGCCATCAAGGGCGCGATCATCACCTCCGGCAAGCCGGGCGCCTTCGTTGCCGGCGCCGACCTCAAGGATCTCGTCACCGCCTTCGACAAGGGCATCGATGCCGTCGAGGGTTCTAAGGCCTCGTTCGAGCTGTCGGCGCTGTTCCGCCGCATGGAGACCTGCGGCAAGCCCTTCGCCGCCGCGATCAACGGCCTGGCCCTCGGCGGCGG
>DATILC010000170.1:0-2948 GCA_035476855.1 Solimonas sp. | reverse complement strand
TCGATCAGGGTCGGGCCTTCGCCGGCGCGGGCGCGGTCCAGCGCCGCTTCGATCACCGCACGGGTGGCGATCACGTCATTGCCGTCGACCTGCTCGCCGCGGATGCCGCCGGCCATGGCCTTCTGCGCCAGCGTCTGCGCCGCGCACTGGCGCGAGCGCGGCAGCGAGATTGCCCACTGGTTGTTGGAGATCACGATCACCAGCGGCAGCTTCCAGATGCCGCAGGCGCTGACCGCCTCGTGGAAGTCGCCCTTGGAGGTGGCGCCGTCGCCGCAAGAGGCCAGCACCACGCGCGGCTCGCGGCGCAGGTGGAAAGCGTAGGCCACGCCCACCGCATGCGGCAACTGGGTGCCGATCGGCACGCACAGCGGGAAGTCGTGGCGCGCCGGCTCGGCGGCATAGTCCATGCCGCGCTCGTCACCGCCCCAGTAGCGCAGCACGCTGCTCATCTCGACGCCGCGCAGGAACAGCGCCGCGTACTCGCGGTAGGCGGGTATCAGCACGTCCTGCGGCTGCAGGGCCATGCCCATGGCGGTGCCGATCGCCTCCTGGCCAAGGCTGGCGGCGTAGGTGCCGAGCTGGCCGGTGCGCTGCAGCACCACGGCGCGCTGGTCGAATGCGCGGCTGCGGACCAGGCTGGCGTACATGCTGCGCAGGGCGTCCGCATCGCGGGCGAAGGCGGGGAGATCGGGGACAGCCTGTCCCGTCTCGTCGAGCATCTGCGTGTAGCCGATCTCGAAGCGGGCCACGATCCGGTGTGCGGAACTCTCGCTCATGTTCGCACCTGCCTTTTCTTCTGCAATTGAACATAGCGCCGTTGCCGCGGTCTGCCAAACTGCCGGACCAACGGCGTTCCATGCTGTAATAAGCGGAATGCGAAATCCCTTTGAACTCTACGCGGGCCTGCGCTACACGCGGGCCAAGCGGCGCAACCATTTCATCTCCTTCATCTCCGCCGCCTCGATGGCCGGCATCGCCGTGGGCGCGATGGCGCTGATCACGGTGCTGTCGGTGATGAACGGCTTCGAGCGCGAGCTGCGCACGCGCATTCTCGGCATGGCCTCGCACGCCACCATTTCCGCCTTCCAGGGCGGCCTGCCCGGCTGGCAGGAGGTGGCGAAGAAGGCCGAAGCCAACAAGGAGATCGTCGCGGTGGCGCCCTATATCGAGGGCGAGGGCATGATCCGCGTCGGCAGCGAGCTGTCCGGCACGCTGCTGCGCGGCATCGACCCGGAGCGCGAGGCCAAGGTCAACGACGTTGCCGCCAACATGAAGATCGGCTCCCTGGCCGACCTCAAGCCGGGCGAGTACCGGATCGTGCTGGGATACGAGATCGCGCGGGCGATGGGCGTCTCGACCGGCGACAAGGTTGATTTGATGATCCCGCAGGCCAGCGTCACCCCGGCCGGCGTGATCCCGCGCTTCCGCCGCTTCACCGTCGCCGGCGTGTTCCGTGTCGGCATGTACGAGTACGACCGCGGCATGGTGCTGGTCAACCTGCAGGATGCGCAGACCCTGCTGCGCATGGGCGACACCGTCACCGGCGTGCGGCTGAAGCTGCATGACCTGTTCGAGGCGCCGCGCATCGCCCACGACCTGGCGCAGAGTCTCGACGGCGTCTACTACGTCTCCGACTGGACCCGCAGCCACGCCAACTTCTTCCGCGCGGTGAAGACCGAGAAGCTGGTGATGTTCATCATCCTGTCGCTGATCGTCGGCGTCGCCGCCTTCAACATCGTCTCGACCCTGGTGATGGTGGTGCAGGACAAGCAGTCCGACATCGCGATCCTGCGCACGCTCGGCGCCAGCCCGCGCTCGATCATGATGATCTTCATGGTGCAGGGCTCGATCATCGGCGTGATCGGCACCTTGCTGGGTGTGGTCGGCGGCGTGGCGCTGGCGCTCAACGTCGAGCGCCTGGTACCGGTACTGGAGGCCCTGATGGGCCAGCAGTTCCTGGCGCCGGACGTCTACTACATCAGCGACCTGCCGTCGGAGCTGAAGTGGAGCGACGTCGTCCGGATCAGCCTGCTGTCGCTGTCGCTGGGTCTGGTGTCGACGATCTATCCGGCCTGGCGTGCGTCGCGGGTGCAGCCGGCCGAAGCCCTGAGGTACGAGTAATGAGCATCCTCAAGGCCACCAACCTCTCCAAGACCTTCGACGACGGCCGCCTGCGGCTCGACGTCTGGAGCGGCATCGATTTCGAGGTGCAGCGCGGCGAGCGTGTCGCCATCGTCGGCGCCAGCGGCACCGGCAAGTCGACCCTGCTGCACTGCCTCGGCGGGCTCGACGAGCCTTCCACCGGCGAGGTCTGGGTCGCGGGCGAGCGCATGTCGACGCTCACCGACGCCGCACGCGGCCGTTTGCGCAACCAGGCGCTGGGCTTCGTCTACCAGTTCCATCACCTGCTGCCGGAGTTCACCGCGCTGGAGAACGTGGCGATGCCGCTGCTGATCCGGCGTTGCTCCGAGCAGGAGGCCTTTGGCCGTGCCCGCGAACTGCTGGAGCGCGTCGGCCTGGGCGAGCGCCTGCAGCACAAGCCGGGCGAGCTCTCCGGCGGCGAGCGTCAGCGCGCGGCGGTGGCGCGTGCGCTGGTGACGCGGCCGGCCTGCGTGCTGGCCGACGAGCCGACCGGCAACCTCGATACGAAGACCGCCGAGAAGGTGTTCGAGTTGATGCTGGAACTCAATCGCGAACTCGGTACCAGCCTGATCGTGGTCACCCATGACCTGCGACTGGCTGCTCGCATGGACCGCATATGGACGCTGGACAGCGGCCGGCTGCAGCCGGGCCCGATCTCCGCGTCCTGATCCTCTGTTTCTCGCTGGGCGTGCTGTTGGTGCACGCCTGGCGCGAGCTGGCGTCCGTATGGATATTCGTTCTGTTGTTGCTGCCGGTGCTGTGGCCCTGGCGCGGGCGCCTGCACGCCGGCTTCCTGTTGCTGGGGC
>DATILC010000169.1:0-18939 GCA_035476855.1 Solimonas sp. | reverse complement strand
CTGTTGATCTTGGTGGTGGCGGCGACCAGGTCGTAGCGGTCGTAATTGAGGTTGCCGTTGTCGCCGTTGTGGCCGAAGAAGGCGCCCGGCGCGTCGACCAGGCGCTGGTTGGGGGCCGGATCGCCGTCCAGCGAGATGCAGTCGTCGGCATCGCAGAGCCCCTGCTGGCCGGGCACATTGAGCTTGCCAATCAGGTTGTTGGAGCGCTCCTCCATGCGCATGGCGGCACCCACGGAGAGCACGTTCTTCCAGCCGCCCTCGACGCCGTTCCACTCGAACTCGATCGCCTGCCCCTGCGTCGAGACCAGCGCCAGCAATGCCACAGACCACGTGCTCTTTCGCATCACGGTTCTCCCCAGGCACCAAAAATTTATAGGAATAAGCAACGACCGAGACTAACATTGCCATTGTTCGCTGAAATTGACACCCGGGGCCAGTGACACTGGCTTTACGGCAAATCTAGAATGCCCGGACCACCGGGTGGGAGACGAGAACAATGAAGGACTCGGGGCAACTGCTCCAGATTGTCCATGCGGGGATGGTCAAGGCCGGCTGGGACGTGGCGGCCATCTACCAGCAGCTCGGCTACCACGCCGAAAGCCTGCCGCTGCGCGAGATGCGCACCGAGCACGCCCTGCAGACCCTGTTCTGGCAGGTGGTCGAGCAGGTCACCGGCGACCCGGAGGTCGGCCTGCGCCTCTGCCCCCACCTGCCGGTGTTCCACGGCGAGGTGCTGGAATACCTGATCTTCAGCAGCCAGACCCTCGGCGAGGGCGTCGGCCGCTCGCTGAAGTACCTGCGCCTGCTGAGCGATGCCATGAACATGCGCATCATCGAGGACGCCCAGGGCGCCCGCGCGGTCGTGCAGGGAGGGGCCCTGGATGCCCCCCAGCTGCGCCACACCGAGATCTGCGTGCTGTACGAGCTGATCGCCTTCGCCAAGTCGGTCACCGACAAGCACTTCGGGCCGCAACGGGTACGCCTGCGCTTCTCGCCCCGGGTGGCGCAGGAGGAATACGAAAAGGTGTTCGGCTGCCCGGTTGAGTTCGATGCCCCGGAGAGCGAGATCTGGTTCGACCAGAAGCTGCTGGCCTACCGCTCGCCGCGCTGGGACCCGGACCTGCTCAAGCTGCACGAGGAACTGGCCGAGAAGCGCCTGTCCAACCTCAAGCGCCAGGACCTGATCGAGGGCATCCGCAAGGTGTTCTCGCAGCGCCTCGAACTGGACAAGTGCGACCTCGAGGACGTGGCCAGGGAGCTCGGGGTGCCGACCCGCCGCCTGCGCTTCGAGCTGTCGCGCGCCGGCACCAGCTTCAGCCAGCTGCTGTCGGACTTCCGCTATGCCCTGGCCCGCAAGCTCCTGCGCTCGACCAACGAGCCGATCGAGAACATCGTCTATCTCACCGGCTTCTCCGAGCCCAGCACCTTCTACCGTGCCTTCAAGCGCTGGTCCAGCATGACCCCGGTGCAGTACCGCGAAAGCCGCCGCCAGCGCATGGGCAAGATGGAAGCCTGAGGCTGCGGGTCTTGGCCGTGGCGCCGGGCATGACGGCCCGCGAACGATCGCTTTTCAGGACCCGTGGCGGCAGGATGCCGCCATCCTGCCCTCTTTCGGACCTGCTGCCATGAATGACCGCGTCACTCTCGCCATCGCCGACGGCATCGCAACCGTCAGCCTCAACCGTCCCGAGAAGCACAACGCCCTCGACATCCTGCTGCTGCAGGGCCTGGTCGCCGTGGCGAAGCAGCTGCGCAGCCGGCGTGACGTGCGCGCGGTGGTCCTGCGCGGCGAAGGTCCCTCGTTCTGCTCCGGCCTCGACGTCGCCAGCGCCTTCTCCAGCCTGCCGAAGTTCTTCAAGCACTTCGCCACCTTCGGCGTGAAGAAGATCAATGTGTTCCAGGAAGCCAGCCTGTGCTGGCGCGAGCTGCAGGCGCCGGTGATCGCCGCGATCCACGGCAACTGCTTCGGCGGCGGCATGCAGATCGCGCTGGGCGCCGACATCCGCATCGCGTCGCCGGAAGCGAAGCTGTCGATCATGGAAGTGAAATGGGGCCTGATTCCGGACATGGGCGGCACCGTGCTGCTGCGCGAGCTGATGCCGATCGACGTCGCCAAGCGGCTGACGCTGACCGGGCAGATGGTCAGCGGCCGCGAGGCCCTGGCGCTGAACCTGGTCACCGAACTGGCCGATGATCCGCTGGCCGCCGCCCAGGCCCTGGCACGCGAGATCGCCGGCAAGTCGCCGGACGCCGTCGCCGCGGGCAAGCAGCTGCTCAATGGCAACTGGCTGGCGACGGAGAACAAAGCCCTGGCGCTGGAGCGCAAGCTGCAGCTGCGCATGTTCCGCAGCAAGAACCAGCGCATTGCGGTGAAGGCCGGCCTGGCCAAGCAGGCGCCGGAGTTCAAGCCGCGGCAGTCCGACTACTGAGTGTCCGCTCCGGGCCGGTCTTCCAGACGGCTCCAGTCCGGCGTCGCCTTCCACAGCAGGAAGCCGAAGTCCTTGTTGTTGGCGGCGGTGTCGTAGAACGCGGAGTGCAGCCTGCCCTCGTCGCGCAGCAGGCCTACCAGCGCGTCGAAGCTCTGTGGCGTGTAGTAATGCGCGTGTACCGAGTAGTTGCGCGCCACCAGTTCCTCGGGCGTGTTGTAGGGCGCGGTGTAGCGACACCAGCGCTGGTAGTGGCCCGGCCGCAGATCGAAACCGCCCTGCGCATGCTCCGCCAGGATCTCCGCCAGCGTCGAGCCGGGCTGACGCAGGTCGAAGGTATGGCGCAGGTCGGGCACGACGCCGCCGATCACCCCGCCCGGCTTGAGCTTGCGCAGCCAGTGCTCCAGCACGCCCAGCGGGTTCACCAGATGCTCGAAGACGTGGTTGGAGAAGATGAAGTCGAGGCTGCCGTCCTCGCAGATGTCGAGGGTGCTGGCTGAGCCGACGACGTAGTTGGCCCAGAGGTTGTCGGTCACCGCGCGCGGCGGCTGGTCGGTCTTCTTGTAGAGGCGCAGCCACTGCTCCGCCGACAGCGCCTCGACGTAGCGCACCTCCACGCCGGCACTCGGCAGCACATGCGGGTTCAGCCCGGGTCCGACCTCGACACCGGTGCCCTGCATCCAGGGCAGCACGCGCTGGCGCGGATTCAGCAGCAGGCCGAGGCTGAGCATCGCGCGGCCCTGCCCTTCCTGCCGCAGTTCGAGATGGAAGCCGCCGCGATCGCCGGCCCACAACGGCCAGCGCAGGCGCAGTGCACTGCGCTGGCCGGCGCCACCGACCTCGGCGACGGCGAGCCGCGCGCGCCGCGCGGGGTCGGCGATGCTGATGATGTCGACCGCCAGGCGACCGATGCCGGTGTCGGTGCCAACCAGGGTCCAGTCGAGGCCGGCCGGAAAACCCTTCAGCAGCGCGAACTCATGGGCATCGGTCAGGCGCAGCACCGCGGCATCATCGAAACGGACCACCCGTTCCGTGCCGCCGGGGGCTTTCCATTCGCCGGGCTCGACCTTGCCGGACAGCAGCATGACTGACCGGTCGCGCCGGCGCAGCAGATCCGCGAGATTCACCTTGCTTCTGTCCTGGGATGCCCCCGGGGCGGGGCAAATGATCATGCCATGAACGATTCTGGCAGCCCACGGCGGGCAAAAAAAAGCGGAACGGTTTGACCCGTTCCGCTCAGAAAAAGGAGGACTCGACGAGGAGAGCCTCCCAGTGCTCGTCAAGGCGCGCTGACTACTTCAGCTCCGCCGATGTCTTGCCCAGCAAACGCCGCGCGATGATCAGCAACTGGATCTGCTGCGTGCCTTCGAAGATGTCGAGGATCTTCGAATCGCGCGCCCACTTCTCCAGCAACTCACCCTCGCCGTAACCGATGCTGCCGCAGAGCTCGACGCACTTGAGTGCGATGTCGACGCAGCTGCGACCGGCCTTCGCCTTGGCCATCGAGGCCTGCAGCGAGTTCGGCTTGCGGTTGTCCGCCATCCAGGCCGCCTGCATGGTCAGCAAGCGCGCGGCTTCGTAGTCGGCTTCCATCGCCATGAACTGCGCCGCGGCCGCGGACTGCACCATTGCCGGCCGGTTGTAGTCGATGACGATACCGGCCTGCTCCAGGGTTTTCCTCGTCTCTTCGAGGCATGCACGCGCCAGGCCCACGCCCATGGCGGCGACCAGCGGACGGGTATTGTCGAAGGTCTGCATGACCCCGGCAAAACCCTTCTCGACATTGATCTCCGGATCGCCCAGCAGGTTGTCCTTGTGCACGCGGCAATCGCGCAGCGCGAACTGCACGGTGTCGGAGGCGCGGATGCCGAGCTTGTGTTCGAGGCGCACCAGTTCCAGGCCCGGCGTGCCCTTCTCGACCACGAAGGACTTCACCGCGGCGCGGCCGATGTTGCGGTCCAGCGTCGCCCACACCACCACCAGGTCGGCGCGGTCGCCGCTGGTGACGAATATCTTGTCGCCGTTGAGGACGTAATGGTCGCCGTCCTTGGTCGCGCTGCAACGGATCGCGGCGGAGTCGGAGCCGCAATGCGGCTCGGTGATCGCCATCGCGGCCCAGCGGCCGGCGAAGCGCTTGAGCTGCTCGTCGTTGGCCACCGAGGCGATCGCCGAGTTGCCCAGGCCCTGGCGCGGCATCGTCAGCAGGAAGCCGACGTCGCCCCAGCACAGCTCCATCGTGCCCAGCGCAGTGGAGAGATTGCTGCTGTTGCGGTTGCCCTGGTCCTCGACCGAGTCGCGGCGCACGCCGGCGGCACCGGCGCCTTCACCGGCGCCGCTGGCATGCATGCCGTCGAGCAGCGCGCCGAGGATGTCCAGCTCCTTCGGGTACTCGTGCTCGGCGAGGTCGTACTTGCGCGAGTTGGGGCGGAAGATTTCCTTCGCCACCTGGTGCGCCTGGTCGACCAGGCCGCGGAACTTCTTGGGGTTTTCGAGATTGATCATTGTCTTGTGCTCAGAGCAGCAGGCCGCCTTCCATGATCCCGACCGCACGCAGGTCGCGGTACCAGCGTTCCACCGGGTGTTCCTTGACGAACCCATGTCCTCCGAGCAGCTGCACGGCGTCGGCGCCGATCTGTGTTCCCTTGTCGGCGCACAGTCTGCGCGCCAGCGCGGCTTCTCGTACAAAGGGTTTTCCGGCCGCGGCAAGTGCGGCTGCGCGCCAGGTCAACAGGCGCATGCCATCGGTCTCGATGGCGATGTTGGAGATGTTGAAGGCCACCGCCTGGCGATGGCTGATCGGCTCGCCGAAGGCGATGCGCTCGTTGCAGTAGGTGACCAGATAGTCCTGCGCCGCCTGCGAGGTGCCGACCGCCAGCGCACACCAGGCCAGGCGGCTGCGCGCAATGAAGTTCTCGTAGGAGAAGTCGCCTTCGCCGCCGCCCAGCAGGGCCGAGGCATTGAGCTGCACGTTGTCGAAGCGGACACGCGCCGTGGCCGCGGCACGCAGGCCCATCGCCGGCTCGGCGGTGATGTGGATGCCCTTGGCGCCGGACTCGACGATGAACAGCTGCGGGCCGTGCGTGGTGCTGGCGGCGACCAGGAACAGTTCGGCACTGGCCGCCATCGGCACCAGCGACTTCTCGCCGCTGAGCACATAACCGCCGGCGTCGGTACGCCGGGCCGAAGTCGACAGCTTGAACGGATCGAACAGCGGGCGCGGCTCCAGCACCGCGATCGCGGCGACCGGGGCCTTCTCGTCGATGAAGCTGGAGAGATAGGTCGACTGCTGCTGCGCCGTACCCCACTCCGCCAGCGCGGCGGCGACACCGACCGGCGCCAGGCAGGCAACGGCCATGCCGAGATCACCCTGTGCGAGAGCCTCGGCGATGATCGCGTTGGTCACCACCGAGCGCTCGGCACCGCCGACACCACCCAGCTCCTCGTGCACCTGCATCGAGCCGATGCCCAGTTCGGCAGCGGCCTGCAGGATCGCCTTCGGCGTGGCGCAGGCGGTATCCGCGGCCTGCGCGTTGGGGCGCAACTGCTCGGCGGCGAAGCCGGCCAGCGTGTCGCGCATCATCTGCTGCTCATCGCTGGGCGTCAGGTCGAACAGGTCGGTGGAGGCCGCGCCGGGGCGCAGCGCCTTGTTCGGGCCACGCACACTCTTGAACTGGCGGTTGACGGTGCCGATCAGGCGGAAGCCGGTTGCAGCTCCGGTCTTGAGGACGGCGGTGGCGGTCTTGCGCAGCTTGGGATCATCGAGTGCCTTGGCACCGCCGAGGCGGTTCAGCACTTTCAGGCCGAGGCCCATCAGGTTCTGTGTGACAGTCATGGTCTTGTCGGTTTCCGGAAAATTCAGCGGCTGCCGGCGCCGCGCGCCGGCTCGGCCAGCACCGCATCGGCGGTGCGTTGCAGGAAGGCATCCACCAGGTAGGTGAAACGGCCCTGGATGAATGGTGCAGCCACCAGGCGGTACATCAGCGGCACCGGCACGTCGCGCAGCTCGCCTTCCATCTCGACGATCAGGCGCGTCTCCTTGCCGAGGTCCTTCAGTCGCAGGCGGCCCTCGATGGTGGCGTTGCCATGCTTGGGCAGTGCGGTCCAGCTGAGCTCGCCCTTGGCGGTATCGATCTCGTACTGCGCGGCGTAGATCACCTCATGCGCGATGTTGGGGATCTTCGAGCCGATCGACTTCATCTCCCACAGGTAGGCGTTCTTCTTCAGCTTGGTCAGCTTGCGCAGCTTGGGAAAGCGACGGATGGTGCCCTCGAGATCCTTGAGCACCGGGGCGACGCGCTCGTAGGGCAACGGCAGGTTGAGACCGCGTTTGATCTGGATTCCGACTTTCATGGGGGCGGACGGTAGCGATGATGTGCCGCTACTGTGCATGGCCGCACCCGCACTGACTTTGGCCAGTCAGTGCTGCCTACATGGCGCGATAGTCAATGAGCACCGCTGATGCAGTGCAGCAATCGGCGCAGCGCCGCGAACGGCAGCAGCTTATCGGGCCAGCGGCAGGCGCCAATTCATCGCTTCATCGCGTGGCGCGCAGGCCCAGCGTCACCAGCAGCAGCGCCGCCAGCTGCGCGGCGATGAAGCCGGCGACATCCTGCGGCCGGATGCCGGCGAAGCTGTCGGTGAGACAACGTGCCAGCGTCACCGCGGGATTGGCGAAGGAGGTCGAGGCGGTAAACCAGTAGGCCCCGACGATGTAGCAGGCCACCGCATACGGCGCCGCCTCCGGCCGATGCCGCGACAACGAGGCGATCAGCAGCAGCAGGCCGGCAGTGGCGACGAACTCGCTGAACATCAGCGCCGGTCCGCTACGCAGCTTCTGCGACCACTCCAGCAGCGGCAGCCCGAACATCAGCTGCGCGGCGACGACGCCGGCCACGGCTCCGACGAGCTGCGCAATGACATAGGCCGGCACCTCGCCCCAGGGCAGCTGCCCGCGCGCAGCGAGCAGCAGGCTCACCACCGGATTGAAATGCGCACCCGATACCGGCCCGGCGGCGAGGATCAGCGCGACCAGTGCGCCACCGGTCGCCAGCGCGTTTGCGAGCAGCGCGAGCGCGACGTTCCCGCCGGCGAGGCGTTCGCCCATGATTCCGGAGCCGACGACTGCAGCGAGCAGGAAGGCGGTGCCGAGTGCCTCCGCGGCAATGCGTTGCGACAGCTTCATTGGCGACCGATATGGCCGAGCTGCTCGCGCAGCGTCATCGCGTCGAGCTTTTCCAGCGGCAGGCTGGCGAACAGTTCGATGCGCCGGCGCAGTGCCAGGTAGGTGTCCTTGAACGCCTTGCGCATATCCTCGTCGCTACCCTCGACCGCGGCCGGATCCGGCAGGCCCCAGTGCGCGGTCACCGGTTGTCCGGGCCAGTAGGGGCAGGTTTCGCCGGCGGCCTGGTCGCAGACCGTGAAGATGAAATCCAGGGCCGGAGCACCCGGCTGGGCGAACTCGTCCCAGCTCTTGCTGCGCAGGCCCTCGACCGGATGGCCATGCTCGCGCAGCAGCTGCAGCGCCCAGGGATTCACCGTCCCCCTCGGAAAACTGCCGGCACTGTGGCCGCGAAAACGGCCGCCACCGACCTTGGGGTCGTTGGCAAGGCATTCGGCGAGGATCGAGCGCGCCGAGTTGGCGGTGCAGATGAACAGCACCTCGAAAGTCCTGTGATCCATGACAACTCCTGTGACTCCGGCAATGCAGGCCGGACGATCAATCTGCGACAGTTTCTTGAATGTCCGATGAAGCTTTCGCGCGGGGAATCAATCGCAGCAGGCAGCAGGCCGCGCGCAGTCACCCGCATCGACGCTGCCTGCACAGCAGTTCTCGGTGAGGTAACCCAGCAATGCATTCATCGCCTTGAAGTCCGGTGCGTAGTAGATGAAGCGGCCTTCCTGCCGCGCCTTCAGCAGGCCGGCATTGCTCAGTTCCTTCAGGTGGAAGGACAGGGTCGCCGGTGCCAGCTTCAGCTTGGCCGCGATATCTCCCGCCGCCATGCCCTCGGGCCCCTTCTGCACCAGCAGGCGAAACACCGCCAGGCGCGAATCCTGGGCCAGTGCATAAAGCCGGGTGACGGCGGTTTCCAATTTCATGTTTCCATAATCATGGAAATATATGAAAAAGGTCAAGCCGCGGATGGCCACGCTGGATGCCGCGCCGGATCAGTCGCGCAGGCGGTCGCCGAAATTGACCAGCAACATCCCGCCCAGCACCAGCAGCGTGCCGGCCAGGCGCGGTGTGGTCAGCTCGCGCACCGGCAGGCCCAGCAGGCCCTGGCGGTCGAACAGCAGCGAGGCACAGAGTTGTCCGGCGACGATCAGCGCGGTCATGCCGGCCAGGCCGATGCGTGGCGCCAGCAGGATGCCGCCGCCGACGATGGCCGCGCCCAGCACGCCGCCCATCAGCTGCCACCACTGCAGCTGCGGAACGCCCTGCAGCAGGCCCCAGCGCGCACCGGAGGCCAGTGCAACCAGCGCCATGCTCAGCGTGCCGACCGCGAACGACAGCATCGTCGCCAGCACGATGCTGCCGCCGAGCATGCCGCGCAGGTCGCTGTTGATCGCGGCCTGCAGCGGAATCAGGACGCCGATGCCGAAGGCAATCGCGTAGTACAGGGGCATGGCGTCCTCCCGGTTCAGAGCTAGAGCCGCAGTTCTCCGGCCGCAATGCGGCGGAACAGTTCCGCCGTCACCGGCTCATAGCCCTTGGCGCGGTCGCAGAGCACGTAGAGCGGCTCGTCGACCTGCGCCGGATCGAAGCCCTGCTTCTTCAGGTCGACCTTGCGGTACTTGAAGGTGCCGGTGACCTCCTGCTCGGGACGCAGGCGCAGGAACAGCGGCACGGCATAGGCCGGAAGATCGCTGCACAGCAGCTTCGCCAGGCCGGCGCCATCGAACTCGCCCTGGGTCCAGGTCAGCGCGGCCATGCCGGCGCGGCCGTCGCAGCCGGGAATGCTGACGCCGTAGACCACCGCATGCTCGACCGACGGATGGCGGCCCAGCGCACCCTCGACCTCGGTGGTGGCGACGTTCTCGCCCTTCCAGCGGAAGGTGTCGCCGACGCGGTCGACGAAGGCAATGTGCTTCCAGCCCTGGTCGCGCACCAGGTCGCCGCTGTTGAACCAGCAGTCGCCCTTCTTGAAGACGTTGCGGAACAGCTTGGCCTCGCTGGCCTTGGCATCGGTATAGCCCTCGAAGGGGCGGCGGTCGGTGACCTCGCTGATCAGCAGGCCGATGCCGCCGCTGGCAACCTTCTTCATGTAGCCCTTGCGGTCGCGCACCGGCTGCTCGCTCTCGGGATCGAACTCGACGATGGCGAAGGTCAGCGGGCAGAAGCCGGCGGTCTTGGTCAGGCCGAAGGCGTTGATGAACGCCAGGTTGCTCTCGCTGGCGCCGTAGAACTCGCAGATGCGCTCGATGCCGAAGCGGTTCTGGAACTCGTCCCAGATCTCCGGGCGCAGGCCGTTGCCGATCGCCAGGCGGATACGGTGGCTGCGGTCGGCGGGGCTGGCCGGACGGTTCAGCAGGTAGCGGCACAGTTCGCCGATGTAGCAGAACGCGGTGGCGTTGTACTGGCGCACCTCGTCCCAGAAGCGCGAGACGCTGAACTTTCGGCTCAGCGCCAACGTGCAGCCGGCGCCCATCGCCGCGCCCCAACTCACCGTCAACGCATTGTTGTGGTACAGCGGCAGGCAGCAGTAGAAGACATCATCCGGCTTCAGCCGCAGCGTGGTCTGGCCGACGCCGGCCATGCTGTTGAGCCAGCGGTAGTGCGACATCACCGAAGCCTTCGGCAGGCCGGTGGTGCCGGAGGTGAAGATGTAGAACGCCGGCTGCTTCATCACGATGTCGCGGGTCTCGGCCGGGTCGTCGTCCGGCATCGAGGCCTGCACCGCACGCAGGTCGTCGTAGCCGGCGGGCGACTGGCCCTCGCCCTCCCACAGCCAGGTGAAGCCCTGCTGCTGGCCCGGTACGTAGCTGCTGCTCTGCAGCGCCTCCATGCACTCGTCGCCGACGATGATCACCCGCGCCTTCGACAGCTTGATGCTGTGTTCCAGCACTTCGCCGCGCTGGTTGTAGTTGAGCATGCCGGCAATGGCGCCGAGCTTCACCGTCGCCGCGACGCAGGCCAGCATCTCCGGACGGTTCTCGAACAGGATCGCCACCGAGTCGCCCGGCCGCACGCCACGCGCACGCAGCGCACCGGCAATGCGGTTGGCCCAAGCATTGAGCTCGCCATAGCTCCATCGACGGTCCTCGAAGGCCAGCGCCACGCGCCCCGGATTGCGCCGTGCATGCTGCTCCAGCACCGAGCCGATCGAGCCGCGCCAGTTCGGCCGCAGCAGGGCCATCTTCACCAGCCCCTTGTTGACCGTCACCAGGTCCGGCAGCGTGCTGATCACGCCCCGCGCCATGTCGCGCAGGTGCACGCGATTGTCGGTGTCGCTCATCTGTCTCTCCTCGTCGTCCGGATTTTTTGTCGTTGTTATTTCTGCTTCGGCACCCAGGCCCAGGTCATCTCGCATTCGATCGGCTGCTCGCCGCTTTCGTCGATGACCTTCACGGGGACCAGCACATCGCCCTTCGGCTCGTTGCGGATGCGTTCGCGCTGCTCGGCAGACAGCGTCGCCTCGGCGCGCAACTGGCCCTGGGCGCGGCGCACGTAGCGGATGTTCATGCTCTTGATCAGCGGCAGGTGCGTGGGCGGCACGTTCATGCCGAACAGCGCGCCGGAGCCGGTCTCGGCCAGCAATGCCATCGCCGCCGCGTGGATGCCACCGATGTGGTTCTGCACCTTCCTGCGGTTCTCCAGCACCAGCACCGCACGCTCCTCGGTCAACTCCTCGAAACGCACGCCGGCAGTGCCGGCGAAGCGCACCTGGAAGTTGAACATGCGCGTCACCGCCTGGCGGAACAGCGGCACCGGCAGCAGACGGAGGCGGTCGACGGCGGTGCGCAGGAGGCTGGATTTGGCCATGGCGGAGTGCTCGAAAAATGATCGTCCGAGGTTAGCACGCGGTCCCGGCGTGGACCTTGCCCGGCGCACAGGCAAGGCCGTCTCCCCGGCGAATGCGACCCCCGCGGCGGGACGCTATGGCAGACTCGGCCCATAACTAAAAACGATCGAGGAGACCGGGATGCCCGCACCGCCGACCCGCTACGCCGTCAGCAACGGTGCCGACATCGCCTGGCAGGCCCTCGGCGAGGGCGAACTCGACCTGGTGCACATCGGCGGCATCGTCAGCCAGATCGACCTGATGTGGGATCTGCCGGAGGTCGAGCGCTTCTGGCGCCAGATCACCCATTTCGCCCGCCTGATCCTGTTCGACCGCCGCGGCATCGGCGCCTCCGACCCGGTGGCACTGGACGCCCTGCCCTCGATCGACGACTGGGCCGACGACCTGCTGGCGGTGCTCGACGCCGCCGGCTCGGAACGCGCCGCGATCTTCGCCGAGCGCGAGGCCGGGGCGATCGCCCTGGCCTTCGCCCAGCGCCATCCCTCGCGGGTCTCGGCCCTGGTGCTGGGCAATGCCAGCGCCTGTTTCCTGCGCAAGCCGGACCACCCGGACGGCGAACCGCCCGAGCGTGCCGCCCAGCACTGCACGATGCTGCGCAAGCATTGGGGAACCGAGGCCATCGCCGCGACACTGATCCCGGCGCGGGCCAGCGACAGCCACTTCCTCGCCGCTGCCGCGCGCCTGCAGCGCGCCGCCGGCACGCCGCATGCCGTATCCGCACAGACCCGGCACTTCCTCGACATGGACCTGCGCGATCGCCTGCCGGCAATCCGTTGTCCGACCCTGCTGCTGCACCGCCAGAACTACCCGTTCATGGACGCCGCCATGCACGCGCGCTACCTGGAGTCGCAGATCGCCGGCAGCAGCCGCGTCGAGATCGAGGGCGGCGAATCGTTCTTCGCCATCGATCGCGGCGACGAGGTGCTGGGCCTGGTCGAGGAATTCCTCACCGGCGGTCGCTCGCGGGTCTACGCCGATCGCGTGCTGGTGACGGTGATGTTCCTCGACCTGGTCGGCTCCACCGAGCTGGTCACCGAGCATGGCGATGCCGGCTGGCACAACCTGCTGAGCCGCTTCCACACGCTGGTGCGCAAGCAGCTGCACCGCTTCCGCGGGCGCGAGGTCGACAATGCCGGCGATGGCTTCTTCGCGGTGTTCGACAGCCCCGGCCGCAGCCTGCTGTGCGCGCAGGCGATCCGCGAGGAAACGAAGGCCCTGGGCCTGCAGCTGCGCACCGGCCTGCACGCCGGCGAATGCGAGGTGGTGGGCGCCACGGTGCGCGGTGTCAGCGTGCACATCGGCGCGCGCGTGATGGCCGAGGCCGAAGCCGGGCAGATCCTGGTATCGAGCACGGTGCGCGCCCTGCTGGCCGGCTCCGACTTCAGCTTCCGGCGGCAGGGCGAATACCGACTCAAGGGCGTCGAGGGCCGCTGGCGCCTGTACTTGCTGGAGTCAGCGGAGCCACGCGGCACGCAGGCATGAAAAAGGGCGGCCGAAGCCGCCCTTTGATTTTGCAGCAGACCGCGATCAGATCTTGAAGTCGAGGCGCACACCGAAGTGGTAGCCGTAGACGCGCGACTCGTGCGACGCCTGGTAGACCTGGCCGCCGCCGCCGATGCGGATGTCCGGCAGCCACTCGGAGTCGAGCGTGATCGGCAGCTCCAGTTGCAGGCCATAGGACACGCCGTCGAACTCGTGGCTGGCACTGCCGCGCTCGCCCTTGATGAACGAGTAGCCGATCGGGGTCGACACCTCGATCAGTTCGAACAGGCTGCCGGTGGGCACCAGGAACACGCCGTAGTACTCGCCGATCTCGATCGTGCCGGCATCGGTACCGTCATCGTCGGAGAGGCCGTACTGCAGTTCGAGGCCGACGGCCTCGAGCAGGCGCATGCCGACGCGCAGGCGGTACATGCTGGAGTCGAGGTCGGCGCTGCCGAACTTGGTTTCCAGTTCATCGGACAGCGAGAAGTCGACCTCGGCCATGTCGACACCGACATGGAGGAAGAACGGCTCGCCGGAGTCCTCGCTGGCGGTTTCTTCTGCCGGGGCTTCCTCGGCAGGAGCTTCCTCGGCGACAACCTCCTCAGCCGGAGGGGCTTCCTCGACAGGGGCCTCGGCAACCGCAGCCTCCTCGGCCGGAGCAGCCTCGGCGGCAACATCGGCCGGCGCAGCTTCCTCGGCGGGAGCGGCTTCGGCAGGAGCAGCCTCGGCAGTGGCGTCAGCGGGCGCTGCCTCTTCGGCAGGCGCCGCTTCTGCAGCAGCTTCCGGTGCAGCCTCGGCCGGAGCGGCTTCAGCGGTCTCGGCAGCGGCAGCCTCGGTGGTTTCGTCCTGTGCCATCGCCGGCAGCGCGAGCAACAGTCCCATCAATGCCGCAGCAGCACTCGCGGACCTTTTCATGTCTCCCCCTTATTTGATTTGGTGACGGTCTTATGTCTGGTGCGCCGAATGTTCCCGCATTTCTCTCTGCAAATCCAGCCGTTGGCCGGCTCACGCGGACGGACGATGCGCAGCAAATGCCGCGCCGTGCACACTGCGCGACCCTGGGGCATCGACGTGGCGGTACGCGCCCATTAAATTGTCGCCATGTCCGCATTCCGTTCCCTCCTCGCGCCCTGTCTTGGCGGCGCCGCCCTGCTGCTGTCGATCACGCCTGCCGTGCAGGCGCAGGACCTTGATGCCGCCCCGCTGATCGCTCAGGTCGAGTTGCAGGCGCCGGTCGCCAGCCCGGAGCTGGAAGTGGCACTGTCGGCACTGAAGGGGCGCCCCCTGCAGGACGAGGTCATGGCCGAGGCCGTGTCGCTGGTCGAGGACTTCTACGCCTGGCTGGAATGGCGCGAGGTTGCCGTCAGCGTCGCCGCAGGCGCGACACCAGGCAGCCTGCAGTTCCAGGTCGAGGCACAGCCCCCCCTGCAGGCCGCTGCGCCGCCGGAAGGTTTCGAGGCGCTGCCGCCACCCGCCGAACCCGCCGGCGCGCGCGCCGAGGCCCCGCCCACCAACTACCAGGGCTGGGTACGCTCCTCTGCCCGGGTGCTGGTGGATTCGCGTGAGCGCCGTCTCTACCTGAAGCGCGGCCGGCGCGTGGTCAGCTATGCCGTGGCGGTCGGCACCGAGCGCACGCCGACGCCGCCGGGCGTCTACCGCGTGGTCGAGATCGCCCACCAGCCGACTTGGTACCCGACCCCGGCGATCCGGCGCGACCATGCCGCCCGCGGCATCAAGCTGCCGCTGGTGGTGCCGCCCGGTGCCGACAACCCGCTGGGCAGCTGGTTCGTGCGGCTGCAGAACTCGATCGGCATCCATGGCACCAACCAGCCCGACTCGATCGGCCAGGCCAGCAGCTGGGGCTGCGTGCGCATGCATGACCGCGACCTGCAGGAGCTGGCCCGCGCCCTGCGCCCGGGCGACCGCGTGCTGGTCATCGGCAGGCCGGACGAACAGCAGGTCAGCCTCAACTGACCTGCAGGGCTAGAATCGGCGCATGAATCCCCTCCCGAAGTTCTGCAACGCCTGCGGCCAGGCCGTCGAATTCCGCATTCCGCAGGACGATCACCTCGCGCGCCACATCTGCCCGGCCTGCGACCATATCCAGTACCTCAACCCCAAGGTCATCACCGGCATCATTCCGGAGTGGGAGGACGGCCGCGTGCTGATGTGCCGGCGCAACATCCAGCCGCGCCTGGGCCTGTGGACCTTCCCCGCCGGCTTCATGGAACTGGGCGAGACCAGCGGCCAGGGCGCCGCACGCGAGGCGCGCGAGGAAGCGCAGGCCGACGTCGAGCCGCTGGAACTGCTGGCGGTGATCAACGTGCCCTATGTCAGCCAGGTCTACATGATCCACCGCGGCCGCCTGCGCGCCGCGCACTACGGCCCGACCTTCGAAAGCTCCGAGGTGCGGCTGATGCGCGAGGACGAGATTCCCTGGGAGGAGATCGCCTTCCCGACGATCTGGCACAGCCTCAAGTTCTTCTTCGCCGACCGCAGCCTGGGGCAGTACAGCACGCATACGCTGGACCTGCAGTTCCGGCCGCGCGCGCCGGAGCGGGCCGAAGTCGCCGCCGGCAATATCTGATTGGCGCCTGTCCTGGCACGCTTCTTTTTTTGCCTCGTCCTTTCCGCCTAGACCGCCGCCGTTGCAGTTTCGTTTAAAATACCGGTCGTTTCGTCTGCCGTAGCCATCGCCATGACCTTCGTCGTTACCGAAAACTGCATCAAGTGCAAATACACCGACTGCGTGGAAGTCTGCCCGGTCGACTGTTTCCACGAAGGCCCGAACTTCCTGGTGATCGATCCGGAGGAGTGCATCGACTGCACGCTCTGCGAGCCGGAATGCCCGGCAAACGCGATCTTCGCCGAGGATGACCTGCCGGCCGAGCAGGCCCAGTTCAAGCAGCTCAATGCCGATCTGACCAAGGTCTGGCCGGTCATCACCGAAAAGAAGGAAATGCCGTCCGGCGCCAAGGACTGGGACGGCAAGCCCGGCAAGCTGGCCCTGCTCGAGAAGTAAGCTCCCCTAGCCTGCCAGTTCGATCCAGCGCTGCGCCGGATCGGCCAGCAGCGGCAGGTACAGCGCCACCCGCACCTCGACGCCGCCCTGCAGCCTCTGCAGGGCGGCGCGATAGTTTTCGAGCTGCCCGCGGTAGCGCTGCAGCTCGTTGGCGAGGAAGGCCTCGACGCCACCGCCCTCGTGCACGCTGGTCTTGAAGTCCACCACCCAGCGCTGCCCCGTCTCATCGACGAAGCTGCGGTCCAGCTTGAGCCGCTTGGGCCCCGTCGGCTGCAGCACGGTCAGCTCCCACTCGCTGCGCGCCTGCGCATGCGGCTGCAGGATCCAGCGACCGCGCGGATCCTCCAGCGTGGCCACCAGCGCCTGCAGCACGCGCTGGCTCGCCGCCTCGCGCCGCGCCGCCGGCAGGCCTTCCTGGGCCAGCATGTCCTCGATCACGCCAGACAGCGCCGGCAGCCGCGCCGCGTCCCAGCCGGCCACGCCCTCGCGGGCGATCTGCTGCACCCAGCGGTGGTAGACCACGCCGACCGCACGGGCGCTTTCGCCCGCCCAGTCGAAGGGCAGGACGCCGGCGACCGCCGGGTCGGGCATCGGCGGCTGCAGGCCCGCCGGCAGCACTGGTGCCTGCCAGGCCGCCGGCAATCGTCGCAGCCAGGGCGCACGGCGCGGCGCTTCCGCCACCGGCTCCGGCGCCGCAGCAGCCGCCGCGGCGAATTCCTGCAGCACCGCCGGCCATAGCCGCGCCAGCAGGCTGCGCGAAGCCGGTTGCAGCTCCGCCTCCGCGCCGCGGGCCTCGGCCGCGCCGAGCAGATGCAGCCGACGCCTTGCACGGGTCGCGGCCACGTACAGCAGGCGCGCATCCTCGTGCCGCTGCTTCTCCGCCTGCAGGCCCAGCAGGCAGTCGAAGATCGGATCGCTGTCCTCGCCAGTGGCGTGCAGCGGGGCCAGCAGCAGCCGCTCGCCGCCGTCGGTACCCCGGCGCAGCGCCCAGGTCACCAGCGGCTTGCCGTCCTGGCGTGTACCGCGGCCCAGTCCGGGCACGATCACCACGTCGAACTCCAGGCCCTTGGACTTGTGGATCGTCATCAGGCTGAGGCCTTCGCCGGCATTGCCGTCGGGGCTGGCCCTGAGTTCGGCCAGCGCCAGGTCCAGCGCCTCCAGGTCCGGCAGTGCCGGGCCGCGGCCGAGGCGATCGAGACAATTGAAGAACACCTGGGCGTCGGCCAGATCGCGCGGCGCTGCGGCGCAGGCCGGTCCGCCCAGCGCCAGCCAGGCGCCCTCGATCCAGCGCCGCAGCGGCTTGCGACCCTGCTGCGCCAGCGCCGCCTCGATCACCACCAGGCAGCGCTGCAGGCGCGCACGGCCATCCTCGCCCAGGCGTGCCAGGCAGGCCTCATCACGCAGCGCCGCCAGCAAGGGCTGGCGCGGCACAACGCCCTCGACCAGTCGCAGCAGGTCGGCCAGTTCCAGCCCGCACCAGGGCGCGCGCAGCACGGCCAGCCAGGCGATGCGGTCGGCCGGCTGCAGCAGGGCGCGGGTCAGGCTGCGCAGGTCCTCGATCACCGGCCGCGCCGCCAGGCCCTCGATATCGACCGCGCGATAGGCCAGACCGGCCTCGCGCAACGCCGGCGTGATCGCCTCCAGATGGCCGCGGCTGCGCACCAGCACGGCAATGCTGGCCTGGGCGTTCTCCGCCTGCGCCTGCCGCACCAGCTCGACCACGCGCTGCGCCTCGGCCACGTCGTCGCTGCCGCCGAAGGCGTGTACGCAGACCGCCGGCTCTGCCGCGGCCGGGCGCGTCGCTACCGCCATCGCATGCGCCGCGGCGCCGCGCTCGCGGTCCTCGACCGCCGGCAGCACGCGGGCGAAGGCCTGGTTGACCCAGTCGACGATGCCGGCCTCGGAGCGGAAATTGGCCAGCAGCTGCAGCGGCTCCAGCCGCAGGTCGCCGATGCCCAGTCGCCGCGCATCCATGAACAGGCCGACGTCGGCGTTACGGAAGCGGTAGATGCTCTGCATCGGGTCGCCGACCACGAACAGGCTGCGGCCGTCGCCAGCCTGCCAGCCCGCGGTGAGCCGCGCCAGCAGCTGCCATTGCAGCGCCGAGGTGTCCTGGAACTCGTCGACCAGCAGGTGGCGGACGCGATAGTCGAAGCGCAGTCCCAGCTCGCTGGGACCGTCGACACCGCCCAGTGCCGCCACGGCCTGGCTGGCAACCTCGGTGAAATCGACCTCGCCCTGCGCCATGAACACCAGGCGCAGCTGCGCCGCGGCCAGGCGCAGGGTGTCGAGCAGGGCCTGCAGGATTTCCCACTGCGCGTCGCTGTAGCAGGGCGCCGGTAGCTGGCGCAGCGAGGCCAGCAGCTCGCGCAGGCCCGGCACCTCGCGCAGCGCATCGATCAGCTCCAGGTGTGCATCGCGCGGCGGTTCGCGCTCGGCCTTCTCGGCCTTGGTCTTGCCGGCGGGAAAGCCATTGCGCACGTTGACGGTCTGGCGCCAGTCGCCGTCCTGCTTCAGCACCAGGTCGACCAGCGCCTGCCAGCAGGCCAGGCCGTCGGCATCGCGGCCGGGCCAGTCGCCCTCGCGCAGCCGGTGCAGCGCCAGTTCGGGCTGCGTCGCAAAAAGATTGGACGAGGCATAGGCCGCCGAATCGAGCCAGGCCACGCGCAGCGGCTGCGCCAGCAGCGCATCGACCTGCACCAGCGCATCGGCAACGAATTCCGCCAGCGCCGCCTCCAGCACCTCGCGCGGCCGCTCGGCACGGCTGTCTTCCAGAGTCAGCGACAACCACTGGTCGCGACGGCCCAGCAAAGCCACCAGCTGCGCCTCCAGCGTCGCTGCGCGGTTGTCGAAGTACGCCAGCACGCGCCGTACCGGCGCGGCCATCGGGCTGTCGCTCTCGATCAGTTCCAGGGTCGCGCGTGCTGCCTCGCGCCAGGCCAACTGCGGCCGTTCGGCGATCTGCACGCGACCGCCGAAACCGGCG
>DATILC010000168.1:0-68828 GCA_035476855.1 Solimonas sp. | reverse complement strand
GCGAAGTAACCGTTAGTGCAGAGCACGTGATCCTCGCCAACGGCTCGGTGCCGGTGGAACTTCCTCATCTGCCCTTCGGTGGTCGCGTGCTGTCGTCCGCCGATGCGCTGTCACTGCAGGAACTGCCGCGGCGCCTCGTCGTCGTCGGCGCGGGCTACATCGGCATGGAGCTGGGCATCGCCTTCGCGCGCATGGGCAGCCACGTCACTTTCGTCGAAGCCGGCCCGCGCATCCTGCCGCTCCATGACGCGCAGCTGACGCGGCCGGTCGAGCAGTGGCTGAAGAAGCACGGCATCGTCGTCCATGTGAACGCCAAGGCGCAGGGACTCGCAGACGGTCCGGATGGCCCGGTCCTTTCAGTTGCCAACGGCAGCGGGCCGCTGGAACTGCCCTGCGACCGCGTGCTGGTCACTGTGGGCCGTGTGCCAGGTACCGCGGGCTGGGGTCTTGAGAACATGGCGGTTGACATGAACGGCCGCTGGATCAAGGTCGACAACCAGTGTCGTACCTCGATGCGCAACGTCTGGGCGATCGGCGATCTCGTCGGCGAGCCGATGCTGGCGCACAAGGCTTCCGCGCAGGGCGAGATGGTGGCCGAGATCATCGCCGGTCATCGGCGCAGCTTCGACCCGGTCGCCATCGCTGCGGTCTGCTTCACCGAGCCGGAGATCGTCGGCGCCGGCCTGTCGCCCGATGAGGCGAAGGCCGCCGGCATCGACATCAAGGTCGCCAGCTTCCCGTTCGCCGCCAACGGCCGCTCGCTCACCATGGAAGCCGGAACCGACGGTGGTTTCGTGCGCGTCACTGCGCGTGCGGACAACCATCTGGTGCTGGGCCTGCATGCGGTGGGCGCGCATGCCTCGGAGCTGTCAGGCGAGTTCGCCCTGGCCCTGGAGATGGGTGCGCGGCTCGAGGATCTCGCGGGCACCATCCACGTCCATCCGACGATGTCGGAGACCCTGCCCGAGGCGGCGCTCGCCACGCTGGGCCGCGCCATCCACGCCTAGGGGTTTGTACCTGAAAGTTGACAAGTGTGGAGTCAATGATCCGGTTAGTCTCTTGGCAGTGGTAAATTGGTCCGATAAACAGACGATGGAGGGTATTCATGACCACAACCCTGGATAGCCTCGACATGCGTATTCTCGAGGAGCTGCAGGAGGACGTGACCCTGCCGGTGGTCGACATCGCGGACCGCGTCGGTTCATCCAAGTCCGTGGTCTGGCGGCGAGTGCAGACCTTCCTCGAAGAGGGCGTGATCGAGCAGCGCGTGGCGGTGCTCAACCCGAAGAAGGTTGGCTGCAACGTCATCGTCTTCGCGCTGGTGAAGATGTCCCGTCACGGCACCAATGCGCTGCCGAAATTCATCGAGTCGGTCAAGGCGATCCCGCAGGTGCTGGAGTGCCATACCGTCCTCGGCCAGGTGGATTTCCTGCTGAAGATCGTCGCCACCAGCATCGAGGAATACCGCGACGTGGTCTGGACCAAGCTGTCGCGCCTCGAGGTCCAGGAAATCAGCTCGATGATCTCCTTCGAGCAGGCGGTCCATCGCACGCAGCTGCCGCTGCGCCATCTCGGGGGCTGACCGCAGGACGGCTCCGGAAGGAGCCGTCCTGCGACCTGTTCAGTGACGACCGCCCATGCGTGCCAGCGCAAGCGCGTCGGCGATCACGTGCGGCGGGGTATCGGAGGCCTTCGACTCCGCGAAGATCGCGGCGAGGGTTTGCTCGATGCCCGCAACGCGCTGCCAGACTTCCTGCTCGCTGGCGCTCTTCAGGTACTCGGAAGCGGCGCAGATGATGCCGCCGGCGTTGATCACGTAGTCCGGCGCGTAGAGGATGCCGCGGGCGTGCAGGGCCAGCCCGTCTTCCGCAGTCGCGAGCTGGTTGTTGGCGCCGCCGGCGATGATCGGAGCGCGGATGCGCGGGACCGACTGGGCATTGACGATGCCGCCCAGCGCGCAGGGGGACAGCACCTCCACGTCCTGGAAGAGAATCTCCTCGGGGCTCACCACCTGTGCGCCGAACTGCTCGCGGGCGCGATCGCAGGCCGCGGTGTTGATGTCGGCGACGATCAGGCGGACTCCGGCCTTGTGCAGGTTCTCGCAGAGATGGCGGCCGACGCTGCCCAGGCCTTGCACGGCAACACGCAGGCCGCGGAGATCCGACAGCTCGAGGCGCGCCTGCACCGCGGCGAGGATGCCGCAATACACGCCATAGGCCGTCTTGGGCGAAGGATCACCACCCGCGGTGTCGCCGTGGCTCGACAGGCCGCTGACGTAGGACGTCGCGCGCGCGACGCAGGCCATGTCGGCCACGGTGACGCCCACGTCCTCTGCCGTGACATATGCGCCATGCAGGCGCTCGACGACGCGGCCGAAGGCCTCGAACTGCGCTGCCGTCACCGGCTTGCCGGGCTCGCGGATGATGACGGCCTTGCCGCCGCCCAGCGGCAGGCCCGCGACGGCGTTCTTGTAGCTCATGCCGCGCGAGAGGCGCAGGACGTCGTGGAGTGCAGCCTCTTCGCTTTCGTAGGTCCAGGCGCGGCAGCCGCCAGCGGCGGGACCCAGCGTCGTGGAATGGATCGCCACGATGCCCTTCAGGCCGCTGGCTGTATCCGAGAAGAAGGTCACGCCTTCGTGGCCGTCGTACGCTTTGCTGTTGAACATGATGATGGTTCTCGCCTGATGTTCCCGACCGCTGTCGGTACGAGAACAGCTTAGGCCCCGCAAGGAGAGAAATTATTCTTTTCTGGCGTCCGATTCGCGGGTGCATCGGGAAGGTGTTCCAGGCGCTGCCACCCTTGCGGGAAGATTTTCCGGATTTCTGTGGAGCGCCCTCGCCGTGGCACCCACGCGGCATTTTCTTCGGCGGACCGGTGGAACTACGGATGCCTGCATCGGCATCGGCGGGCATGCTGCTCGCGGCAGACATCCACGGAGAGCATCCGGGGGAGAAGAGCATGAATACCCAGCAGCAGTTTCCGGATCGCAATCGAAGCAATACGAGCAATGTCCTGACGGAACGGGAACTGGAGGTTCTCGAGCTGGCCGGACGAGGCCTGTCGAAAAAGGGTATCGCGCAATCGCTGGGAATTTCGTCTGGAACCGTGAAGTGGCACCTGGCGAATTCCTATCACAAGCTCGGCGCCGGCGGCCGCGAGGAAGCACTCCGCAAGGCGCGCGAGCAGTTGCTCATCGAATCGACCGCCATCTGCCGGATCTGCGCCTGTGCCATGGCGGCCCGTCGCATACCGCTGGCGGCCTGAGCGAAGCCCTGGGGCCTAGGGAAGCTCTGAAAAAGTCCGTTCGTGCTGCCAGAAGTAGGCGCCTCCAGGCGAGCCTGTCGAAGCACGGGTGGACTTTCCTCACCGCCGGTCAACGAGTTGCCGCCCACCCTTCGACAAGCTCAGGGCGAACGGCAACTTAATCAGAACTTCCCTAGCGGCGCGGCCTGCGCTTCGCGTCGTGCTTGATTACCTGCGGAAGTAGCTTTTCCACCAGCGCGGTGAACGTCTGGCGGAAGCGGTCTTCGCTGGGGCGCCGCACCCAGTCCGGAAGATTCCCGAAGAGACGCTGGATATAGCCGGCTTCGGACGCCGGAAGCTTTGCCAGCATGGCTTCCTCTTCGTCGTGCTCAGCCGTTCGTTCGGCCTTGGCATCGATGGCCGTGAGCCCCAGCATGGCGCGATAGGCGACGATCGTGCCGAAATCGTCGACACCGATTTCCGAGAAGGTCTTCAACAGCTGGTTGACCAGGCGGATTTCCCAGTGCCAGGCGGCCGATCCGGGAACGCCCATCAATGCACCGGGGCTGCGGGTATGCAGTTCCCGCAGGGCGAGGAACATGTCCAGCAATTGCTCCGCGAGGGGTTCCGGCCGCGCCAGGTCCGGCACGGGGAATGAGCCGTAGATGCGATGCAGGGCGGCTTCCTCGATCTCCTCCAGGTTGCTGAAGTAGGTGTAGAGGGTGGGGGCCTGCACGTCGAGTGCGGCACCCAGGGAGCGCAGGGTGAGGGCGTCCGTGCCCTCCCGGCGGATCAGCTGCTCGGCCGCCGCCAGGATCGCCTCATGGCTCAGCTTGCGCGGACGCCCGCCGACGCTTTTTCCCTTGCGCCGGCGCGTCCGGGTTTGCGCTTCCTTCATCCCGTCCCCTTGCGTGCCGCGACCGCTTGTTCTAGATTGTGCGGAGTATTTTAACACACATTAAAATACGTTGTAATTAAACTTGGAGTCGAAACATGCTTGCCAGCTCTCCTGCGGTCCACGCCTCTCGCTCCTCGCGTGCCCAGATCGTCGCGCTGCAGAGCGCGGTGGACATGGACGGCTTCTGGCGTGCCAGCCTGAACCTGATGCGCCGGGAAATGCCGGAACGCTCCTGCGCGCTGTTTTCGGACATCGTCGACTTCGAGCCCACGCAGCTGCGATATCACCTGGTGGCGCCGCGCAAGCCGGACTATGTGCCGTCGAAGAGCCTCTCCGTGACCGCGCCCTACCTGGCGCGCCATCCGCGCATCGAGTCCTGCACCTATGGGCAGATCGCCGCCGAGGATCCGGACGCACCGCAGCGCCGCCTGGCGCAGGAGCCGGACCCGGAATGGACCGACTTCGTCGCGCTGGCGTTCTGGCGCAAGACGGATCCGCACAGTGTGCTGGCGGTGTTCGGCCCCGAGAGCATCCCGCAGGAGGAGAAGGCCTTCCTCGAATACATGCACCCGATGATCGATGCCGGCCTCACGCGGCTGCGCACGCTCGCGCAGGAGCGCAGCCTGAGCACCTTGTTGCAGGGCTACCTGCAGAATTCGCCCGAGGCGCTGGTGTTCTTCGACCGGCGCGGCACGCTGCTGTACCAGAGCGCGCACGGCGAGGTCGAGTTCAGTCGCTGGAATCGCGCCCTGCGGCGCGGACAGGAGCAGGCTGGCCTGCCGGCGGCGCTGCGCATCGCTTTCCAGGGGGGCGATGCGGCGCTGAATCTTCAGCACCCGGAACTGCCGGAACTCTCCGCGAAGCTGTCGGCGACGCCCGGTGGCTACGTCCTGCGGCTCATGGATGCGCAGACCCAGGGCCGGGCCGGCGAGCTGTCACAGCAGGCGCTGGCTGTGCTGAAGCAGCTCTCGCCTTCGGAGCAGCGCGTCGCGCGCCTGGTGGTCGAGGGCCTGCGCAACGAGCAGATCGCCGAGCGCCTGTGCCGCTCTCCGCGCACGGTCGAGTTCCAGCTGCACAACGTGTTCCGCAAGCTCGGTATCGGCAACCGCGTGCAGCTGTCGCGGCTGCTGGGCTGAGATTCAGTCGAGGCTGGCGATGACGTCGATCTCGAGGCGTGCGCCCGGGATCAGCAACTCGCTGACCACCGTCGAGCGTGCCGGCGGGTGCTGCGGGAAGTATTCGCGGTAGATCGCGTTGAAGGCGGCGAAGTCCGTCTTGTCGGTGAGCCAGACAGTGGCTTTCACGACGCGGTCGAGGTCCGCGCCAGCCTGCTGCAGGACCGCGCGCAGGTTCGCCATCACCTGGTGTGTCTGCGCCTCGATGTCGGGGCCGACCAGTGCGCGGTTGCCGTCCAGGCCCAGCTGGCCCGAGACGAAGATCAGCTGGCCCGCGCGGATGGCCGGCGACAGCGGAATGGTCATGCCGTTGGGCAGGGTGGGGCTCTTGCCGATGACTTCGATGCTCATGGTTTTTCCGGTGTGTGCGGCAGGCTGCGCGCGAAGGCGAGAATGTGGTCGGCGACCTGGGCGGCGTTGGCGGGATCGCTGAGCAGGCTGCCGTGGTTGGCGGCGTCGACGACGGTGAGCTGGCTCAGCGGCGCCGGCGAGACGCTCGCCAGTTCGCGGTGCAGGGTCTGCATGTGGGCGAAGTCGGCATCCGTCATCTGCGCGGGCCGGGTGCCGGCGAGAATCGCCATCACCGGATGCTGCGGCCTTGCCGCGATGCGGCCCACTTCAGCTTGCACGCCGGTCATGGCAGTCAGCTCGGCACGCATGCGCGGCAGGTAGTCCGGCGTGCGGAGCTGCGCCAGTTGCCGTTGGGATCGTGCGGTGTCCGTTTTGGAGCCGAACAGCCGCTGGAGCAGGCCGGCCGGGGCCAGGCGTGCAACCCAGTGCAGCAGCCAGATCACGCGCTGCGCCCGGCGCATTGCCACTGCCGGGAACACATGGGCTGTCGGTGTGGCGTCGAGCAATATCAGGCCGGCGACGCGCTGTGGCTGGCTGGCCGCGAATTGCCGCGCGTAGAGACCGCCCAGCGAATAGCCGACCAGCAGCACCGGGCGCTTCCATTGCAACCGATCGAGCAGGGCGGTCAGGCGCGCGGTCACGGCACTCGCGCTGTAGCCAGCCTCGTCCGCCGGGCTTTGCCCCATGCCGGCGCGGTCGTAGGCCAGCACGCGGGTATGGCGCGCGAGCAGGCCTTCGACATGCCGCCAGTCGTCGGAGCTGCCGAGGCCGCCGGACTCGAGCACGATGTCCGGCAGTTCGCCGGGCTGGCCGACCATGCGGTGAAACAAAGAGGTGCCGGTGCTCATCGCAGTCTTCAGAAACTCGCCGACAGGTTGATGCGCAGCGTACGCGGCGTGGTGTAGACCAGCGGACGGCCGACCAGAAGCTCCTCGGCTTCGGCGCCGCCCAGTGCCGCCGAGATCGCAGCGGTGTCGAAGATGTTGTTGACGCCAATGCTCAGCGACGGCCTGAACGACAGGTCCGGACGGCTGATGCCGAGGTTGAAGTGCAGCAGCTCGTAGCCACCGACCTCGACCGCATGTTCGATGTTGTTGAAGGCCTTGCCCTGGTGCGTACCGATCAGCGAGGACATCGTCTGCCAGTTGCCGAAGGCATGAGCGTAGCTGATCGTCGCCGTGGCCTGCAGCTTCGGCGAGCTGGGCATCTCCGTGCCTTCCGGAATGGTGCCGGAGCTGGAGGATTCGAACTCCTCGGTGGTGACGGCCTTGATGTAGGAGGCCGACACTTCCAGCGAGAGGCCCTCCAGCGGTGGCAGCCAACGGATGGTGGTCTCCACGCCGGTGCTGCTCGCGCTACCAACATTGGCGATGTACGAGTCGGTGGGGAAGACGCCGACCTGGCGGACCTGCGGCCGGGTCCAGTCCAGGTAGAACGCAGTGAGGTCGAAGCGCAGCGTGCGCTCGAACCAGTCGCTGCGCAGGCCGATCTCGTGGTTCCACAGCGTGCTGGATTCGTAGGTGAGTGGCACCGGTCCCACCACGCTCAGGTTGAAGCCGCCGAACTGGAATCCGCGCGAGATATTGCCGTAGAGCATCAGGTCGTCGCTGGGCTTCCAGCTCAGCGCGATCTTGGGGCTGAAGCCATTGCTCTTCTGTTCCAGCGTGCTGTCAGCGTCGGCTGAGCCGCCGCCACGCTGGTTGGCGGGAGGCGTGCCGGAGACGCTGGTCCTGTAGTAGCGGCCGCCGAGGGTCAGCGTCCAGTCGCTGCCGAACATGCGCGAGACCTCGCCGAACAAGGCGCTTTCCTCTGCCTCCAGCGGATGGAAGCCGGTCTCGGTGCCGGTGATGCTGTCACCATCGATCGGCAGGCCAAGGAAGCCTGGCGGCAGTTGCTGCAGCAGCGAGCCCAGGGCTTCGAAGCCGGGGAAGATCTGCAGCTTTCCGGTGATTTCGGCCTCGTAGCCGCTGTAGAAGACACCGCCGAGCCAGGTCCATGGACCGTCGCCGGTGGATACCAGCCGCAGTTCCTGCAGCAGGCCGGTGGTTTCGACCAGGCGCTCGGCATGAACGCTGCGGATGCCGGCCATCGCCGCCGGCCGCACCAGGTAGGAGGTATCGGCGTCGGCGTAGGCGAGCTTTGTCTGGTAGCCACTGACCGACACGAGCTGGGCCCAGTCGAAGTCGTAGCGCGCGTCCAGCGTGGTGGCGGTGAAGCCGTTCTCGTAGGGTGACGGCGCCGGCGCCTCGTCGCGCGGGCGGTGCTGGTCATTGGTGGTATAGCCCAGCTCGTCGCCCTTGCGCTGCGAGCGCATGTAGCTGAGGTTGAGGCTGAGTTCGTCCAGCGGCTGCCACAGCGCGATGGCGCGCCCGGCGAAGTTGTCCTGGTCGTCGACGTTGTCTTCCACGCGGCCCGGGGTATCGATGTCGATCACGCCTGGCTGGTGCTGCAGCGAACCAGCGACGCGCAGCGCGAAGCTCTCGCCGACCGGGACGTTGAGCATGCCAGCGTAGGACAGCGCGGACTCGCCGCCGCTGACGCTGACCCAGTCGACCGATCCGCGGCCTTCCCATGTGTCGAACTTCGGCTTGTTGGGGACGTAGCGGATCAGGCCGCCGAGCGAGGTCGCGCCGAACAGCGTGCCCTGCGGGCCCTTGAGCACTTCCACCGTCGCCAGGTCCCAGGGATCGGGGTCGGCGATGGTGAAGGAGCCGTAGGGATCGGTCAGCGGCATGTCGCCGAAGACCACGCCGACGGTCTGGTTGGTGTTGGTGTCCGGGCCGACGCCGCGCACGCTCAGCTTGCGCGGAATGCCGGCGATCTCGTCCTGCGTGTTCATGCCCGGCACCAGCTGGATGAAATCCTTGAGCTTGTGCGCGCCGAGTTCCTCCAGCTTCTCGCCGGTCAGCGCAGCGATGCTGAGCGGGATCTCGCGCACCGACTGCTCGCGCTTGGTCGCGGTGACGATGATCTCCTCGATCTGCGGGCGATGTGGCGCTTCCGCCAGCGGCGCGGGTTCCTTCTCCGGATGCAGCGGCTGCACCGGGATGGTCTCGACTGTCTCGATTGCCTCAGCGGGTTCGGCCGGCTCAGCCACCTGGGCCGCTGTCTCCTGCTGCGCCTGCTCTTCCGGCTGCTGTGATGCCTGCTGCTGCGGCTGCGGAGGTGATTCGGTTGCCGCCGCCGGCGGCGGCGCTTCGGCGGCTGGCTCTTCGGCCAGCAGCGAGTCCAGGTCGAAGTCCTGGGCGTCGCCGCTGTCCTGGGTCTGTGCGCCGGCGGCGCTGCTGAGACCGAGCAGGGCGGCGGCGCCCAGGTGGCGTGCGCGTGTGGAGGTGGTTTTCATGGGCAGTTCCTCAGCAGCGCTCGAAGCGCAGGCCGCGCACGCGGTCGGCATCCTGGGTGAAGGCGACGACCCTGGTGTCACGGCGCTCCAGCGTCAGCACGGCGTTGTTCGGCAGCGGCAGCGCGGGGACGCTGTGGAAGGCACCGCAGGCGACGACGTCCTCGCTCAGCGGCAGCAGCTCCCACAGGGCCTTGCCGCAGGCCGGCTGGTAGTCGATGTAGAGCTTGTCGTCCTGCAGCAGGACCTCGATCTCGGGGCCGAAGTCGACGCTGCGGTAGCGGCCGCAGAAAGCGGCGGCGAGATCGGCGGCGGCCGGTCCCTTTTGTGGCAGGCGCTCGAAGCTCCGCGTCTCGCCGGCCAGGCGGAAGTCGAGCGAGGCGGGGGTTTCACCGGCTGGGGGCGCCAGCAGGTCGATCGGGCTGGTCGGCGAGTTGTTGATGCCGAGCCGGCCATCGCGCCCGGTAAGCAGGCCGACGGGAGAGCCGTGGGCGGAGAGCATCATGCCTTCCGGTGCGTCGGGCAGTGCCTTGATGCGGCTGATGTCGATCAGCGTTCGCGCGCTGCTGGAGTACCAGCGGCCCAGCAGGCCGGGATGGTCATCGGCCGCGGGCGGCGGGGTCGGCGGCGGCAGGCGGTTGCCGAGCACCAGTTCCACGATCTTCTGCGCCATCAGCGGGGCGGAACCGTCCATGCGGTTGGCCATGACGACGATCTCGAGTTCCTCGGCAGGCGCGATCAGCATCTGGCACTGCGCGCCCAGCGTGGCGCCGGCATGGTGGATGGTGTCGAGCCCGCGGAAGGTCTGGCGCGTCAGGCCCAGGCAATAGCTGCCCTCGGTGCCATTGGCGAGGCGCAAGGGCTGCAGCATCTTCTGCCAGCTGGCCGCGCTGCCGACGCGCTTCTGCGGGCTGAGCAGGTGCGCGGTCCAGGTCAGCATGTCGTCGACCGTGGAGATGATGCCGCCGGAGCCCAGCAGGTCATCGGTGGGATAAATGCCGCGACGCCAGCCGCCGTCGGCCTGCGGCAGGTGCAGCGTCGCCATGTTGGGCAGGATCTCCATGTCGCTGGAGAGCAGGCGGGTGTCCAGCATCCCCAGCGGCGCGCAGATGCGCTCGTAGAGGAAATCGGCGAAGTTCAGGCCGCTGACGCGGCCGACCACCAGCGACAGCAGCGTGTAGCCGGCGTTGGTGTAGATCATGTCGGTGCCGGGCGCGAAGTTGCGTCCGTCATGGCGCAGCATCAATTGCAGGCTGCCGCCGGCCGGCATGTGGCCCCAGGCGCCGCGGTTGTGCACGATGGCCGCAAAGAACGGATCGCGGATACCGCCGGTGTGGTGCATCAGCTGGCGCAGTGTCGGCTCGCCGCTGGCCTTGCCGGCCAGTTCCGGCAGGTAATCTCCCACCGGCTGGTCGATGTCGAGCTTGCCTTCCTCTTCCAGCAGCAGGACCGCCAGGCAGGTGAACTGCTTGCTGGTGGAGCCGATGCGCATGCGCGTCTGCGGCGTGTTCGCCGCGGCATGTTCGATGCTGGCCAGGCCGAAGCCGCGGCGATGGATCAGGCTGCCCTTGTGACGCACACCGACGACGAAGCCGGGGGCGTCGCTGCGGTTCCAGGGCTTGAACAGTTCGTCGAGCTGCTGGGCGAGGCTGGGGGTAGGCACATCGGTCATGGGGGGCATCCGGATCGTGATGTCCAGATCGTCTCCCATCGGCGGACCACCGGCTATCTGCGGAAATACTGGGTGAGGGCGCCTGCTTCGCGGCCAAGGGCCGCGAGGCGCCCGAACGCCCGGCCATGGAATGCTTGGCCCGGCTGAGGCATGACTCAATGTCATGCCGAAGTAAGCCAAGCATGGGCCGGGGTTCAATGGGCGAACGGCCGTCTCGCCATGGATGGCATCACCACAGCAACATGCAAGGGCCTGTTGATGGGCCTGGCCGATCAGCCCCGCAGCAGGTCCACGGCGAGGCGCGCTGCCTGGCCGATCGCGCGGTCCTGCGCGGGGTGCTTCGCGCGTACTTCGTGGCTGCGGGTGAAGACCGATACGGCGTAGTGGCTGCCGTCGGGGTAGCTGACGACACCCGCCTCGTTGCGCACGATGATCAGGGTGCCGGTCTTGCCGGCCGTGCGAATCTCGTCCTCGGGGAAGCCGGACGCGAGGCGATGCGGCCAGACCTGCGCGCCGAGGATGCGGCGCATCAACGCGCAGCTCTCCGTCGAGGCGGCCTGGTCGCGCCAGATCGCGACCAGCAGGCGCGTGGCTTCGCGTGGCGTCGTGCGGTTGGTGAGCAAGGGTTGAAGTACGCGCAGGCGGCCCAGCAGTTCCGGATCAGGTTTCGGCGGGAAGTCGGCCAGGCCCGTACAGCCGGCATCTGCGGCCATCTGTGCGAACAGGTACCGGCAATCACCTTCGAGCTGCGTCCCCGGCAGGCCTAGCGCAGCCATCGCCGCGTTGATGCGGTCGAGGCCCAGCCGTGCGCACAAGACATCGGTGGTGGCGTTGTCGCTGACCACGATCATCGACAGGGCCAGGTCGCGCCAGCTGTGCGTAGCGGCATCCAGGCCCATCGACAGGCCGGTGGAGCCCGCGGCGCGGTCTTCGGCAGGGACATGGACAGCTTCGGCGAGATCGATCTGCCCAGCGTCGGCCTGCCGGCACAGTTCGACCAGCACCGGGATCTTGAACACCGAGGCGGCCACCACCGGCTGATCGGCGCCATGGTCGATCTCGCGGCCGCTGCTCAGGTCCAGCGCATGCAGCCAGCCATCGACTCCGGCGGCCCGGAACAGTGCGTCGAAGTCATCGGGGCCTTCAGGCATGGCGCTCCAGCCGGAGATTGCGGGTGCGCGCGCTGTTGAGCCACAGGCCCGTGACACGATCCTCGCGACGCTCGATGGCGAGGCTGCCGACGAGCGGGTAGGTGGCAAAGGCATTGGACTCGTGGACAAAGCCGCAGACGTCCATTGTGTACGGCGTCAGCCGCAGGCGGCTGTGGCCGGAGACCGGCAGCAGGTCAATGTGAAGTGCACCGTCGATCAGCACGATCGCGACCTCCACGCCGAGTTCGGTCTCACGGTAACGGCCGACGAGGTCTTCCGCCAGTGCTTCAACGGCGGGGCCGCTGTCGGGCAGGCGCTGCCAGATTTCGGCATGGCCATTGTCGCTGCCCTGCAGGGAGTCTGGCTGCTCTTCGGTCGGCAGGGTGACGGCGATGCGCCCATGCGCCGAGCAGCTCATGACCCATTGCCCGTCGCGTTCCGTGACCAGGCCCAGCGCCTGGCCGTGGACGCTCAGCGCCAGCGCGGGTGTTGCCTCGCCGAGCGTGGGTGTTTCCAGCAGGCCGATCAGGCGACGTGAGTCCGGCGCATACCAGCGGCCGAGCAGATCCGGCCGCGCTGCCGGAGCAGCGACGGGTTCCAGCGCCTCGCCCAGCAGCGTCTCGACGATGCGGTTGGCCAGCACCGGCGAGGAAGCGTCGTTGCGATTGCACAGCACGATCACGTCGAGTTCATGCGCAGGCACGGTGAGCATCTGGCTGTTGCCGCCGATGACTCCGCCGGCGTGGTGGACGATCTCGATGCCGCGCCAGCATTCGCGCACCAGGCCCAGGCAATAGTCGCCCTCGGCGCCGCTGCTGTAGCGCGGCTTGCGCAGCATCTGCTCCCAGCTCGATGCATTGCCGACGGTCTTGTCGGGGCTGCGCAGATGTACGAGCCAGGTCAGCATGTCGTCGATGGTGGAGACCATGCCGCCTTCGCCCAGCAGTTCCTCGCTGGGGAACAGGCCGCGGCGCCAGCCATCACCGTCCTTCAGATGCAGGTCGGCCAGGCCCGGCAGCAGCGTGTAGTCGCTGGGCAGCAGCGCGGTGTCGTGCATGCGCATGGGGCTGAGGATGCGTTCGCGCAGGAAGTCGCCATAGGCCATGCCGCTGATGCGCTCGATCACGCGCGTCAGCAGGTGGTAGCCCTGGTTGTTGTAGATCATCCGCTCGCCACGCGGGAAGTTGAGGCTGTCCAGGCGGCGGCCCAGCTGCAGCAGGTGGCCGGGCGCCGGGATGTTGTTCCAGCTCTTGTTGACCATGAGCAGCAGCAGGTCATTGGGGTCGCGCAGACCGCTGACGTGCTGCATGCACTCGCGCAGGGTCGGCTCGCCGCTGATGCCGTCCAGCTCCGGGAGATAGCGGCGCAGCGCTGCGTCGATGTCCAGCTGTCCGTCCTCTGCCAGCAGCAGGGCCGACAGACAGGCGAAGTGCTTGCTGGTGGAGCCGATGCGCATGCGCGTCAGCGGCGTGTTGGCCTGCCCCTGCTGGACGCTGGCCAGGCCGAAGCCGCGGCGGTAGATCGCGCGGCCGCGATGGGCCACGCCGATGATGAGGCCCGGGGCATCGCTGCGGTTCCAGGGCTGCAGCAGCGCGTCGAGCTTCTGGCGGTAGTCGGTGGTCAGTTCCATCGTCGCTCCTGCGCTCTCAGCTGCCCCAGCAGAAGCCGGTGGCCGGCAGGCTGACCTGGCCGGCTGCATAGTTGAAGCCGCCGATGCGGTCGTTCTTCAGCAGCAGGGGTCCGTCGATATCGACGTAGTCGCAGAGCTGGGCCAGCACATGCGCCGGCGCCATCGCCAGCGAGCTGCCGCCCATGCAGCCGACCATCAGGCCGAGGCCGCGCTCCCGCGCCGCGCGTGCCAGCAGCAGGCCCTCGGTCAGGCCGCCGCACTTGTCGAGCTTGATGTTGATCATCTGGTAGCGGCGCGTGGCCTGCTCCAGTTCTCCCAGATGCTGGCAGGACTCGTCGGCGGCGAGCGGCAGCGGCGCCTTGTAGCCTTCCAGGGCCTCGTCCTGGCCACGGCGCAGCGGCTGCTCGATGAAGAGCACGCCGAGGCGCTGCATCGGCCCGGCGATCTCGCGCAGCTGTTCGAAGCTCCACCCCTGGTTGGCGTCGACCACCAGGCGGGCATCGGGGCGGCGGCGGCGGATGGCCTCCACGCGTTCCACCGGACGGTCGCCGTCGAGCTTGATCTTCAGCAGCGGATGCTTCACCCGCGCCGCCTTTTCGCCCATGGCCTCAGGCTCGGCCTCGATGCCGATGGTGCAGACCGTTTCCACGGTGCGGGCTTCGACGCCGGCAAGCTTCCATGCGGACTTGCCGCTGAGGCGGGACTCGAGATCCCAGAGTGCGGCATCCAGCGTATTGCGGGCGCTGCCGGGCGGCAGCAGCGAGCGCAGCGCCTCGCGGTCGGCGCCAGCCTCGATCGCGGCGCGCGCCGATTCGATCTGCGCCAGCATCGACTCCTCGGTCTCGCCGAGGTAGTGGATGGCCATGCCTTCGCCTTGGCCCGCCCGGTTGCCTTCGCCGATCGCGGCAACGAGGGTGTCGAATTCGTTCACGCTGCGCCCGGTGATGCGGAAGGGCGCTACGGCCGGCCAGGTTTCGGTATGTACGCTGAGCTTGCGGGTCATGATGGTTTCAGAGGGCGAGGATACTGCGGACCACGGCGTCGAGCGGGCTCTTGATCGGATCGAAGCAGGGCAGGCCCAGCTCGCGCTCGGTCTCCGCCAGCAGCTTCGTGCGCGCCGCGTCGTCGAGCATCGAGGTGTTGAAGGCGATGCCGACGACGCGCGCCTTCGGATTGGTCAGCCGCGCCGCGCGTTCGTAGTCCTCGATGGCGGTCTTCAGCGAGGGTGTGGGGTAGTCGGGATAGCCCCAGATATGGTCACGGCCCGGCTCGTGGCAGAGCACCATCGCGTCCGGCTGCGAGCCGTGCACCAGGCCCAGCGTCACGCCGGCATAGGCCGGGTGATACAGCGAGCCCTGGCCCTCGACGATGTCCCAGTGATCTGCCGCCGCATCCGGCGACAGGCACTCGGCGGCACCGGCGGTGAAATCGGAAATGACCGCATCCAGCGGCAGGCCGGTGCCGGCGATCATGATGCCGGTCTGCCCGGTGGCGCGGAAATCCGCTGCCACGCCCTGGGCGCGCAGCGCCTTGGCCAGTGCCAGTGCCGTGTACTTCTTGCCAAGGGCGCAGTCGGTGCCGACGGTGAGCAGACGCTTGCCGCCGCGCTTGCGGCCGGAGCCGACCGGCAGGCCCGGCGGCGGGCAGCGCACGTCGATCAGGCGCACGCCGCGGGCCTTGGCCGCCGCGGCCAGGCCGGGCACATCGCCGAGCTTGGCGTGCAGGCCGCTGACGATGTCGAGGCCGGCTTCGACGGCGGCGAACAGCGTCGGCAGCCAGCCTTCGCTGAACTGGCCGCCGATCGGCGCGATGCCGATCAGCAGCGAGCCGATCCCCTGCTGCGCGGACTGCGCCGGCGTCAGGTCCGGCAGGCCGAGGTCCACGGCGCAGCCGGGCAGGCGCAGCTGCGCGGCGCAGGTTTCCGGCGCCCAGTCGCGGATGCCCAGCGCGGTCTTGGCGCGCGAGGAGTGGCTGGCGTCGCCGAGGAACAGCAGGTAGGGCTGTCGCAGGCTGATGGTGGTGGCCAGCGGCTGGGCGGCGCCTGCAGCGGCGGGGTCTACGGTGGAATTCGGGGTGCCCATGAAAGATCTCTGGGTGGAGCTGCGAAGTTGTCAGTAAAGCAGCCGCCGCGACCGGCGGCGACTCGTGAAAACACTGGAAATACCGGGGGACCTCTTGCTACCGGATCGCCCGGGCCGTGAAACCCGCGGTTTCGAGGGCCTGGACGATCCTCGCAACATGGGCCTCGTCCTGGGCCTCGAGCTGTACCTGCAGCGAGGCACTTTTCGCATGGATGCCGCCGTGCAGACGATCATGCTCGACCTGGACGATGTTGCCGCCGGCTTCGCCGATGCAGCCGGCCACCCGCGACAGAAATCCGGGCCGGTCTTCCACCTCGATCGACAGGGCCACCAGCCGCGATTCCTGCACCAACTGGCGCATCAGGACGGAAGCCAGCAGGCGCGTATCGATGTTGCCGCCGCTGAGGACGATGCCGATGTTGCGCCCGTGGAACTCCGCGCCGTGGCCCAGCAGTGCGGCGAGACCGGCGGCGCCGGCGCCTTCGACGATCACCTTCTCGATGCTCGCGAGCAGCGCGATGGCGCGCTCGATGGCGGGCTCGTCCACGCTGAGCAGCAGGGGGTTCAGCGCACGCAGGATCTCCAGCGGCAGGCGGCCGATGCTGCGCACCGCGATGCCCTCGGCAATGGTCTGGCCTCCGGTCACCATCGAGGGATCGCCCTTGAGGGCGGCCTGCGCGCAGGGGTAGAGCGCCGACTCCACGCCGACCACCCGCACGCCCGGCCAGCCCTGTGCAGCGAGCGCGACGCCACCAATCAGTCCGCCGCCGCCGACCGGGACGACGATGGTGTCGAGGCTACGCTCGGCCTCCAGCATCTCGAGTGCCACGGTGCCCTGGCCGGCGATGATTTCCGGATCGTCGTAGGGATGCACCAGCGTCATGCCGTGCCGGCCGACGTACTCCTCCTCCATGTGGCTCGCGGCCTCGGCCAGCGAGTCGCCCCAGAGGATCACCTCGGCGCCGAGTTGCTGCGTATTGCGCACCTTGACGAAGGGTGTGCCGCGCGGCATCACGATCAGGCTGCGGATGCCGAGCCGCGTTGCATGGTAGGCGACACCTTGCGCGTGGTTGCCGGCCGACATCGCCACCACGCCGGCCTGGCGTTGTTCTGCGTCCAGGGAGAGCAGCTTGTTGAGGGCGCCGCGCTCCTTGAAGCTGGCGGTGAACTGGAAGTTCTCGAACTTCAGCCAGACATTGGCCTGGGTCATGTCCGACAGCACGCGCGATCGCGTCAGCGGCGTGTGGCTGATCTGCCCCTGCAGGCGCCGCCGCGCGGCCAGGATGCTGTCGAAGTCCAGGGGCAGCATTAGGGCCTGTTAACGCTATGAACGTCGCTGCGATGCCACCAGATTTTCCGCCAGGCACGACGCGAGGAGGGAGCTTGGTGGTTCCAAGTAACCGACGAGTAACACAGCATGGCGGAAAATATGGTGGCACCCGGAGGGCGGGACCGTTTTGGCGCACGGCGTCGTCCCGCCCCGCTGATGTACTTCGAGTACACGGCGCGTGCCGGGACATAGCCCTGCACCAAAACGGTCTCCGTCGCGGCGGCGTTCATAGCGTTAACAGGCCCTTGTCTCAACCGCCGTAGGGATCGGCAACGCGCGGCCAGAAGTTGTTGTCGCGCTTGCTGAAGCTCATCTCGGCGAAGTTCTGCGTGAGCGCGCCGGGGGCGCCGACGTAGAGAACCTGCTTCGCGATCGGCGCGAACGCGGCGTGGAAATGCTGCGTGGACTTGACCACGATGACCCTCCTGCCCGCGAGCGGGATGCCGAGATTCTCGAAGGCCTCGCGGGACAGGACCTGGCCGCGCGAACTGCACAGGGCGATATCCATGCCCTGGTCGGTCTGCACCCAGACCCCGGTGCCGAAGGGCCAGCGGAAGCCGAGTCCGTGGTTGAAGTGATCGGGCACGATGGCCTTGACCGTGACCGGCAGGTCGACCGGGTCTCCGGAGAGCGGGCCGCATTTGCCGCCGATGCGCAGATTGAGTCGCGCGCCGACGCCGGCGCTCTGGCACAGGCTGACGGCTCCCTGGTCCCAGTAGATGCCGAGTGCGGCATCGTGGATGCCGGCATCCAGCAGGGCGCGCAGGATGAAGGTGCTGTCGCTCATGGCGCCACCACCCGGGTTGTCCGCGACATCGGCCAGCACGACGGGGCCTGCCGCCGTGCGCCGGACTGCCTCGATCGTTTCCTTGATGGTCAGGGGCGGCTGCCAGATCTGCTGCCGCAGCGCCCAGAGTTCGCGCCCCAGCTGGTCGGCCAGCGCCTGCGCGCCGGCCAGATCGCCGTCGGCGACCACCCAGAGCTTCGCGCCGGTGTCCGGGGTATCGCCCCAGGGAAAGCCATGGCCCAGCGACACCGACAGGATGCCATTGCGACCTTCATGGGACTTCATGCGCTGCACGAAGGAGATCATGGGTTCCTTCGTGGTGTGCCAGATGCCCATCATGCGCAGGTCGTGCACGGCCGTCACCGGCCTGATCCGGCCCCCGGCCTGCCGCACGACCAGGCGATAGAGTTCTTCCAGCCGCTCCATCGTGTCGGTATGCGGGTATTCCTTGTAGGCGATGATCACATCGGCCTGGCTGTGCATCTGCTCGCTGAAATGGCAGTGCAGGTCGAGTTCCACGCCGATGGGCACACCGGGGCCGACCAGCTCGCGAACCTTGCCGATCGTGTCGCCTTCGCAATCGTCGTAGCCCTCGGCAACCATGGCACCGTGCATGATCAGGATCACGCCCTGCACCGGCATCGCCGCTTTCAGGTCTTCAAGTATCCAGTCGCGATACTGCTCGTAGACAGACCGCTGCGTGATGCCGGAAGGCTGGGCATGGGCAGTCAGGCTCTCGACGATCGTGTGTCCGTCTTCGGCGGCCAGGCGCTTGAGCAGCACATGCGAGGCGCCGAAGCCGGTGGGATGGCGGAGGCTGGCATCGCCGCGGAAGAACCCGCAGTTCTCAAAGTCGACGCTGCCGGTGGGCACCACGCCCGAAGTGTTGGTTTCGGTAGCGAGAAAGGCGCTGAAGATTTTCACGTGACATCCATTCCGGAGGATTTCGGGGCGGCCGCGAGGCGGCGCGATTCGGCACTGATCGGCAGGAACCACAGCAGCAGGCCGGCGCTGATCATTCCCAGCGCAGGAGCCCAGGCCGCGGTCAGCTTGAGCGAGAACACCGCTTGCGCAGTGAGCTCGGCCCCGGCCTTGCTGGCATCGAATCCCATCCAGCCGAGGAAGATCAGGCCGCCGCCGGCCGCGAGTGCGTTGACGGCCTTGATGACCTGCGTCTGGAAAGACACGTAGAGTCCGGCGCGGTCGACGCCGTATTTCTCCTTGCCGTAGTCAATGATGTCGCCGAGGATCACCGGCGCGGCGATCAGCGTGGACAGCGCGAAGAAGACGGTGAAAGTTGCGACCAGGCCATAGAGCAGGGTGCCCGGGTTGGGTGGCAGCAGGCCCATGCCCGTGTAGGACAGGCCGGCCATGCCGAGGCCGATTGCCCAGACCCGCTGCAGGGGATAGCGCTGAGCCAGCCAGCCCCACAGTGGCAGCCCCAGCATGCTGATGGGCAGCGCGAGGGCCAGCACGAGGTTTGCCTCGGCGCCAAGGCCCAGGTAGTTGGTCATGTACAGCAGGCTTACGCTCCCCGAGAGCCCGGTCATGAGATTGCAGACCGAGAACACCAGGATCAGGCGCATCAGCGGCACATTGCCCAGCACCGATGCGAGCAGCAGGCGGGCGCTCTCGGGCGGCGGCCGATGGCCGGATGCGGCACGGGACTGGCCATCCGGCACTTTCCACAGTGTGTAGGCGTTCAGCAGCGGCAGCAGCAGGACCACGAGTATTGCAGTGAGCCCCAGCGTTTCCATGTTGAGTTCGCCGGTCTTCAGCAGTCCCAGGCCCTTGCCCGCCGGTCCCACGACATAGAACAGCACCGAACCCACCATGGTCGCCATGGCGATCCAGGTGGTGATGCGCGTGCGCTGCTTCGCCTCCGGCGAGAACTCCAGGCTCCAGGAGCGGTAGGGAATCTCGCAGAGCGACCAGCCAATGTTCGCCATCAGGAACCAGCCGCCGTAGTAGGCGATGCTGACCTGCGGCGGGGGGCGGAACAGGAACCACAGCGCGACGACGGTGACGGCGGTGCCTGCCGACATCCACCACTTGCGGCTGATGCCGCGCTCGGCGCCGCGATCGGAGAAGTAGCCGATCAGGAGATCGGTGGCGATGTCGCAGACGCGCACCAGCAGCACCGCTCCGCCCAGGGCGACCAGCGCCAGTCCCGATTCCTTCGCGTAGATGCCCTGCAGGATCGACTGCGCGGGTGCGTGCATGAAGCCTTGCAGGATGCCGGGCAGCGCGAAGACGAACAGCAGGCCACGCGAGATCAACGGTGTCGCAGTGGCGGGCAAGGGGTTCAAGCAGGGTCTTCCAGATGTCCGGGGCTGTCCACAGTCTTGCGCCGCGCCTCGCGGGAGGTCCATAGGTAATAGTACGGGCTCACCGGAGAAACACTATCCGTTGTGTACGAGCCGCAGCGAACTGGTAAAACCACCGATGTGGCCTGGTCCGGGGCTGCCCTAGCATCCGTGCATGTCAGACCAGACACCCTCATTCGACGTCATCGTCATCGGTGCCGGCATCGCCGGCGCCGGCATCGCCGCCGAGCTCGGCGCCGGCCTGCGCGTGCTCCTGCTGGAGCAGGAGTCGCAGCCCGGTTATCACACCACCGGCCGCTCCGCCGCGGTGTTCGCGGAGACCTATGGCGGCCCGGTGGTGCGCATCCTGTCGCGTGCCAGCCGTCCCTTCTTCGACCAGCCGCCGCCGGGTTTCTGCGATACGCCGCTGCTGCGGCCGCGCGGCTTCCTGTTCGTCGCGCGCGAGGACCAGCGCGACAACCTCGAGGCCCTTGCCGACGAACCGGACCTGCATGCGACCAGCCGGCGCCTGACGCCGGATGAGACCTGCGCGCGCGTGCCGCTGCTGCGGCGCGAGTATGTAGCGGCCGCGCTGCTGGATCATGGTGCCTGCGATATCGAGGTGCATGCGCTGCACCAGGGATACCTGGCGCAGCTGCGCCGCAATGGCGGCCGCCTGCAGTGCCAGGCGCGGGTCGAGCGCATCGAGCGCAATGGCGCGGGCTGGCGTGTGCACAGCGCGGCCGGCGTGTTCGAGGCGCCGCTGCTGGTCAACGCCGCAGGTGCCTGGGCCGATCGCGTCGGTGATCTCGCCGGTGTCGCCGGCATCGGGCTGCAGCCGCTGCGCCGCACCGCCGCGCTGGTCGACGTGCCGGGCTATGCGGGCCTGGAGCACTGGCCGCTGACGATCGACATCGACGAGCAGTTCTACTTCAAGCCCGATGCCGGGCGCCTGATGCTCTCGCCGGGTGACGAGACGCCCAGCGAGCCCTGCGACGCGCAGCCCGAGGAGATGGACCTGGCGATCGCCGTGGACCATATCGAGCGTGCCACCACGCTCGACATCCGCCGCATGCACAGTCGCTGGGCCGGCCTGCGCAGCTTCGTCGCCGACCGCACGCCGGTCGCGGGTCATGCGCCGGACGCGCCTGGGTTCTTCTGGCTGGCCGGGCAGGGTGGCTACGGCATCCAGACGGCACCGGCGCTGTCGCGCTTCGCCGCCGCCCGGTTGCTGGGCCGGCCGGTTCCGTCCGACCTGGCCGACTACGGGCTGGAGGCGGTGGCACTGTCTCCCGCGCGTTTGCACGCGAGCCCGTAAAACTACCGATGACGGCCGATCGGGCCGGGGTCATGCTGCTGGCAGGAACGCCATCATCCATCCCGAGAGAATCCGTCATGTCGAAAATCCTGAGCGATGCCAAGGCCGGTCCGCTGGCACCGCGCGCCAAGAAGGCCGCCGCGGTTGAAGTGCTGCTGGTCAGCGGTGATCTCGCGCCGCTGCATGCCGACCTGAAGCTGCCGAAGCTTCCGGCTAGCTTCCGCGGTGTCGTCGGCGATCGGGCCGACATCACGGAAGGCACGCGACGCATCGTCGTGGTGGGCTGTGGCAAGCCCACGGATCACGATCAGGAAGCCCGTTTCTGGGAATCCGCCGGTGCCGCTGCCATCGATGCGCTGCGCGCGCTGCGCATCGACAGCGCAGCCCTGGCCGCCGCACCACTGCCGCAGGGCATCGATGTGCAGACCGCCAGCAACCAGATCGCGCTGGGCGCGACGCTGGCTTCCTATCGCTGCACGGCCTTCCGCTCGCAGCCGCCCAAGGGACACTTCGAGGTCAAGGCACTGCAGCTTCCCGTGCAGCATTGGAAAGGCACGGAGCGAGCGCGCCAGCTCGGCGATGCGGTGAACTGGGCCCGCGCGCTGGTCGATGCTCCGCCCAACCTGATGACGCCGCAGGCCTTTGCCGATGCCGCCAAGGAGCTGGTGACATCCGGCGTGAGCTTGCGGGTGCTCGACCAGAAGGCGCTGGAGAAGCTTGGCGCCAACGGCCTGCTGGCCGTCGGCCGCAGCAGCGAGCATCCGCCCTGCATGCTGGTCTGCCAGTGGAACGGCCGGCGCGCGAAGGATGTCGACCTGGGCCTGGTCGGCAAGGGCCTGACCTTCGATGGCGGTGGCCTCAACCTGAAGAGCACGGCGCACATTGCCAACATGAAGCTCGACATGGCCGGTGCCGCCGCGGTGGTCGGCGCGATGCGCGTGCTGGCGCAGCGCAAGGCGCCGCTCAATGTCGTGGCCGTGATTCCGCTGTGCGAGAACGTCATCGACGGCAAGGGCTATCGCCCCGGCGATGTCATCACCTCGCTGTCCGGCCTCACCATCGAGGTCGACAACACCGATGCCGAGGGTCGCGTGGTCCTTGCCGATGCCATCAGCTACCTGATCCGCGAGTACCGGCCGCAGAAGCTGGTCGACCTCGCCACGCTCACCGGCGCGATCCTCACGGCCCTGATCGAGGAGTATGCCGGCCTGTTCACGGCGGACGAGTCCCTGGCTGCCGACCTGCAGGCCGCCAGCGCGGCCAGCGGGGAGGGGCTGTGGCGCATGCCGCTGACCAAGCGACACGACTACATCGTCGAGTCCGACATCGCGGATGTTCGCAATACCGGGCACCCCGGCCTGCGGGGCGCGGGCACGGGCTCCGCGATCGCCGGCGCCAAGTTCCTGGAGCGGTTCGCGGTCGGCACGCCCTGGGCGCATCTGGACATGGCCGGCGTGGCCATGGTGAGCCGGCCGATCATCGGCATCCCGAAGGGGTCGACGGGCTACGGCGTGCGCCTGATCGACGCGCTGGCTGAGCGCCTGGCGCCGGGCTGAAGGGCCCTGATGCGGGGCAGGGCCGATCGCTGCGGGTGGCGCTGTCCAGCTGAGTTGAGGGAGTGGAAAACAGGTGTTTTCACCTGATGGCCCGAGGGTCGGGGGATTGCTATCCTGAGATCAAATGAGCGCCTTGATTCCACAGCGTGGAGCCCCTGCCGACCCCTGCCGGGCCCTGGTGGTGGACTTGCAGAGTTCGCTCGATCTCGAGAGCACCTGGAAGGCTTGCCTGAAGCTGATTGAAAGCAAGCTGCCGCACCGCTCGTGCAGCCTGATGTTCAACATCGTCAACTACGAACCGACGGATGCACGCCACCATGTGGTGCTGCCGCGAAATCCAGACTACGTCCCGGCCACCAGCCTGACTATTTCGGGCCCGTATCTGGCGCGACATCCGCAGATCAAGCTGTACACCTATTCCCAGATCGTGTCCGAAGATCCGGATGCGCACCGCCGGCGTCTTGACCAGGAACCCGATCCGGAATGGAACGAGTTCATCCACCTGGCGTTCTGGCACGATTCGCTTCCCGAGGCGGTGCTCAGCATTCGCCGTCCCCCGGATCAGTCGCATGTCACCGCCGAGGAACATGCGTTCCTTGAGCAGTTGCATCCCATGATCGAGGCTGCGCTGCGCCGCCTGCGTGCGGTGGAAGGCGAGCGCAGCCGGCGTTTGAGCTACGAGCACTTCCTGCGGCAGGTGCCGTTGACCGTGATGTTCGTGAATGCGGCCGGCGAATCGCTGTTTGCGAACAACGAGGCGGAGAAGCAGTGCGGGCGATGGAATCGCGGCCTGCGCAGCTCGGTGGGTTCGGATGCCTGCTTCCGCCTGCCCGAGGCGGTGGGCGAGATGTTCGAGTGCGCTGAGCGCGCGTCCGCCGGCAAGCCTGTCGCCAATGAAGGTCAGCCTGCTTCGGTACGGTGTCCGCATCCTTCGCTCCCAAGGCTTTCGGTGAAGATCGACCGCAACTGGCAGTTCTCGGGGCTGCAGATGAGTCCGAGCTACGTGGTGACCTTCCTCGACGAGCCGGTGGGCGGTGAGGCATCGCCTGAGGCCTCCCAGGCAGCCCTGCTTGCGCTCCAGCGTCTGACGCCGACCGAGCGGCGCGTGGCATTGCTGGTCGCCAAGGGACTGCGCAACCACATGATCGCCGAGCATTTGTCACGCTCGCGCCGCACCATCGAGTTCCAGCTGAACTCGATCTACCGCAAGCTCGACATCAGCTCCCGAACCGAACTGGTCCGGGCGCTGAGCTGATCACGGCCTCGGGCCCGAAGCCGAAAGTCCCGTAACGATCCCGGTCGACTTGCGCCTCAGGCGCCAGTCTTTTGCTGGATCTGCCTTGCGAAATCCAGCACCTGCTTCGCCACCACCGCGGCGTACTGCGGATCCGTCAGCAGCGACATGTGGGTGGCGCCTTCGACGCGGAAGTGGCGGCTGTAGGGCGGCGCCCCGGCAGCGGCCAGCTTGTCATGGCTGCGTTGAACCGCGTCGTGTTGCTCCTGGGGCGCGCCGGGTGGCATGGCTCCGGCGCTCACGGCGAGGACCGGCAACTGTGCTGCCAGTGAGAGCCTGGCGACTTCAGCCTGGATGTCCGCCTTCGCACCGATCTCCATCAAGGCAGTCTTCACATGCCGGAACCGGCCTATGGTGTTCAGATGGTGCTTCAGTGCTGCGAGATCGGTGCCCGGCTTGCTCAGGAGAGCGGCCAGTGGCTGGATCACGCGCAGTCTCGCGAGGCCGTGCAGCAGCCACATCAGGATCCGGGGTTTCCAGGAGTAGCTGCGGGGGGTGGGCAGGTCTTCCGGCGAGGCGTCGAGCAGTACCAGGCCGGCAACCTGCTCCGGCCGGGTCGCGGCGAAGTAGCGGGAATACAGTCCGCCGAGGGAATGGCCGACCAGGATCACCGGCGTGGGGGTCTGCGTGGCCTGCAGCAGCGACGCCAGGCGCTGCGCGACAGCTGCGGCGCTCGTGCTGTCGACCTTGCAGTCGCTGCTGCCGACACCGGCGCGCTCGTAAGCGAGAACGCGCGTCTGCGCACCCAGCGCCTGTTCGATCGTATGCCAGGTTTGCAGGGTGCAGCCGCATCCCGCTTCCAGGACGATGGTCGGAAGCTTGCTGGTCACGCCGCCGCTGTGGATGTGCAGCAGGTGCTTGTCCACCGTGAGGTGACGATCTTCGATCATCGGCGCTTCGTGGGTGTTGTCCATGCTCAGAACTCGATGGCGCCGCGCAGGATGATGGAGCGAGGCTGGGTATAGACGTAGGAGGAATCGGCGACGATGCGGCCCAGCGGGCCCACGTCGCCGCCCGCGGGGCCGAATCCGGCTGCCAGCTTTTGCTCGTTCATGATGTTGTTGACCGACAGGGTGATCGACGGAGTCCAGCTCAGGTCGTTGCGTGTGAGGTTGAAGGTGAAGCCGAGCAGGTTGTAGCCGCCGACCTCGGTGCTGTGGTCGATGCTGGTGAACGCCGTGTCCTGGAAGGAATTGATCAGCGAGGCCTGGGTCAGCCAAGGGCCGAAGGGGCGGCTGTAGCTGAGCGTGGTCACCGCCTGCACCCGCGGCGCGCTGGGCATCAGGGTGCCTTCGGGGATTTCCTCGCCTGAGACATCCTGGAACGGCTCGCTGGTGCGCGCCTCGATGTAGGAGCCGGTCTGTTCGATGATCAGGCCTTCGATCGGCGTGGCCCAGCTGAGGGTTCCCTCCACGCCGATGTTGTGCGTGGCGCCGACGTTGTCGACGTAGGCGCTCAGGCCGCCCGGGCCCACCTGCCTGACCTGCGGATTGGTCCAGTCCAGGAAGAAGGCGGTGATGTCGAGACGCAGCGTGCGATCGAACCAGTCGGTGCGCGCGCCGATTTCATAGTTCCACAGGCTGCTGGACTCGAAGGTCAGCGGGGTCTGTCCGGTCGAAATGGTCGGCAGGTTGAAGCCGCCGAACTGGAAGCCGCGCGAGATGTTGCCGTAGAACATGATGTCGTCCCAGGGGCGCCAGGTGATCGCGATCTTGGGGCTCCAGCCCTTTTCGGTCGTGCCCGTGTTCTTGCCGTTGTTGCCACTGGAAGCGCCGCTGGACTTGAAGGTGCCTTCCACGGTCGTCTTGTACAGGCGGCTGCCCAGCGTCAGGCGCAAGCTGTCGCTGAAGTCATAGTTCGCCTCGCCATAGATCGCCAGCTCATTGGCCTCCAGCGGATCGTAGCCGGCGCGGGCAAGGGAGACGCCGTTCTCCGAGATGAGCCCGCTCAGCGGCGGAGGCAGCAGCGCTGCGAGCGGCCCCAGGATGCTGGTGCCCTCCAGGTACAGGTCCGACACGATGGCCTGGCTGAAGCTGCTGAAGTAGACGCCGCCGAGCCAGGTCAGGTCGCCGTCGTCCGGCGAGGTCAGCCGCAGCTCCTGCATCAGGCCATGCGTATCCACCTGGCGCTGGGCATGCAGGAAGCTCACCCCGGCCTGCGCAATCGGTTGCGCCAGATAGCTGGTATCGATGTCGTTGTAGCTGTTCTTCTCCTGATAGCCGCTGATCGAGGCCAGCGTGGCCCAGTCGAAGGCGTAGCGGATGTCCAGCGTGGCCAGGGTGAAGCCGTTGGCCGAGGGCGAGGCCTGCGGCGCGTCCTCGCGCGAATAGCTGGGCTCCGGGAAGGTGACGATGTTGATGTCGTCCGAAACACGACGATCCTTCAAATACATGGCGTTGATGCTGAGCTCTTCGCTTGGCTGCCATAGCGCCATCGCGCGACCGCTCCAGCTGTGGGCCGAGTCGACATCCTCTTCCCGGCGCGAGGGGTTGTCGCTGTCGATCACCCCCGGCGAGTTCTGGTAGATGCCGGCGAGCCGCAAGGCGACGCTGTCGCCCACCGGCACATTGAGCGCGCCGCCGAAGGCAGGCGCCGAGCCGCCGCGATCCACCGTGGTGTAGTCGTAGAAGGCCTTGCCCTTCCAGACCTCCAGCTCGGGCGCGTTGGGGACGTAGCGGATCAGTCCCGCCAGCGAGGTGGCGCCGAACAGCGAGCCCTGCGGTCCCTTGAGTACCTCGACCGTGCGCATGTCCCAGGGGTTGGGATCGACGATGGTGGTGGCGCCATAGGGATCGGAGATCGGCACATCGCCCAGCACCGTGCCGACCGTCTGGTTGGTGCCGGTGTCCGGCCCCACGCCGCGCACCGAGATCTTGCGCTGCTGGCCGGCGATCTCGTCCTGCAGGTTGACGCCGGGGATCAGCGTGAAGATGTCCTTGACCTTGCGGATGCCGAGCTGCTCCAGCTTTTCGCCGCTCTGCACCGACATGCTGCTGGGAATGTCGCGCGCGACCTGGGAACGCTTGGTGGCGGTCACCACGATTTCCTCGAGCTGGGGCGATCTGGGTGCGGCTTCCTTGAGGACGGGGGCAGCTGCCTGCTTCTCCTGCAGCCGGATGACGGGAAGTTCTTCGGCAGCGGCCGGAGCGGCAACGTCCTGCTGCACCGGCGCCTCGGCAGGCGTATCGCCGGCAGCATCCGCGGGTTCCGGCGCTGCGCCCTCCTCCTGCGGCGTGCTGTCGAAGTCGTCCAGCAGCGACTGCAGCGTGTCTTCATCCTCAGCTGTCGTGCCGGCAGGTTCGGCGACTGGCGCAGCCTCAGCAACCGGCGGTGGCTGCTCGGACTGGGCCCGGAGCTCCAGCGACGTCAACCAGAGCAGGACCCAGAGGCATCGAGAGCAGAGTTTGATCATGAACAGCCCCTCGGGGATATGGACTGCGCGTTGCAGTTCGGTCACCTGATTATTCATGGATGCCCGGATGAATTGAGTCGGTGATATCACCTGAACCGCGCCGTGGCGGATAGCCGTAAAGGCGCAGATTACTTGAGTCAGATCCCGGTGGCCGGGCCGCTTTGACGAACATCCGGATCAGCCCCAGAACGCCGGCCATGGCGGCAGCATGTTGCCGCGCTCGTAGACGATGCCGTCCGGCCAGTCCTCGGCGAGCAGGAAGGCGCCATCGAGATCATTGATCTCGCAGAGTTGTCCGAGCAACATCGCCGGCGCCATCGCCAGCGAGGCCCCGATCATGCAGCCGCTCATCAGACGCAAGCCCGAGCGCTGCGCGGCATCCGCGAGTTCCAGCGCGGCGGTGAGGCCGCCGGCCTTGTCGAGCTTGATGTTGATGTAGTCGTAGCGCCCGACCAGACGCGGCAGGTCCTCGATGGTGTTGATCGACTCGTCGGCGCAGAGCGGAATCGGGCTGCAGCCCTTTGACAGCTCCTCATCACCATCAGCTGCAAGCGGCTGCTCCAGCAGGTCCACCTTGTACTTCAGCAAGGCCGGAGCAAATCTCGCGAGATCCTCGAGCTTCCAGGACTGGTTGGCGTCGACGATCAGGCGAGCATGCGGCGCCCCGCGCCGCACGGCGGCGACGGCGGCGACCGGATCGTTGCGATCGACCTTGATCTTGAGCCAGGGATGATCGGCCAGGCTGCGCGCCGCCGTGTCGAATGCCTCAGGACTGCGGATGCCGATGGTGACCGCGCTCTGTACCGGGCCGCCGTGCGGCAAGCCCGCGCGCGTCCAGGCGCGCACGCCGGTCTGCTTCGCCTGCAGGTCCCAGAGCGCGGCATCGACCGCATTGCGTGCACCGCCGGGGGGAAGCAGCTGCAGCAACTCGCGTTGCGTGACCCCGGACTCCACGGCCCGGCGAACCTGTTCGATCTGCGCCGTCATCGATTCCGGCGTCTCGCCGCGATAGGCAACACCCGCTGCCTCGCCACGCCCGACATGGCCGCCGGCCTGCAGTTCGACAGCGACGCTGGTTGCCACCGTGCGCGTTCCGCGCGCGATGACGAAGGGCTCCTTCAGCCGCCAGCTGCGCCGCCGTATCTTGAGCTTCTCCTTCATGCCGCGAGCATGCGATCGATCAGGGGCTGCAGCGGCGTCCTGAGCGGATCGAAGGCCGGCACGCCGAGGCGTTGCTCGGCATCGGCGAGCGTGCGCCGGCGGGTGGCTTCGTCCATTTTCTGGGTGATCAGGCTCACGCCTACCAGCCGGATGCCGGGATTGGTGAGCGCGCCGGCCTGCAGGTAGGCCTGCGCCGCGACCTCGAGGCTCGGCGTGGGGAAGTCCGGCAAGGACTTGATACGCGTGATCGCGGGGTCGTGGCAAAGCACGATGGCATCCGGCTGCGAGCCGTGCAGCAGGCCCAGCGTGACGCCGCCGTAGGCGGGATGGAACAGCGAGCCCTGGCCTTCGACGATGTCCCAGTGGTCAGCTGCGGCGTCCGGCGAGAGCACCTCGGCAGCACCCGCGCTGAAGTCGGCAACCACCGCATCCATCGGCAGCCCGGAGCCGGAAATCATGATGCCGGTCTGGCCGGTGGCGCGGAAATCCGCGCTGAAGCCGCGCTCGCGCATCGCGTTTGCGATGGCCAGCGCGGTGTACTTCTTGCCAAGCGCACAGTCGGTGCCGACCGTGAGCAGACGCTTGCCGCTGCGCTTGCGGCCGGTGCCGGTGGGCAGGCCGGGGGGCGGGTTGCGCACGTCGACCAGGCGCACGCCCCTGGCTTGCGCGAGCGCTGCAAGGCCGGGAACGTCGGACAGCGAATCGTGCATGCCGCTGACGACGTCGAGGCCGGCATCAACCGCTGCGCGCAGCACCGGAATCCAGTTTTCGGCGATGCGCCCGCCCTTGGGGGCAACTCCGACGACCAGCGAGCCGCCGCCCTTGGCCGCGGCTTCCGCCGGCGTCATGTCGGGCAGGCCGAGCGTGACATTGCAGGCCGGCAGCCGCAGTTGGCCGAGGCAGCGTCCGGGCGCCCAGTCGCGCAAGCCGAAGGCGGTCTTGGCGCGCTGGTCGATGTCGGCCTCGCCGAGGAACAGCAGGTAGGGACTGCGCAGCGTCACCACGGTGGTGTTGTTGGAATGGGTGACGGAGGAGACGTTCATGGAATGAGCCCGTGGGATTCGTGAACGTAGTAGACCAACAAGGTCCAGCACCGCCTATCAGCAAAATCACCGGGTTTGACTCTCCCGCATCAGGTGCTGGCGGGTAGCTGCCGGTCGTTCCACGGATGGGGCGGGGCGCATCCCGTCGAGCCGCCTCCGGCTGAATCCGGTGTTTTCATGGATGCCCGCAAATCCGGCGGCAACGCACACTCGATCGCACTGACAGCCATGCGCGCCGCCAAGAGAACCGTTCGCCGATGACCACCACTGCAGCTGCACTCACCACGATCCAGAAGCTTGATGAGCTGTTCAAGCCGTGGAACCGCGGTGACGCACCGGGCCTCGTCGTGGGCCTGTCGCATCGGGGCAAGGTGATCTATCGCCGCGGCTTCGGGCTGTCGAGCATCGAGCATGCCACGGCCAATACGCCGGCCACTCGCATGCGCATCGGCTCCACCACCAAGCACTTCTGCAGTTTCGGCATCATGCTGCTGGCTGAAGAGGGCAAGCTCGACATCAGCCAGCCGGTGCGAAGTTACCTGCCGGAGCTGACCAACATCTCCGGCGAGCCCACCCTGCTGCAACTCATGCATCACACCGGTGGCCTGCGCGATCCGATGTTCGCGGCCTTTTTCCTGAACCGCGGCAACTATGGCCACATGCCGGCAGGGGGAGGGCTGCAGCTCCTGGCGCGCTTCACCGATCTCAACTTCGCGCCGGGTACGCGCATGGCCTACAGCAACGCAGGCTATCTCCTGCTGACCCTGGTCACGGAGCGCGTCTCGGGTCTGAGCTGGGAGGAGTTCATGGCCCGGCGTGTTTTCGCACCCCTGGGCATGAACGACACCGCACTGCTGCGCAGCGACATGGACATCGTGCCGAACATGGCGACGCTGCACATGCCCCTGCCCGACGGCCGTTGGCGCCGCGGCATCTATCCGACCGACGAAGTGCTGGGTTCGGGCGGCATGATTTCCACGATCGACGACATGCTGGCCTGGGTCGCGCACCTGCGCGGGCCGCATAAGAAGCTGGGCAGCGACGCAACCTGGACGCGGATGCTCGAGTGCCAGACCTATCGCAGCGGCCTGCAGGCCGGCTATTGCCTGGGCATCGCGCGCGACAGCTATCGCGGCATCGAGGCGATTCACCATGCCGGCGCCACGTTCGGCTCGCAATGCCAGATGCTGACGGTGCCGGAACATGAGCTGGACATCGTGATCATGGCCAACCGCATGGACGCGTCCGCGCCAGCGCTTGCCTTCAAGGTGGTCGATGCCGTGCTCGAAGGCGAAGGCCTGACGCCTCCGGCAAAGCCGGCCCCGGCTGCGGACTTCCCGTCGGTCCTGGGTCGCTGGTACAGCCGGCAGTCCCGCACGCCGCTGTCGATCACGACCCGGCAGACTCCGACCGGAGCCCCGGAGTTACTGCTGTCCATCTACAACGCACCAGCGGGCCTCCTGCAGAAGGCGGGTGACGGCCTGGCCCTGCCTGACGGGCCCATGAGCCGGATCGAGATCCGCACACTGCCGGACAGCAGCACACCGCCCGCCATGCTGGAGGTGCATATCGCCGGCGAACGGGAGTGCTTCGAGCGCCTCCCGGACACACCGCCGACGGTGGAGGAGCTGGCGCCCGCACTGGCCGGGCGTTACCGCCTTGCCGGGTTCGGGGCGGAGCTGGAGATCGTGCTCAGGGAGGGCAAGCTGTTCGTCGACTTCCTGCCGGAGGTGGGCATGGCGCGCTGGGAGCTGGAGCCGCTGTCCGCCGACGTTCTCGGTTGCGGCACTTTCCACAGTATCCCGGCACAGCCGCTGCCGACCTTCGCCTCGCTCGTGGTCGATCGCAAGGACGGCAAGGTCACCGGGTTCTGGATCAGCATGGATCGCGTCCGAAACCTGCGTTTCGATCGCATCGGCTGACCGCACCGCTTCAGGCTGGCCGGCGCACCACTCGCGCCTCTGGAATCAGCTGTGGCAGTTCAAGCAGGGAGAAGAATCAGCATGTCAGCGCTCGCGGCACTGGTCACTGGCGGCGGCGGAGGAATCGGCCGGGCGGCCTGCCTGGAGTTCGCCAGGGCGGGCTATCGCGTCGCTGTCTGCGACAGCAACGCCGAAGCCGCCGAGCAGACCACGACGGAGGTGCGCAAGGCTGGCGGCGAGGCGCAGGCCTATATCGTCGATATTGCCTGCCGGGAGCAGGTCCACGAGATGATTGGCGATGTGCGCAGGCGTTTCGGCCGCATCGATGCCGCATTCAACAACGCAGGCGTGTCGGCAAAGCGCGTTCCGCTGGCCGAGGTTTGCGAAGATGACTGGGCACGCGTGCTCAGCACCAATCTGACCGGCACATTCCTGTGCATGAAGTATGAAATCCTGGCCATGCTGGAGCAGGGCGGCGGCTGCATCGTCAACAACTCCTCCATCTTCGGCGTAGGTGGCGGGATCAACACGCCTTACACCGCGACCAAGCACGGCATCTGCGGCCTGACCAAGTCGGCGGCGATGTCCTATGCCGAGCGCAACGTCCGGATCAACGCAGTCTGTCCGGGTCTGATCGAGGCAGGCATGGGCCTGCAGATACTGGCGCGCAGCCCCGATCCCAGGGCCTTCATCGCTGGCGCACCGATCAACCGGGCTGGTTCGGCGCAGGAGGTTGCCAAGGCAGTGGTCTGGCTTTGCTCGGAATCGGCCAGTTTTGTGCACGGGCACATGCTGGCGGTGGATGGTGGCTACGGTGCACGCTGATGCAGCGTCGTCCTGCACGACGCCCCGCACCGGCCGGCGTTGACAAGCCCCGGAGAGCGGGCGCAGGATTCGCGCCTCAAATCAGGTACACCCCGTGAACCGTTGCGCCAAACACCATCGCGGTATGACCCCGGCCCTGCTTACGCAGGCGCTGGGTTCTATTGCGTTTGTGCGCGCCACTCCGGGGGTTTTCCGATGATTTTCTAGATCACGGATCTGCAGTCCAACCAACCCCGGAGCGCGCAAGCCTCCGGGGTTTTTCTTTGTGCGGTTGTTTTTGAGAGCGGTGTCATGGTGGCAAATGATGAACAGCAGTTGTTGCACCGGCGCCTGCGGCGCAATGTGAGCTGCGTGGCCGGGCTGGGCTTCTTCCAGGTGTTCCTGGTGATCATTCCGGTGCTCGTGCCCTTCCTCGGCGAGCGAGGCCTGGACGTCAGCGAGGTCCTGCTGCTGCAGGCCGTGTTCGCCGGATTCGTGTTGCTGATGGAAGTGCCGTCGGGCTACATCGCCGATGTCTTCGGCCGCGTGCGGGCGCTGCAGCTCGGCGCGCTGTTCATGGCCGTGGGGCATGCCGGCTTCGTGTTCTCGCATGGGTTCCTGCAGTTGTCGCTGTGCGAGCTGCTGCTGGCCGTGGGCGTGAGCCTGGTGTCAGGTGCAGACCTCGCGCTGCTCTACGACACCGAGCAGGCGCTGGCCGGCAACGACAGCCATCCGGAGAAGGTCGTGCGACGCATGTTCGTGCTGCACACCTCGGGCGAGGCGCTGGCCGGCATCGTCTGCAGCCTGGTGCTGCTGGCGTATTCGCTCGACGCCGTGGCCTGGGTACAGGCCGCCGTGAGCATGCTGCCGCTGCTGTTCGCACTGGGCCTGCACGAGCCGCCGGGCGAACGGCTCTCGCGCAGCAGCCATGCCGGCAACCTGCGCGAGATCGTCACGCACCTGCTGGGCAGCAGCCGTGTGCTGCGGCACACGCTGCTGGCCTTGTGCATCTGGAGCCTGGGCCCGTTCTATGCGGTCTGGCTGCTGCAGCCGCACTGGCAGGCGCAGGGCATCGATCTGCAGGCCTTCGGTTACCTGTGGGGTGCGCTGGCCCTGGTGGCGTCGCTGTCGGGACGCCTGGCATTGAGCCTGGAGCGCCGCTGGGGCGTGACCGCGCTGCTGGCGGTCATTGGCCTGCTGCCGGTGCTGGGCTACCTGGGCCTCGCCGGGCTGGGACTGGTCGGCGGACTGGTGGCGAGCCTGCTGTTCTTCGCTGCCCGCGGCCTGGGGCTGGTGGTGTTGCGGGATGCCTTCAACCGGCGCGTGCCGGGACGCTACCGGGCCACGGCGAACTCGTTCGCACACCTGGGCTTTCGCGCCGCCTACATGGTGACTGCGCCGCTGGTGGGTGCGGCCGTGGATGGCTGGGGCCTGCAGCCGACCTTCGTGATGCTGGCCGGCGTGGCAATACTGGTGTTCGGCCTGTTGCTGGTGCCGCTGATCTGCGCGGTTCGCGCAGCGCAGCCGGCAGCAGTGACAACGGCGCCGACAGTGGCCATCTGAATACCGGAGGGCGGGTCATCGATCCGCTCTCCGGCTTGCTGCCGGAATCTCGACCGGTGGCTTTTTCCGGCGTCGGCTGTCCCCCAGAACGCGCAAGTTCTGAGGCCCCGGATCGCAGGAAGGAGCGATTGCGGACTGAATTGCGTCGGTCAGGACTGGCGCAGAGGTGCCAGAAATGGTGCGCTAACCGAAATCGATCACGCCTAACGATCGATGCCGCGGGCAGGTCGGTTCATCCGATGGCATCTGAGCGGACGGAATCCGGACTGCCGGGCCCGACCCGCTGCGGCTGCCGGCATGGCCCAGGGGGCGGCGATGATTCCCGCGGAGGTGCAGAATGCCGGAGCCCGCCAAGAGGTCTGCCCCATGAGTAAAGCCGCATGAGCCATCCCCTGAATCCGTTGGAGCGCAGCTGGCTGATGCTGGACTCGGTGGCGACGCCGATGCACCTCGGCGCGCTGCTGATCTTCCAGCTGCCCAAGGGCGCGCGCGCCGACCATGTGGTGCGCCTGGCCGACAGCCTGCGCGCCGCGCCCGACACCGCCGCGCCGTGGAACCGGACGCTCAACCGCCGCCGCTTGCGAGCACCCTGCTGGGAGGAAGATTCGCAGGCGGACATGGACTTTCACGTACGCCAGTCCGCGCTGCCGGCGCCCGGCGGCGAGCGCGAGCTGGGCATCCTGGTGTCGCGCCTGCACAGCCACCCCCTGGACCTGAGCCGCCCGCCCTGGGAATGTCATCTGATCGAGGGCCTGCACGACGGCCGCTTCGCGCTGTACGTCAAGATGCACCACGCGCTGACCGACGTCACCGGCTTCCTGCGCATGCTGACCGCCTGGCTGTCGCCCGATCCGAAGCGCCGCAACACGCCGGCGCCGTGGACGCTGGCGGCGCCACCGTCCGAGCGCGGGCAGGCCGGCGCGCAGCTGCAGGAGAGCCTGCGCAGCTTCGTCCGCCGCGGCGAGGCCGGCGCCTCGGCGCAGGCATTCGGCAGCGCCATGTGGCGCCTGCTGCGCGGCGGCTCGACGCCCGGTGGCGACCTGAGTGCGCCGTACAGCGCGCCGCATTCGGTGATGAACGTGCGTATCGATGCGCAGCGGCGCTTCGCCACCCAGCAATATCCGCGGGCACGGCTGCAGCGCATCGCCGCCGCCTGCGGGGCAGAGCTGGATGACCTGGTGCTGTATCTCTGCGGCACCGCGCTGCGGCGCTTCTTCAAGGAGTACAACGCGCTGCCGGAGCGCTCCTTCGTCGCCGCCGTGCCGGGCCTGCACAAGGGCAACCCGGATGCGGAGACGCCCTACGGCTCGATCGGCTACGTCAGCCTGGGCACGCAGTTTGCCGATCCGCACAAGCGGCTCGCCGCGATCCAGCGCTCCACCCAGGCTTCGCGCGAACACCTCGACGCGGTACCGGAGACGCTGCTGCCGCTGTACACCCTGGCGACTGCGGCACCGTATCTGCTGGGCCAGCTCAGCGGCATGGGCCGCCTGGCGCCGGCGATGTGCAACCTGGTCATCGCCGACCAGCCCGGCCCCGAACAGCCGCTGTACTGCGAAGGCGCGCGGCTGGAGGCGCTGTACCCGATGTTCCCGCTGACCCAGGGTACGGCGCTGAGCATCACCTGCCTGCACTATGCCGATACGCTGAACATCGGCTACTGCGGTGCGCGCGAGACCTTGCCGAGCCTGCAGCGCATGGCGGTGTACACCGGCCAGGCGCTGGACGACCTCGAAGAATCGCTGGCTGCCGGAGCCCTGCCATGAGCAACAACGAACTGATCGGCAAGCTGCGCGGGCAGGGGCTGGCGCTGAACCAGCGTGCGGCACAGGTTCTGGGCAACGGCTTCGACTGGATGTTCCGCCGCGACAAGCTGGTCAAGTCCGGCCGCACCTGGTTCGAGCTGGTGCACGACGGTGACCCGATGGCGGTGCGCTACTACGGCCTGCCGGAGGAGAACGACATCGAACTGGTGGATGGCAGCCGCATGCCGATCCAGCGCGAGCAGCACGCCGTGCCGCTGGTGCTGGTGCCGCCGCTGGGCGTGACCACCGAGACTTTCGACCTGATGCCGCAGCGCAGCCTGGTGCGCTACATGGCGGCGCGCGGCTTCAAGACCTACCTGGTCGACTGGGGCCGGCCGACGCGGGAACACGCCCATCTGCGCCTGCGCGACTATGCCGACGTGATGCTCGGCACCGCGCTGGCGAAAATCCGCAAGCACTCCGGCAGCCAGGATGTCGCCCTGATGGGCTGGTGCATGGGCGGCCTGCTGAGCCTGCTGTACCAGGGCCTCAATCACGATCCGCACGTTCGCAACATCGTCACCGTCGCCAGCCCGATCGACATGCGCGGCGGCGGCATCGTCGCCGGTGCGGCCCAGGCACTGAACGGACCGGCCCAACTGATCCGCAGGTACAGCAACCTGCGCATGGACATGCTGGATCCGCTGAAGATGCAGATGCCGGCCTGGTTCACCACGCTGGCGTTCAAGCTGACCGATCCGGTCGGCAGCGTCACCACCTACTGGGACCTGGTCGCCGGCATGTCGGACCGCGCCTTCGTCGAGTCGCACTCCACCACGGCGGATTATCTCAACCACATGCTGATGTACCCGGCCGGGGTGATCCAGGACATGCTGGTGAAGGTTGCCGTCGACAACAAGCTGGCCAGCGGCAGGATCGAACTCGGCGACCGGCTCGCGGAGCTGGATCGGATCCGCTCGTCGCTGCTGGTGTTCGCCGGCGAGAAGGACATCCTGGTGCCGCCGCCGATCGCGCAGAAGCTCGTCGAGATCGTTGCTTCCACCGACAAGGAGTTCCACGTCGCGCCCGGCGGACACATGGGCGTGATCCTTGGCAGCAAGGCGCAAAGCGCGGTGTGGGCGCAGAGCGCGGACTGGCTGGCCGAGCGGTCCGCGGCCTGAAGCCTGGTCAAACAAGCCTGATCGAGAGCCCTGCATGTCCGTGCTGCTGACCGAGAACCTTGCCGGCGGCGTGCGCCTGCTCACCCTCAATCGTCCCCGCATGCATGCGTTCAATGTCGAACTGATGCAGGCCTTGTCGCAGGCGATGAACGCGGCAGCAGCGGACGGTGCCGTCCGTGCCATCGTCATCCGTGGCGCCGGCGCCGTCTTCAGCGCGGGTCTGGACTTCGAGGCCTTGTTCGCCGCCAGGGACGCTGGCCAGACGCAGGCTTTCTCCGACGCAATGCAGCAGTGCTTCCTCGATGTCTGGCGCTGCCCCAAGCCGACTGTGGCCGCGGTCACCGGCCACGCGATTGCCGCCGGCTTCTTCGTCGCCGTGGCCTGCGATTTCCGCCATGTCGTCGAAGGGGCGGGCCAGTACGGCATCAACGAACTGCAGTTTGGTGCCGGCTTTCCGTCCATCGCCGTCGAAATCGGACGCTGGGCGCTGCAACGGGACCTGGCCTACGCGATCCAGAGCGCCGAACTGTTCGATTGGCGTGCAGGCCTGCGCAATGGCAGCTTTCACGCCAGCCACGCGGATGCAGACCAGCTGCTGGCGGCCGCGGTCACGCGTGCCGCAAGCCTGGGCGCCAGGCCGCAGGCAGGCTACGCGCATGTCAAAGCCCAACTGATCGCGCCCTATGTCCAGCGCGTGCTGGACGAAACGGCGGAACAACGCAATCGCGGGCTCGCCATTTTCGAGAGCGAGGAGACGGTGCAAAGCATGCAGAAGCATGCGGCGGCTGTCGCTGTGCGGAAGGGCGGCCGGTAGGATGGGGTGCGTCCGTGTACCCCAACGCTGGATTTGATTGCCGAGTGCTATCAGCCCAAAGCTGACGGTGGTGACATCTTGCTCTCGTGGCCCGAAGAGGTCATTCAAGCTGGTGTAGTGGCGTGCCCGCGCTAGAGGGATTCATTGTGGCGACCTCGCGGTATCGGCCGTGCTTTGCGCGTGACGTTGACTACGCTGGCTTGCCGGTACCGATCAAGAAGTTGCGCATTCCCGCGTTGGTCGCCTCCGTGACAATGACGTGTCGGAGCCCCTGGCCCAACATAGGCATCACCTCAACGGCACAGCGGAATTTATCGGGTGCGTTTCTGACCAGAGATGCTACGGAAAAGACCTTCGCTGAGGCGGGTTGTTTGATCTCAAGATACTTACCGAGCTCTTCGTGCTTCCAGTCCGAATTAGCAACTACCGCACCCTGTAGGGCATGAATGAATGCGCTGAGATACTCGATCAATACGCTGTCCATATCGACCGGCGGTTTTGAGGGCAGCGCCTCGATGGATTCATACAGATCGCCATAGCGCGCTTTCAGTGCAGCTTGTTCATGTTGCCCAGCGAGCCAGGTGATCTCGGCGACGACGGCAGCCGACTTCGCCTCGTCATCAATTTTGTAAGGATTTCCGGTGTAGCTCGGCAGGTATCTCTCAAGGGTCCCACCCGGCAGGAGGAGTACATTCTGCCCGCGCAGAACGTCGCAAATCCTTCTTAAGCGCCCTTCGATATCATCGACGTCGCCCGCAGACGTTGCCGCGACCAAATCCGCTCGGAACCGGCTCAATGCGGTGAGGATTGCTACGCGTGCCTTCGGATGCTTGTCGGGAGTCCACTCCTTCCGTATGCCCAAAGAAGTAAGAAATGCGATCAGCTCCGACAACGCTGCAGGAGGTATAGCGATTCCTAATAGCTGATCCGCTATTACGGTGAGTTTGCTCTCGAGGGCGCCACAGTAGGTTCCAAAGTCAGCCCCCAACCCTGACGCCGTAAGCGCCGCCTTGACGCCTGCATCGCCTCTAATACGCGCCCTGAGATTGCCCCGGAACAAGCTGTCCAAGTCGTACAGAAAGAAGGCTCTCTTCCCCAGGTGGGAGCACAAATCCAGATACTGATTGACTTCCTCGTTGCCGCCGGCGTCGATGACGCAACTTCCTGCTGCGGCCATCGAAACTCCGCGTGCGGACTGCACAGTCGCAACCATCTGGGCATCGAGGATTCCCTCGACGAAGACAGGATTGTCCGAGAAGAAGAGCTGTTTGTGGTGCACGTTCAATCGCGGAACCAGCCGCGCAAGACGACCAGACTCCTCTGCACTGAGGTCCAATAGCTGCCTTGGGACTTCGTGCTTCAGGTCGAATGAGATGACTGCCTTCACATCTTCGACAGTGGCGAAGTCGAGAATGAAGGGCGAGTGTGTAATCAAGAAGATGAGCTTCTTGCTCGGGTCGGTGGCCGGGTTCCCGGCTAGACGCCTGACCTCCTGCATCAAGAAGGCTTGGTATTGAGGATGAAGGTTGAGCTCCGGCTCGTCGATGATGAGGTACGGATGCTCGTTGTTGTAAAGGTGCGTGAGTAAGACCAGCAGCTCCTTGATGCCATGACACTCGTCCCGATCGAGCCGGTATGACGCGCCACTCGTTCCAATTGCAGCCATCGCCTTCAGCCGTCCCGAATCCCACTCGAGTGAGATCCTTCGATTGAAGAGATTGCTCAGCGTGGCTTCGACCTGAATTCTTAGGTCTAGCCGCTCCTCGAGAAGTATGAAAGCGTCGAGACCCGAGCCTTCTTGGGTGCCTGCATTCTTAAAAATTTCGAAGTGTGTCTTGTCGAAGCCATTTCCAAAACGGTCGCCGAAGCTATTTCGGAAAGCCTTGGTGCTCTCCATCCCTTCGAGTCTGTCCGTATTCAGCAATCTCGCACCATTGCCCCTAGTCGGGAGCCGACTCTTAAGCTCCTTGGCGAAGCGCGACTTTCCGCTCCCATTGGGGCCGACAAGGAAATTGACAGGCGCGACGGCTGATGCTTTGAAGTTCTTTTTCCCCGTCCATGGCGCAGGCAACTCGAACTCTATTGGCAATTCAATCACGGCTTCACCATCGCTTACCCAAGTGTAGGAAGCTTACAAGAGGGGGGGTGATCCCGCGAATTAACGAACGAGAACGTAGGCTACTGGCACCAACCGGCCTGTGGCGACTGGTGCCCTCAAATCCGGGTGACGTCAAAGCGCAGGCAAAAGCAGATGCTACGGGCCTTCCAGCGCAGGTAGACTGTGCGGCCGTCCCATGTGCTGTGCAGGTCAACAATGTCGTTATTCTCGCGCCTGTTTCGCAAACTGCCATCGCTTTCGCCGTCTCCGGCGTCAGTGCCTCAACCGGTGCCGTCCAAAAAGACCGAGAAGGCTCTTCCCAAGCCGGGCGCCGCTGATCGCGCGCTGGCTGCTGCTGCCGAGGAGGAAGCCTTGCAGTCGGCCATGAATGCCGGGGACGTCCAGGCGGTGGCCCGGCTGGTCGTTGGGGGGGCATCGACCAAGGTTCGCCAGGCGGCCGCCGCCGCGATCGAAGATCCGGACGTGCTGCGGCAGCTGATCCGCGATGTCCGCGGTGGCAATGACAAGAGTGTCTACAAGATCCTGACGGCCAAGCGCGACGTCCTGCTGGAGCAGACCCGCAAGCTCGAGCAGCTGCGCGCCGAGATCGTTGCGGCCTCGGCAGCCCTCGAGCGCCACAGCCAACGCTCGTACGACGCCACCTACAGTCCGAGACTGGATCAGTTCGAGGGTGAGTGGAAAGCAGTGGCGGCGCAGGCGGATCCAGAGCTTTGCAGCAGGGTCCAGCAATGGATCGACCGCTCACGGGAGATCGTTGCCGAGCACTTGCGCGAGGTGGCGGCCCAGGCAGCACGTGAGCAGGCTGCCGCCGACGCAGCCGCGGAGGCGCGGCGCCTGCGCGAACAGCAGGCGCAGGCATCCGCCGCGGCTGCAGCTGAGCAAGCGGCGGTGCGTGAGGAGCAGAACCGAGCGTCGGCTGAAGAACGGCAGGCTGAGCAGCAGGCCGTGCGCCAGATCGACGAGTTGATCCGGAAGGCACGTGCTGCACTGAAGGACGGCAGCAGCTCCCGCGCGGCCGGGGTGCGACGGGCCATCGAGGAAAAACTGGCGGGAGCTCCGCCGCTGCCGGCCAACCTGATCAGCCAGATACAACAGCTCGACAAGCAGCTCGACGAGCTGAACGACTGGAAGACTTTCTCGGTGGCGCCGAAGCGCGCCGAGCTGATGGAGGAAATGGAGTCGCTGATCGGCGTGGCGCTCGATCCCGTGGCGCTCGCCGACAGGATCAAGAGCCTGCAGGAGGAATGGCGCAGCCTGGGCAAGGACGCTGGCGAGAATGCCGAAGCCGATGGGCAACGCTTCCAGGAAGCAGGAAAGAAGGCGTATCAGCCGTGCAGCGAGTACTTTGCGGCCCAGGCCCTCGTCCATCAGGAGAATCTGCAGCGTCGCGATGCCTTGCTCGCCGGGTTGACTGCATTTGAGGCGGCACAGAACTGGGAGCAGCCTGACTGGCAGGCCGTCATCAAGGCGCTGCGCGAGACGAAACAGGAGTGGCGCAACTGCCTGCCCGTGGATCATCGCGCCGGCAAGCAGCAGCAGAAGGCGTTCTCGGCTCTCACCGAGAGCCTGCAGGGCCGGCTGGATGCCGAGTACGCCCGCAACGTGCAGCAGAAGGAGTCGCTGATCGAGCGTGCTGGACAGTTGCTCGCGAGCGACGATGGTCGCAAGGCTATCGACGCGGCCAAGGAGCTCCAGCAGAAGTGGAAGACCGTGGGCCCGGTGCCGCGTGAGGTGGATCAGCGCCTCTGGGGGCAATTCCGCCAGCACTGCGATGCCGTGTTCCAGAAGCGCGAGCAGGAGTCTGCCGCCTACACGGCCGGGCTCGAGAACAACAAGACGCAGGCCATTGCCTTGTGCGAGCAGATCGAGACGATCGCCGCGCTCGAGGGGGCTGAGCTGCTGGCGAGCGCCGGAGCGTTGGCGGAATTGCGCAGTGCTTTCGAGGCGCTCGGCGAGTTTCCGCGTGCGGAGTCGCGCGAACTTCGCAACAGGCTTGACCAGGGCCTGGATCGCTACAGGAAGTCGGTTGCGCGCCAACATGCGCGCGATGCCGAGCGTGGCTGGAGCGATCTGTTCGAGGCCGCCAACCATGTGCGCGCCTATCGGCTCGCCGCCTCACGAGGTCTGGACACTTCGCTGCTTGACACCCTGAAGGAGGCTGCCGACACCTGCATGGCCTCCGTCCAGCGATGGCCCAGGAGCGGGCTCGACACCCTCAAGCAGGGGCTCGCCGGTGAGCGCTCCGAAGATCTCGCGGCGAATGAGGCGACTCTGAGGATGCTCTGCATCCGGGCGGAAATGCTGACGGACATGCCGACGCCGCCGGAGGATCAAGCCTTGCGTCGCGAGTATCAGTTGCAACGCCTGGTGCAGAGCATGGGGCGGGGCGTCAGGGCTGATGAGATGAATCTGGATGCCATGGCGATCGAGTGGGTCAGCGTCGGTCCCGTAGAGGACGCGGCATACGAGCCACTGCTGCAGAGATTCCGGGGCTGTCGTGACCGGAGCAACTCCCGGCGTCCATAGCCCGGGTGACCGATATCCGGTGTGGCATCGCCGGGAATGTAGCCACATCATGGCGTGCAGAATCGGGGTGCCTGACCGGGTTCTGAACCCAGATGGCGGCGATAACGATCGACAGCAACGGGTCGATCAGAGGCATTCGCGGGTCTTGGCGACCGACTGCTTCCGGCAATGGGGGGCCAAAAGTAGGCGGCTTAGGCGAGCCTGCGAATCCCGACATCACGCCGTTCGCTCCCCGACGGACCGGGTTGTCGCCGTGCCGGCGGAGAAGGTGAGTCCCATCGCTTCACTTATCCAACGGCTGCCATGTGCCAATTCTGTTGAAAAACTCCAGTGCCGATCGTGCAATGGAAAAATCGCCCGCGTAGGTCGCTTCAAAGGGGAAAAAGCAGGTCGAGCAGGCATTGAAAGAACTGTCGCGAGCACTTTTCCCAGATTCCGCTACTCGCGCGGGCAGCTGCGGAGTTTTTCAACAGAATTTGCCGGGAGCAGAAACTTCTGGACCCCCTTTTCGGGTGGGTTTGAGGCGCTTTCCCCCCATGCATGGCGTTTCGCCATTCCCTCCTGCACGGGGTCGCTGCTAAGGTGCCGCCCCATGGGGAATTCATGCCTGAACTATGGCCGCCGGTCGCGCGGTCGCTTGTCGCTGCGCGCAGCGGCGTTTGCCACGCTGGGCATGGTCAGCCTGCATGCGACCGCGGAGCCGCTGAAGTTCTACCTGTACAAGGAAAACGGCAGTCCGGTGTATGCGACCCAAAAGCCGGATAACGTCGAGTACACCGAGGTTTATCCCGGGTCTGGTGCGGCTCGTCCGGTCTTGAGCGATCCGCCGCCACAGCCTGCGGCGGACAAGGCCAGCATCGTCAGCAGTGCAGCCCTGGCCGGCTGGGCGGCGTCATGCAAAGGCGTCAGCAGGGAGACCATGGACCGGCGGGCCGCGCAGTGGCAGGCCCTGGTGACCAAGCATGCGAAGGCCCATGGCGTACCGGCCGCGCTGGTGCGTGCGGTGATACGTGTCGAATCGTGCTTCGACCCGCGTGCCGAGTCGCGTGTCGGCGCGCGCGGCCTGATGCAGCTGATGCCGAAAACGGCCGCTCAGCTGGGCGTGATCGACTGCTTCGACGCCGACCAGAACATTGCCGGCGGCGTGCGCTACCTGAGCCAGCTGCTCAATCGCTTCGACAACGACGCCCACCTCGCCATCGCCGCCTACAACGCGGGGCCCACGGCGGTGGATGCATACGGCGGAATTCCGCCGTTCAGCGAAACCCGAAGGTATGTGGAGAAGGTTCTCGCGGAGTTCCGCGGAAGCAGCCTGGCAGGATCGAAGAAGTCCAAGAGCTGACCGGAGCGGCCCGGGCCACCGCTGGTGAATCTCGGGCAGGGGGTAGATTGATTGACCGCGGTCGCGCCATGGATGGCGTACCGAAACCCAGACCCCAGAACGAGAAAACCCCCGAACGGGTCGGGGGTTCCTGTACAGCATATTGGTAGGCGCGATTGGACTCGAACCAACGACCCCTACCATGTCAAGGTAGTGCTCTAACCAGCTGAGCTACGCGCCTACGGGTACGTTGAAGGGCGCGAAAGATACCCTGTTTGCGGGCCGGAGGCAACAGGTTCAGCGAATAAACCGTTCCGCGATCGAGGCCTCGGGTACCTGGCAGGTCCCGTGGCGGCCGAACCAGCGGTAGCGGTTGCGCGCCAGGAACCGGTACAGAGGATCACGGATGAAGGGTGGGACCACGCGCAGGACTCGCAGCAACGGCCAGGGACCGGTGAGCTGGGCGATGACGCGAAAGATCGCGTCGGTGTCGGTATAGCCGCGACCGTTCTCGACATACAGGAAGGTGGCGGGGTTCTGTGGATCGATGCCGTTGCGGGTCATCAGCAGGCTGCCGGCGGTGCTTTGCATCGCGGCGAAGCGGAAGCGGGCCTGCGGGTCGCGCCGGATGATGAAGCGGGTCCAGCTGTTGCAGAAGTTGCAGGCGCCGTCGAACACGATCACGCGCTCGGGCAGGGAGGGGGCGTTCATATCGGGCTGATCAGCGCCCGTTCGCGCAGCTTGCGGATGTCGTCGCGCAGCTTCGCCGCCTGTTCGAACTCCAGGTTCAGGGCGTGCTGCTTCATTTCCTTTTCCAGCTTGGTGATGCGCTTGGCCATCTGCTCCGGCGGGATCACCTCGTACTTGGCCCGCGCCTCGGCGGCCTTGAGGCTGGGGACCAGGTCTTCGTAGCCGTAGCGCATGACGTCGGCGATGCGCTTCTGCACGCCCTTGGGCGTGATGCCGTTGGCGACGTTGTGCGCGACCTGCTTCTCGCGGCGGCGATTGGTTTCGTCGATCGCGCGCGTCATCGAGTTGGTCATGCGGTCGGCGTAGAGGATCGCGCGGCCGTTGAGGTTGCGCGCGGCGCGGCCGATGGTCTGGATCAGCGAGCGCTCGGAGCGCAGGAAGCCTTCCTTGTCGGCGTCGAGGATCGCCACCAGCGAGACCTCCGGCAGGTCCAGGCCCTCGCGCAGCAGGTTGATGCCGACCAGCACGTCGAACACGCCGAGGCGCAGGTCGCGGATGATCTCGGCGCGCTCGACCGTGTCGACGTCGGAGTGCATGTAGCGCACCCGGACACCGTGGTCGTGCAGGTACTCGGTGAGGTCCTCGGCCATGCGCTTGGTCAGTACCGTGACCAGCACGCGCTCCTGCACCTCGCAGCGCAGGCGGATCTCGCCCAGCAGGTCGTCGACCTGGGTCGAGGCGGGGCGGATCTCGGTGGGCGGATCGACCAGACCGGTGGGGCGCACCAGCTGTTCGGCGACGGCGTCGCCGGATTTCTCCAACTCGTAGGGGCCGGGCGTGGCGGAGACGTAGATCGTCTGCGGCGTCAGGCGCTCGAATTCGTCGAAGCGCAGCGGCCGGTTGTCCAGCGCCGAGGGCAGGCGGAAGCCGTACTCGACCAGCGTTTCCTTGCGCGAGCGGTCGCCCTTGTACATCGCGCCGATCTGCGGCACGGTCACATGCGATTCGTCGACCACGACGATCGCGTCCGGTGGCAGGTAGTCGAACAGGCAGGGCGGTGCCTCGCCGGGCCGGCGGCCCGAGAGGTAGCGCGAGTAGTTCTCGATGCCGTTGCAGTAGCCGATCTCCTGGATCATCTCCAGGTCGAAGTTGGTGCGCTGCTCGATGCGCTGCAGCTCGATCAGCTTGTTGGCCTTGCGCAGCACGTCCATGCGCTCGCGCAGTTCCCCGCGAATCTCGCCCATCATCGCCAGGATCTTCTCGCGCGGCGTGACGTAGTGGGTCTTCGGGAAGATCGTGATGCGCGGCACCTTGGCCTTGACCTCGCCGGTCAGCGGATCGAACAGGCTGATGGTCTCGATCTCGTCGTCGAACAGCTCGACGCGCACCGCCGCCTCGCTCTCTTCGGCGGGGTGGATGTCGATGACATCGCCGCGCACGCGGTAGGTGCCGCGGTCCAGCGCCATTTCGTTGCGCACGTACTGCATGCTGGTCAGCTGGCGGATCAGCTCGCGCTGCGGCAGCTTCTCGCCCTTGATCAGGTGCAGGGTCATCGAGAAATAGCTCTCGGGATCGCCGAGGCCGTAGATCGCCGAGACCGAGGCGATGATGATCGAGTCCTTGCGCGTCATCAGCGCCTTGGTCGCCGACAGGCGCATCTGCTCGATGTGCTCGTTGATCGACGAGTCCTTGTCGATGAACGTATCGGTGCTGGGGATGTAGGCTTCCGGCTGGTAGTAGTCGTAGTAGCTGACGAAGTACTCGACCGAGTTGTGCGGGAAGAAGTCGCGGAACTCGCCGTAGAGCTGCGCCGCCAGCGTCTTGTTCGGCGCCATGATCAGCGCCGGGCGCTGCAGCTGCTGGATGACGTTGGCGATGGTGTAGGTCTTGCCGGAGCCGGTGACGCCGAGCAGGGTCTGGTGGGTCAGGCCATCCTTCAGGCCCTCCGCCAGCTGGGCGATCGCCGTCGGCTGGTCGCCGGCGGGCGCCCAGTCGGCCTTCATCTGGAAACGGTCGTCGGCGCGGCGGCTGAGGCGGGCTTCCTTGACCGATCCAAGGGTCTCGCGGGGGGCTTCTTTCATGGGCAAAGCATAACTTGGGGCGGGGACCCGGGGTTCAACCCTTCCTCCGGGTGCAGTAGGCGGGGCCGGCGGGGTCCGGTATCATGCCGCGCGCTTTTTTTTAGCCCCACAGAGGACTCACCGTGGAAATCTCGCTCGCCCTTCGCAACAGCCGCATCAAGCCTTCGCCGACCCTGGCCGTCACTGCCAAGGCCGCCGAGCTGAAGGCGCAGGGCAAGGATGTACTCTCGCTCGGAGCCGGTGAGCCGGACTTCGATACCCCGCAGCACATCAAGGACGCGGCGGTCGAGGCGCTGAACCGCGGTTTCACCAAGTACACCCCGGTCGGCGGCACCCCGAGCCTGAAGAAGGCGATCATCGACAAGATGCAGCGCGACAACGCGCTGGAGTACAAGCCGAACCAGATCCTGGTGTCCAACGGCGGCAAGCAGTCCTGCTACAACCTGTGCCAGGCGCTGCTGAACGCCACGGACGAGGTCATCGTGCCGGCGCCGTACTGGGTGTCCTACCCGGACATGGTGCTGCTGGCCGACGCCACCCCGGTGTTCATCGAGACCACCGCCGAGGCGCGCTTCAAGATCACGCCCGAGCAGCTGGAGCGGGCGATCTCGCCGCGCACCAAGATGATCTGGCTGAACTCGCCGTCCAACCCCTCGGGCATGGCCTACAGCCACGCCGAGCTGGCCGCGCTGGGCGCGGTGCTGCGCAAGCACCCGCAGATCGTCATCGCCACGGACGATATGTACGAGAAGATCCTGTGGACCGCCGAGCCCTACGCCAACATCATCAACGTCTGCCCGGACCTGTATGACCGCACCGTGGTCATCCACGCCGTGTCGAAGACCTATTCGATGACCGGCTGGCGCATCGGCTGGGCCTGCGGCCCGGCCAAGCTGATCACCGCGATGGCCGATATCCAGAGCCAGTCGACCTCCAACCCGAACTCGATCGCCCAGGTGGCGGCCGAGGTCGCGCTGAGCGGCGACCAGACCTGCGTCACCGAGATGGTCAAGGCCTTCAAGTCGCGTCACGACGCGCTGGTGGCCGACCTCAACACGGTGCCGGGCGTGCACTGCCTGGCCGGCGACGGCACGTTCTACGCGTTCCCCAACGTCGAGGGCATGATGGCCAAGCTCGGTTGCAAGACCGACCTGGAGCTGTCGAACCTGATGCTGGAGAAGGCGCTGGTCGCGGTCGTGCCGGGTTCCGCCTTTGGCGCGCCGGGCCACCTGCGCCTGTCTTTTGCCACCTCCGACAAGGTGCTGAAGGGCAGCGTCGAGCGCATGAAGGCGCTGGTAAACGCCGCTTGAATTGTTGAACGCGAGGCGGGATTGCAAGCGCGATCCTGCCTCACTACAATGCGCCCCCTGTCATTCCGCGATAGCTCAGTCGGTAGAGCAAGTGACTGTTAATCACTGGGTCGTAGGTTCGAGTCCTACTCGCGGAGCCATTTAGAAAAGCAGTTGATCTGCACACGAAACCCAGCCTTCGGCTGGGTTTTTTTTGTTGGTCGCGCGCGAATGCCGGCAAGCAGCGATTCAGGGCGCCGCCCGGCATGAAGCGACCCGAAAGGGACTGGGGTCAGCAAGCCGGATCGAACAGACCGCATCCTGATCGTTGCTTCAGACCAAGGGTGTCGATTCCCCGGGCAGCGTTCCGGCTTCTGCCGGTGCCACTGGCCTCGGGTTTTGCTGCTGTGCAACATTTGCCAATTGTTTCCTGTATGATGCGCGCCCCGCAGCCGTTGTTCTGGCTGCGGTCAATGTTGAGCAGCCCTTGGGACCCCGGCTTGTAGAAGGCGCATAGATCGCCTTCCAGAGGAAAAGCCATCCGCCCTTGAGGCCGAGACTTTTCCGCGCCGCCGGCCTGCATGCCGTCAGCGCACTCTGCGCTGCGGTCGGTCGCCGTTCAGAGCCATTTTCTGACGCACTAGGGGTAACCATGTCCGACGAGTCATCTTCCGTCCGTTTTTCCGATCTCGGCCTTTCCGAGCCTGTCCTCAAGGCCCTGGCCGATGTGGGCTACGAAAATCCCTCGCCGATCCAGGCGCAGACCATCCCGCAGCTGCTCGAAGGCCGTGACCTGCTGGGCCAGGCCCAGACCGGTACCGGCAAGACCGCCGCCTTCGCGCTGCCGGCGCTGTCGCGCATCGACACCAGCCTGAAGAAGCCGCAGGTGCTGGTGCTGGCGCCGACGCGCGAACTGGCAATCCAGGTCGCCGAAGCGTTCCAGAAGTACGCCGCGCATATCCCTGGCTTCCATGTGCTGCCGATCTACGGCGGCCAGAGCTATGGCCCGCAGCTGGCCGGCCTGCGCCGCGGTGCGCAGGTGATCGTCGGCACGCCGGGTCGCGTGATCGACCACATCGACAAGGCGACGCTCAAGCTCGACTCCCTGCGCTATCTGGTGCTGGACGAGGCCGACGAGATGCTGCGCATGGGCTTCATCGAGGACGTCGAGAAGATCCTGCAGCAGACCCCGGAGACGCGCCAGGTCGCGCTGTTCTCGGCGACGATGCCGCCGCAGATCCGCCGCATCGCGCAGACCTACCTGAAATCCCCGGCCGAGATCACGATCAAGGCCAAGACCACCACCGCGACCAACATCCGCCAGCGTTACTGGATGGTCAGCGGCATGCACAAGCTTGACGCGCTGACCCGCATCCTCGAGGTCGAGAGCTTCGAGGGCATGCTGGTGTTCGCGCGCACCAAGAACGAGACCGTCGAGCTGGCCGACAAGCTGGCAGCACGGGGCTTCTCCGCGATGGCGCTGAACGGCGACATCGCCCAGCGTGACCGCGAGCGCATCGTGCAGAAGCTCAAGGACGGCTCGGTCGACATCGTCGTCGCCACCGACGTCGCCGCACGCGGCCTCGACGTCGAGCGCGTCAGCCACGTCGTCAACTACGACATCCCGACCGATACCGAGTCCTACGTGCACCGCATCGGCCGCACCGGCCGTGCCGGCCGCAGCGGCGATGCGATCCTGTTCGTCACGCCGCGCGAGCGTCACCTGCTGCAGGCGATTGAGCGCGCCACGCGCCAGACCATTCAGCGCATGGACCTGCCGAGCCCGCAGGCAGTCAACGACACGCGCATCGCGCGCTTCAAGCAGCGCATCGTCGACTCGCTGTCCGCCACCGACCTGGACGTGTTCCGCGAACTGATCGAGGCGGTGGAGCGCGAGCAGAACGTGCCGGCACTGGAAATCGCCGCGGCGCTGGCGCGGGTGGTGCAGGGTGATGCACCGCTGCTGCTGAATCCGACGGCGTCCCTGCCGGCGCCGACTGCGGTGACGCGCCATGCCGAACGTCGCGAGATGCACCAGGAATCGCGGCCGGCACGTTTCGAGCGCAGCGAACGGCCCGAGCGTTCTGAGCGGCCCGCGCGCGTCGAGCGCCCGGAACCGTCGGCGCGCCCCGTGCGTGCTGAGCGCCCGGAACGTCCGGAGCGTGCTGAACGCGTCGAGCGCGTCGAGCGTCCGGAACGTCCCGAGCGTCCGCAGCGCGAGAAGAACAACGACGAGCCTTCCGAGACCTACCGCATCGAGGTCGGCCATGTGCACGGCGTGCAGCCGGGCAACATCGTCGGCGCGATCGCCAACGAGGCCGGGCTGGAGAGCGAGTTCATCGGCCGCATCGACATCCGCGAGGACCACAGCTTCGTCGACCTGCCGCAGGGCATGCCGAAGGACGTGTTCCGCGACCTGCAGAAGACCTGGGTCTGCGGCCAGCAGCTGCGCATCAGCCGTCCCGGTGACGCGCCGGTTGAGCTGCCGTACACCGCGAAGAAGCCGACCCGTCCGGCTCCGCGGCCGACGCTGGGCATCAAGTCCGCGGGCGCCGGCAACCCCGCGGGTGATCGTCCGGTGCATCGCGCCCGTCCCGAGCACAAGGGGCCGCACAAGAAGCCGCGCTACTGAGCTGTCACTCCGGCCAGTTGACGAATGCCCGCGAAAGCGGGCATTCGTCTTTCTGGAGGAGGAAAATTCTGACCAGGCAATAGGATTGCCGATATACATACGGTACAGTATGGGCAACTGATTTTTCCTTTCCTTTCCCCTCATCAGGAGACCGCCATGGGTCAGTACACTCCGCCGCTGCGTGACATGCAGTTCGTGCTGCACGAGATGCTCAATGTCTCGAGCGCGCTGAAGAAGCTTCCGGCGCACGCCGACATCGACGCCGAGACGATCAACACCATCCTCGAGGAAGGCGGCAAATTCTGCGCCGAGGTGCTGTACCCGCTGAACCAGATCGGCGACCGCGAGGGCTGCAAGTACCTGGGCGACGGCGTGGTGAAGACGCCGACCGGCTTCAAGGAGGCCTACGCGCAGTTCGTCGAGGCTGGCTGGGGTGCGCTGGGCATGGATCCGGACTTCGGCGGCCAAGGCCTGCCGCACGTCATCCACAGCGCCTTCATGGAGATGATGAACTCCGCCAACCAGGCCTGGACCATGTACCCGGGCCTGTCGCATGGCGCCTACAACGCGCTGCATGCCTTCGGCACGCCGGAGCAGAAGCAGCTGTACCTGCCGAAGCTGGTCTCGGGCGAATGGACTGGCACGATGTGCCTGACCGAATCCCACGCCGGCACCGACCTCGGCATCCTCAAGTCCAAGGCCGAGCCCGTCGGCGACGGCACCTACGCGGTCTCCGGCACCAAGATCTTCATCTCGGCCGGCGAGCACGACATGTCGCAGAACATCATCCACCTGGTGCTGGCGCGCCTGCCGGATGCGCCGCAGGGTACCAAGGGCATCTCGCTGTTCATCGTGCCGAAGTTCATTCCGGACGCCGACGGCAAGCCGGGCAAGCGCAATGCGGTGAAGTGCGGCTCGATCGAACACAAGATGGGCATCCACGGCAACGCCACCTGCGTGATGAATTTCGACGGCGCCATCGGCACGCTGGTGGGCGAGGCCAACAAGGGCCTCAACGCCATGTTCGTGATGATGAACAGCGCGCGCCTGGGCGTCGGCATGCAGTCCGTCGGCCTGGCCGAAGTGGCCTACCAGAACTCGCTGGCCTACGCGAAGGATCGCGTGCAGAGCCGCTCGCTGACCGGCCCCAAGGCCAAGGACAAGCCGGCCGATCCGATCATCGTGCACCCCGACGTGCGCCGCATGCTGCTGACGCAGAAGGCCTACGTCGAAGCCGCGCGCGCGTTCAGCTACTGGGCAGGCCTGGCGATCGACATGGAGCACAAGCACCCTGACGAGAAGATCCGCAAGGAGAACGCCGACATGGTTGCCCTGCTCACCCCGGTGATCAAGGGCTTCATCACCGACAACGGTTATGACTCGACCACGCTGGCGATGCAGGTGCTGGGCGGCCACGGCTACATCGCCGAGTGGGGCCTGGAACAGCATGTGCGCGATGCGCGCATCAACATGATCTACGAAGGCACCAACACCATCCAGGCGCTGGACCTGCTGGGCCGCAAGGTGCTGGCCGACGGTGGCGCCAAGCTGATGAAGTTCGGCAAGGTGATCCAGGACCTGATCAAGTTCCACGCCGAGAATCCGGCGATGAAGGAATTCTGCGATCCGCTGGCCGCGCTGCTGGCTGAAGTGCAGAAGCTGACGATGGAGATCGGCCAGAAGGCGATGAAGAACCCGGACGAGGTCGGTGCCGCTGCCGTGCCTTACCTGCGCGTCATCGGCCACCTGGTGTTCTCGTTCGCCTGGTGCTTCGCCGCCGGCGTCGCCATCAAGAAGCAGGACCAGGACGCCTTCTACAAGACCAAGCTGACCACCGCGCGCTTCTACTTCGCCAAGCTCTACCCGGAGAGCTCCTCGCTGATCAAGCAGGCGCGTGCCGGTGCGGCCACGCTGATGGAAATGGACGTCGAGAACTTCTAAAGCCGCAAGCAGCAACGACAAGAAGGGCCGGGATTTCCCGGCCCTTTTTTGTGGTTCTTCTCCGGTTTGCGGGTGCCGCTGCCCGGCTATGAAATCTCTCCCTCTCCCCGCGGGGAGAGGGAGCAAGGTTCAGACGGCGTGGATTCAGTCCTCGCGAATCGGAGAAGAGCCTTTTTCGTTGGCTTGATGACTACGCTGCGTGCGCTGCGGCGAGGTCCGTACGCCCGTAGCGCTGCCGCGCCTCGGCCGGGCTCAGGATCTCATCGCGCAGTGGTTTTTCGCCGCGGATCACCTGTTCCATCACCGGCAGCGCCGAAGGCGCCATCATCCTCAGCGTGGTGCGTGCCGCCAGCGGCTGCCCGGCGAGCTTCACTGCCATGCGTGCCGGGGCGACGATGGCGGCGTCGAGCCAGGCCGGCTGGTCGAAGTCGCCGAGCTGGCGCATCCAGCGCGGGATGGTGGCGATGGTTGCGGTCGACATCACATGGCTGCCGAGCCAGAGGCCGGTGCCGGCGACGCTGCGCTGCGAGCGCAGGAAGTAGCGGATCAGCGCGCGCGAGCGGTCGGAGATGCAGAGCCGCGGACGCATCGCCGCGTAGTACTCGCGTACCTCGGCGCGCGAGCGCGGCACGTCGGAGGGTTTGCAGGTCTGCAACTCGGCGGCGATCGCGCACTCGGCCCAGTACTGCTTCTCTGCGGCCTCGCTGAGCTTGCCGCCGCCGTAGCGCTCGTAGCACAGCAGGTTCGACTGCCAGCCGGTGATGTGGATCCACAGCTGCGATTCCGGTGCGTTGGCGCTGTAGGGCTGCTGGCTGATCGGCTCGGTGCCGGTGGCCTTGGCGTGCACGCGCATCAGGATTTCCGAGGCCTCGATGGCGGCGCGCGAATCGCCGCAGGCCACGGTCAGGAAGTACTGGATGGTGCGGTCGAAGCGGCGCGTGGCGTTGTAGCGCACGCCGTTCTGGTCATGCACGGCCGCGGCCAGGAAGGGATCGAAGGATTCGACGACGATGGAGCGCTGGAAGGCGAGCAGCGCGGTCGGGCTGCTCCAGACCTTCCAGGTCGGCGAGTCGGGCCCGAACAGGCCCCAGTCCTCGCGCGGACGCTTCGGCACGGGGCGGATCGATGGGCGGCTTGAAGTCATTACTCGGTTCCTCTTTGCGATGCAGACAGATGTGAAGGCAAGCCTCAGGCTTCCTCGAAGGAAGACAGCAGCAGGCGGCCGACATAGGCGCCCAGGTCGTCGATGCTCCAGCCGGGCACGCTGCCGGCAAGCAGGGCGCGCACCATGCCCTCACAGCTGGACATGAACAGCTGCACCAGCACCGGCAGGCGGCGCTCGATGTCGCGGGCGCCGCGGCTGCGCAGCCAGGCTTCGCCGAGCAGGGTGGCGCGCTGGGCCACCAGGCGCCTCGCCTCGCGGTGGCGTTCGCCGGCGGCGGGATCGTTCTCGGCGGCCAGTACCAGCCGCCAGGAATCGGCGTGCTGCTCGACCACGCGGAACAGCGCTCGGAAACCCTCGGTCATCAGCCGCTGCGGATCGTGCAGGTCCAGCTCTGCCGGCAGCGCCGCCATCACGCCGGCAAACAGGCGCTGCTCCTCGCGCGCCAGCAGGGCGTCCAGCAGGTCCTCGCGCGAACTGAAGCAGGCGTAGACGGAGGGCTTGGTAACCCCGATGGCCTGCGCCACGGACTCCATGTTCACGGTGTGCAGGCCCGGTCCGGCTGCCAGCTTCAGCGCGGCATCGAGAATCTGCGGGCGCCGCCGTTCCGGCCCCAGATGGGCGGCTCGACTGCGATGGTTCCTGGCTTTTCCTACGTTCACGTAGGAAATTTATACGCTTGCGTATGAATGACTGCAAGCCGGCCTGTGCCCGGAGTGGGCGATCAGTCCTTTTCCGCGCGGGCGATGGCCTGCTGCAGCGGTGCGCCCGCCGCGTTTTACTTGAAGGGGTTAGCGATCCGGCCGATCTGGTAGCGCAGCGACTCGGGAATCGGCCGCATGCCGGCGGCGAGCAGCTTGTTGACGGTGCCCGGCACGCAGACCGGCCGGCCCTTCATCACCGCCTCATAACCTTCGCGCACCACGGCCTCGGGCTCCTGCCACAGCAGCCGCGGCAGCTTGTTGGCGACATCGCGCGTGCCCATCACGTCGTGGAACTCGCTGTGGGTGAAGCCGGGGCACAGCGCGGTGACGTGGATGCCCTGCGGCTTCAGTTCCATGTCCAGCGCCTGCGACATGTTCAGCACATAGCTTTTGATGCCGGTGTAAAGCAGGCTGGCCCCGGGCGGTGCGAAGGCGGCGATCGAGGACAGGTTGAGGATGCGGCCCCAGCCGCGCTCCTGCATGCCCGGCAGCACGCGGTGCGCCAACTCGGTGACGGCGGTGACCATCAGCTGGATCTCGCCGGCCAGTGCTTCCCAGGGGGTATCGGCGAAGCGGTCCTTGCCGGACAGGCCGGCATTGTTGACCAGGAAATCCACCGACAGGCCACGGCGCTGCACCGCCTCGACGATGGCGCGCGGTGCGCCGGCGTCGTTGAGGTCGGCGGTGATCACCTCGCAACGCACGCCATGCGTCGCACGCAGCTCCTGCGCCAGCTCCTGCAGGCGCTCGGCACGGCGTGCCACCAGCACCAGCGCGTAGCCCTCGGCTGCGAGGTGGCGGGCGAAACAGGCGCCGATGCCGGCGGAGGCGCCGGTGACCAGGGCGGTGCGGGAGTTCTTTTCCATGGGGCGTTTGGTTTCGGGAGGGAAGGGCTTACCAGTGTTCGCGCTGCGGCAGCAGTTGCTGCAGCTCGGCCGGAGTCAGGTCGCGCCACTGGCCGGGCCGCAGTTCGCCGAGTTCGACGTTGATGATGCGGATGCGCTGCAGGCGCCGTACTTCGTAGCTGAAGTGGTCGCACATGCGGCGGATCTGGCGGTTGAGGCCCTGGGTCAGGACGATGTGGAAGGTCCGCGGCGCGGTACGCCAGACCCGGCAGGGCTGGGTCAGGGTGTCGAGGATCGGTACGCCGCCGGCCATGCCCTGGACGAAATCGTCGGTGACCCACTGGTCGACCGTGACCACGTATTCCTTCTCGTGGTTGTTCTCGGAGCGCAGGATCTCATTGACGATGTCGCCGTTGCTGGTCAGCAGGATCAGGCCGTCGGAATCCTTGTCGAGGCGACCGATCGGGAAGATGCGTTCCTTGTGGTGGATGTAGTCGACGATGTTGCCGCGGATGTGCTGCTCGGTGGTGCAGGTGATGCCCGGCGGCTTGTTCAGCGCGATGTAGACATGCTGTTGCTGGCGCCGGCCCACCGGCTGGCCGTCGACCAGCACCTCGTCGCCCTCGTTGACCTGGGTGCCCAGCACGGCCACCTGGCCGTTGACCTGCACCCGGCCGGCCTCGATCCAGCTGTCGGCCGCGCGGCGCGAGCAGACGCCGGTCTCGCTGATGTACTTGTTGAGTCGCATGGGGCGCAGTTTAACGGCGGGGACTGGCGCCCGGCGCCGCTTGCCCTGAAACTGCGCGCCCTATGAGCCCGGACTACGACCTGATCGTCCTCGGTGCCGGCGCCGCCGGCCTGATGTGCGCGCTGACCGCCGGCCAGCGCGGCCGTCGCGTGCTGGTGATCGAGCATGCCAACAAGGTCGGCAAGAAGATCCTGATGTCCGGCGGCGGGCGCTGCAATTTCACGAATATCCATGCCGGCCCGCAGAACTTCCTTTCCGCCAACCCGCATTTCTGCAAGTCGGCGCTGGCGCGCTACACCCCGGCCGACTTCATCGCCCTGGTCGAGCGACACGGCATCGCCTACCACGAGAAGGAGCTGGGCCAGCTGTTCTGCGACGACTCGTCGAAGCTGATTGTCCGCATGCTGCTGGACGAGTGCACGGCGGCGCAGGTGCGGATCGAGGCGGACTGCGCGGTGGATCGGGTGGACCAGCCAGCCGCGGGCTTCGCGGTGCATACCGCGCGCGGCACGTTCAGCGCGGCGAAGCTGGTCGTGGCCACCGGCGGCCTGTCGATCCCGAGCATGGGCGCCAGCGGCTTCGGCTACCAGCTGGCGCGGCAGTTCGGCCACAAGGTCCTGCCGACCCGGGCCGGCCTGGTGCCGCTGACGCTGAGCGGCCGTCCGCAGGAGCAATACCAGGACCTCAGCGGCCTGTCGCTGCCGGTCGAGGCCCGCGCCAACGGCCAGGCCTTCCGCAACCAGCTGCTGGTCACCCACCGCGGCCTCAGCGGCCCCTCGATCCTGCAGATCTCCAACTACTGGCAGCCCGGCGACGAACTGCGCCTGGACCTGTTGCCGGACCGCGAGGCCCTGGTCTGGCTGCAGGAGCAGCAGCAGGCACGGCCGGCCGCCGAGTTCCGCACGGTGCTGGGGGAGGCGCTGCCAAAGCGTTTCGCGCAGCGGCTTTGCGAGGAGTGGCTGGGCAGCAAGCTGATGCGCCAATACCGGCCGCAGGAACTGAAGGAGCTGGCGGCGCAGTTGGCCGACTGGCCGGTCACGGCTTCCGGGACCGAGGGCTATCGCACGGCCGAGGTGACGCTGGGCGGGGTGGATACGAACGAGTTGTCGTCGGCGACGATGGAGTCGAAGCGGGTGCCGGGGCTGTATTTCGTGGGCGAGGTGGTGGATGTGACCGGGTGGCTGGGGGGCTTCAACTTCCAGTGGGCTTGGGCGTCGGGAGTCGCGGCAGGGAAGGCGGTCTGAGTCCCCTTGTGGGAGCGGCTTCAGCCGCGATGGGCCGGTTGATCCGTGGGCCTCCGTATCGCGGCTAAATCCGCTCCCACGCAAGAATCCCTGCCCAAGAAAAAACCCCGCCGAGTAGGCGGGGTTCGTTCAAAGCTTCAAACCACTATTCCACGACCTTCAGCTCTACGCGGCGATTGTTCTCGCGGCCGGCTTCGGTGTCGTTGGTGTCGATCGGCTGGGTCTCGCCGTAGCCCACCGGGGCCATGCGGTCGGCGACCACGTCCTGGCCGGACAGGAAGGTCTTGACCGCGTTGGCGCGACGCTCGGACAGGCCGAGGTTGTAGGCGTCGGTGCCGACGTTGTCGGTGTGGCCTTCCAGCTCGACCTTGATGTCCGGGTAGCCCTTCAGGGTGCCGGCGACGTCGACCAGGATGGTCTTGGCTTCCTCGGTCAGGCGATCCGAGTCGAACTCGAACTTCACGCCCTTCAGCACGAACTTGTTGGCAGCGCAGCCGTTCTCGTCGACCTGCTCGCCAGGACGCGGCGTGCGGCAGTCGCCGGTCAGGGCGCAGCCATTGGCCAGGACCTTGGCGCCGGCCGGGGTGCGCGGGCACTCGTCGACGTCATCCGGCACGCCATCGCCATCGGCGTCGGTCGGGCAGCCCTTGTCGTTGACCTGGGCACCAGCCGGGGTCTCGGGGCACTGGTCGAGGTTGTCGGCCACGCCGTCGCCATCGGCATCGAGCATGCAGCCCTTGTCGTCCACCGCAGCGCCTTCCGGAGCCGGCGGGCAGACCGGTTCGACCACGGCCGGCGGTTCCGGCTCGGCCATCTTCTCGTGGCCCAGCGGGATCACGACGCCGATGTTGAACACGCCGTCATAGAAGTCCTGGTTCTTGTCCGGCGTGGTGCCGGCCAGGTCGCGACCATGGGCGTCGACGCGGTACAGGGCTTCGGCGCGCAGCAGCACCTTCTTGCTGAGCGGGAACAGGTAGCCGAGGCCCACGTCGAACAGGGTGGTCTTGTACTCGGGGATCGGACCCGGGTGGTCGGAGGCCGCACCGTACATGAGGTTCATGCGGGTGTAGAAGTTCGGCCAGGCGTTGAAGAAGGAGATCATCGCGCCAAGGCCGACGCCCTTGATCTCGGCGGTCTGGCTGCCGGATTCGGCATCCATCTGGCCATAGACGCCGATCAGTTCCAGGCCCAGGCCGTCGGTGACCTTCTTGCCGAGGGAGATCGCGCCACCGAAGCCGTCGTCGGTGCCGCGGTCATCGTCGGCCATGATGTAGGAGAACACCGGAGAGACGTACCAGGAGCGGTGCTTGAGTGCAGCGACGCCGTCGGCTTCCTGCTCTTCTTCGCCCGAGCCGTCGTCTTCGGCGGCGTAATCGTCAGCCGGGGCTTCGGCAGCGGCCTCTTCGACCGGTGCAGCTTCCTCGACGGGGGCGGCTTCCTCGGCCGGCGGTGCTTCTGCCGCGGCAGCTTCCTCGGCCGGGGCCTCGGTGGCAGCGGCGTCAGCCGGGGCTGCCTCAGCCGGCGCCGCTTCGGCGGGAGCGGTTTCTTCGACCGGCGCAGCGTTTGCGGCGGCGGCTTCGTCCTGGGCCTGGGCCGGCGCGGCCATGCCCAGCGCCAGCATCAATGCAAAAAGACCGGACCGACGTTTCATGCTTACTCCCCTGTGTTTTTTCCCTGGCGGGACCGTGTTCTTCGCCAAATATAACAGCGGCTTCCGCCGGGATGATAGGCGGAGCTGCGTGCGCGGCGATTTCTAGCATGCGATGACGGCGCCCGACAACCGAGTCGGTGACGCTCCCGCTATAATCCGCGGCCTTTCCGGCGCCATCGGCGCTGCGCATTTTCTGGCCAAGCGATGGAAATCCAGCAGATCAAGAGTGAGATCACAGCCCTGCGAGTGCGTTTCGACGCGCTCCGGGGCTATCTTTGACTACGATAACAAGAAGGACCGGCTGGCCGAGGTCAACGGCGAGCTCGAGGGCGGGGAGGTCTGGACCAAGCCGGAGTACGCCCAGAGCCTGGGGCGTGAGCGCGCCGCCCTGCAGGACGTGATCGAGTCAATCGATCGCGCCAGCAACGGCCTCAACGACGCCGGCGACCTGCTGGAGATGGCCGAGGCGGAGAACGATGCCGCCACTGTCGCCGAGGTCGAGCGCGACGTGATCAAGCTCGGCAAGCTGGCCGACGACATGGAGTTCCGCCGCATGTTCAGCGGCGAGATGGACACCGCCAACGCCTACGTCGAACTGCAGGCCGGTGCCGGCGGCACCGAGGCCCAGGACTGGGGCGAGATCCTGCTGCGCATGTACTGCCGCTGGGCCGAGGGCAAGGGCTTCAAGGTCGAGTTGCTGGAGCGTTCCGATGGCGAAGTCGCCGGCATCAAGTCGGCGAGTCTGTTCATCGAGGGGCCCTATGCCTACGGCTGGCTGCGCACCGAAACCGGCGTGCACCGCCTGGTGCGCAAGTCGCCGTTCGACTCGGGCAACCGCCGCCATACCTCGTTCGCCGGCGTGTTCGTCTCGCCGGAAGTCGACGACAACATCAAGATCGACATCAACCCGGCCGACCTGGAAGTGGCGACCTTCCGCTCCTCCGGCGCCGGCGGCCAGCACGTCAACAAGACCGAGTCGGCGATCCGCATCAAGCACGTTCCCTCCGGGATCGTCGTGGCCTGCCAGACCCAGCGCTCGCAGCATGCCAACCGCGACCGTGCGATGAAGATGCTGGCGGCCAAGCTGTACGACGCCGAGCTGCAGAAGCGCAACACCGAGAAGCAGAAGGTCGAGGACTCCAAGAGCGACATCGAGTGGGGCAGCCAGATCCGCTCCTACGTGCTCGACCAGTCGCGCATCAAGGACCTGCGCACCGGCGTGGAAATCGCCGACACGCAGAAGGTCCTCGACGGCAACCTCGATCCCTTTATTGAAGCCAGCCTCAAGCAGGGGCTCTGAGCCATGACCGAAGAACAGAAGCCGCCGCCGCAGGACGAGAATTACGTCATCGCCGCGCGGCGCGAGAAGCTCGAGAAGCTGCGCGCCCAGGGCAATGCCTACCCCAACCAGTTCCGTCGCGACACCCTCGCCGAGTACCTGCACGGCAGCTACGGCGCGCGTGACGCCGCTTCGCTGGAGACCGAGACATCTGAGTTCCGCGTCGCCGGCCGCCTGATGGCCAAGCGCGGCCAGGGCAAGGTCAGCTTCGTCGAACTGCAGGATTCCTCCGGCCGCATCCAGTTGTTCGTGCAGCAGAACGCACTGGGCGAAGAGCTCTACGGCGCCTTCAAGACCTGGGATGTCGGCGACATCGTCGGCGCGGTCGGCACGCTGATGCGTACCAAGACCGGTGAGCTGTCGCTGCGCGTCACCCAGCTGGAACTGCTGGTCAAGACCGTGCGCCCGCTGCCGGAGAAGTGGGCCGGCCTGACCGACACCGAGATCCGCTACCGCCAGCGCTACGTTGACCTGATCGTCAACCCCGAGGTCCGGCTCGCTTTCGAGAAGCGCGGCCAGACGGTGCGCTTCATCCGCAACTTCCTCGACTCGCTGGGCTTCCAGGAAGTCGAGACGCCGATGCTGCAGGCGATCGCCGGCGGCGCCACCGCGCGGCCCTTCGTGACGCACCACAACGCGCTGGACCGCGACCTGTTCCTGCGCATTGCGCCGGAGCTCTACCTCAAGCGCCTGGTCGTCGGCGGCTTCGAGAAGGTCTACGAGATCAACCGCAACTTCCGCAACGAGGGGCTCAGCACGCGCCACAACCCCGAGTTCACCATGCTGGAGTTCTACCAGGCCTACGCCGATTACCGCGACGCGATGGACCTGGTCGAGACCCTGGTCCGCGATGCCGCGATCACGGTCAACGGCGGTGGCAAGTTCAACTACCAGGGTCGTGAGTACGACCTGGAGCGGCCGTTCAATCGCTGGACCATGAAGGAGGCGGTGCTGCGCAACAACCCCGACTTCGACCTGGCCCAGGCCGATGATCGCGAGTACCTCGCGGCGTTCTGCAAGAAGGTGGGCGGTGATGCGAAGAAGGGCTACGGCGCCGGCAAGCTGCTGACCGAGATCTTCGAGCAGACCGTGGAAGCCACGCTGCTGGACCCGACCTTCATCACCGAGTACCCGACCGAGGTGTCGCCGCTGGCGCGCAGCAATGACGCCAATCCGCTGGTGACCGACCGCTTCGAGTTCTTCATCGGCGGCCGCGAGGTCGCCAACGGCTTTTCCGAGCTCAACGACCCGGACGACCAGGCCGCGCGCTTCAAGGCCCAGGTCGCCGCCAAGGACGCCGGCGACGACGAAGCCATGCACTACGACGCCGACTACATCCGCGCGCTGGAATACGGCCTGCCGCCGACCGCCGGCGTGGGCATCGGCATCGACCGCCTGGTGATGTTCCTGACCGACTCGCCGAGCATCCGCGACGTACTGCTGTTTCCGCAGATGCGGCCCGAGGCCTGAAGACAACAGCTTTTTAGCCACGGATTTACACGGATAACACGGATTGAAAAACCTCGCGGCTTTGAGCGTTTTCCGTGTGTATCCGTGTCAGTCCGTGGCAAATAGTTTTTGGCCCGACGTGATGACCCCATCACGTTGAAGCGTCCCCACGGCTTGCCTAGCATCCTGCGCCATGTCCGATGACCTGCAGCTGGCGCTGAAGCGCCATTTCGGCTTCGACCGTTTCCGCCCCGGCCAGGAAGCCGTGGTGCGCGATGCGCTGGCCGGCCGCGACCTGCTGGCGATCATGCCGACCGGCGGCGGCAAGTCGCTGTGCTTCCAGTTGCCGGCGCTGCTGCGCCCCGGCGTGATGGTGGTGGTGTCGCCGCTGATCGCGCTGATGCAGGACCAGGTACGGCTGCTGGCGGACATGGGTATCGCTGCGACCTTCCTCAACTCCACGCTCAGCGGCGCCGAGGCGGCGCAACGCATCCAGGCCCTGCGCCGTGGCGAAACCCGGCTGCTATACGTGGCGCCGGAGCGGCTGCTGTCGAACGGATTCGTCGAAAGCTTCCTGCAGCCGCTGCGCGACAGCGTCGGGCTGTCGGGCTTCACCATTGACGAGGCCCATTGCGTCTCCGAATGGGGCCATGACTTCCGCCCCGAGTATCGCCAACTGAGCCGGCTGCGCGAGGCCTTCCCGGATGTGCCGGTCTTCGCCTTCACCGCCACCGCGACCACGCGCGTGCGCGAGGACATCATGCGGCAGCTGGCGTTGCGCGAGCCGGCGCTGCACGTCGCCAGTTTCAACCGCCCGAACCTGTACTACGCGGTGCGGCCGCGCAACGCGCGCAGCTTCGACGAACTGCTGACCCATGCCCGCGGCAGCCGCGGCTCCGGCATCGTCTACTGCCTGTCGCGCAAGCGCGTCGACGAGCTGAGCGCCGAGCTGCAGTCCGCCGGCGTCTCCGCCTTGCCCTATCACGCCGGCCTCAATGGCGACACGCGGCGCGAGCACCAGGAGCGCTTCATCCGCGACGACGCGCAGGTGATGGTCGCGACCGTCGCCTTCGGCATGGGCATCAACAAGCCGGACGTGCGCTGGGTGGTGCACTACGATCTGCCCCGGTCCATGGAAGGCTATTACCAGGAAGCCGGCCGCGCCGGCCGCGATGGCGAACCGGCCAGCTGCATCCTCTACTTCGGCATCGGTGATATCCGCACCGCCGAGTTCCTGATCGCGCAGAAGGTCCATCCCGGCAGCGGCGAGCCGTTGGAGGACGAGCAGCGCATCGCGCGCCAGCAGCTGCGCCAGGTGCTGGACTATGCCGAGAGCAGCGAATGCCGCCGCGCGGTGCAGCTGCGCTACTTCGGCGAGCAGTTCCCCGGGCGCTGCGGCAGCTGCGACAACTGCCTCAACCCGCGGCCGCTGCAGGACTGGACGCTGGAGGCCAAGCAGTTCCTGTCGGCGGTGGCGCGGCTGGCGCAGCGGCGCCAGCGCTTCGGCGCGGCCTACGTGATCGAGCTGCTGCGCGGGGCGAAGACCGAGAAGGTGCTGGGCAACGGCCATGACAGCCTCAGCATCCACGGCATCGGGGCGGGGCGGTCGATGGAGGAGTGGCGCATCCTGGCCCGTTCGCTGCTGCACCAGGGCCTGGTCGAGGAAACCCACGACGGCTACCCGGTACTGACCCTCAACCCGGCCAGCTGGGAAGTGCTGCGCGGCGAGCGCTCCGTGCAGATGGCCGCGCCGGTGCTGGCGCCCAAGGGCAAGGCGAAGCGCACGTCGACGGCCGCTGCGCCCTCCGGCGGGGATGCCGCCGAGGATGCGCTGTTCGAGGAGCTGCGCGCCCTGCGCAAGAAGATCGCCACCGATCACGGCGTTCCGCCCTACGTGGTGTTCAACGATGCCAGCTTGCGCGCGATGGCCCGCGACAAGCCGGTGGACCAGGACGCTTTCGCCGCGATCCCCGGGGTGGGCGCACGCAAGCTGGAGGAATACGGCTGGGACTTCACGGCCCTGATCCGCGAGTGGGCGTCCAGCCGCGCTTAAGCAATGCCTAAATGGCATTGCTTGCGGCTGGACGCGCCCGGCCATGGATGGCGTCACTGCAGCCGCAACGCCTAAACGGCATTGCCTGCGGGGGCTCGCGCCCGGCCATGGAGCGTTGGGCCCTGGCGAGGAGCGACTCGATGTCGCTCCGAGGTAAGCCCAACGCGGGCCGGGGGTAGATGGGCGAGCAGAAGTCCCGCCATGGATGGCGTCACCGCTGTTCCTCTCTGGCTGTCCCCAGCATTTCCCCCAGCGACACCGGCACAAACTGCCACTACGCTCGTCCCTTTCCGACTCTTCCCATGCGCTCCCGCAGGAGTAATATCGGGCGACCGGTCCTGCCCCAGGGGAGGACGCAAGCAATAGCCGATAAAGAAAAATGGCAGACCCGCCGGGATCCGGCACTGGCCCGTCCTGACGTTTCTGACAGCACTGAACGTCACTGCGGACAGTCCACCGTCCCGCGGCGTGTGTAACATTAGGCGCTGTAACGTTTTTAACATCATCTGGGAGGAGAGCCCATGAAACGGCAGGTCATCACCTGTGCCGCGGTGTTTGCGGCCGCTGTGTTTTCGGGATCGGCTGCGGCCGTCGTTTCGGCCGGCGAAGCCGGCAAGCTGGGCAAGGAACTGACCGAGGTCGGCGCCGAGCGAGCCGGCAACAAGGACGGCACCATCCCGGCCTACGTCGGCAAGTCCTCCTTCTCCCCCGAGATGCTCAAGATCACCCGCGCCCAGCTTGAAGAGCTGCGCGTGCGCCTGGTCAAGGACATCCAGGCCATGATCAGCGACGCCGGCGTGGTCGGCGACATCCTGACCCAGGGCCAGATGATCATGGACGCCGAGCCGTCCAAGGCCGACAAGGTCATCGCCATCAGCCAGCAGATGCTCAGTGCCGACCCGGCGCTGAAGGCCGAATTCGACAAGATCCTCAAGACCCGCGGCGGCAAGAGCGTCGACAGCATGATCGCGCAGGTCAAGGCGCGCCAGATCAAGCTGCCGGCGATGAAGGAAGACATCGTCGCGGTGATCCAGGCGCTGAAGAGCAAGCCGGACTGGATGTCGAAGCTGGTGCAGGCCTTCGATATCGGCCGCGTGCTGGAGATCCTGTCGATCGTCGACGATCCCAAGACCCGCGTGCAGGCCAACCAGCTGCTGGAAAAATACACGCCGTCCTACGTCAAGGGCTTCCTGACCTACAACACGCCGGGCAAGACCACCGATCCGATCACGGCGATGCGCCCGCAGTACGTCATCACCAAGGCCAACCTGGCGCAGTACGAAAAGCTGCTGACCGATGGCCACAAGGCGATGTTCAAGACCTACCCGGACTACAAGATGATCGTGTTCCCGAGCTATCGGAACGCGTTCTTCCCGGATGAGATCCTGAAGGCCACGGTGGCCAACGCCACCCGCGCCACGCTGGTCGGCACCGATGACGTGCAGAAGGCCGAGCTGGGCTTCCCGTTCCCGATCCCCAAGTCCGGCGCCGAGCCGCTGTGGAACCACAAGCTGAAGTTCCGTGGTTCCGCGGTGAAGCGCTACAACAACCAGGCCATCGTCAAGCCGGACGGCACGTACAAGATCTCCAAGCTGGTCGAGGACGTGAAGCTCAAGTACGCCAACCTGAAAGAGCCGGCCGAGATGCGCAAGGGCGGCATCTTCGCCTACTACCTGCAGGAAGTGCTGTCGCCGCCGCGCGTCGCCGGCCAGATCATCCTGGTGCATGAATCGGCGGGCGGCGAAGGCAACACCCGCCTGGCCTGGATCTACAGCCCCGGCCTGGGCCGCGTGAACCGCGCGCCGGACGTGGGCTTCGACAACCCGTCGATCGGCTCCGACGGCGAGCAGTTCAACGACCAGATCGACGTCTTCAACGGCTCGCTGGAACGCTACGACTGGAAGCTGGTGGGCAAGCGCGAACTGCTGATCCCGTACAACAGCTGGATGCTCAACAGCCCGACCTTCAAGTACAAGGACATCATCCGTCCGGGCCACATCAACCAGGACCTCGCACGCTACGAGCTGCATCGCGTCTGGGTGGTGGAATCCACGCTCAAGGCCGGCCAGCGTCACCGTTTCGCCAAGCGTCGCTTCTACCTGGACGAGGATTCCTGGGCGATCGCGGCAGTCGACTGCTATGACGGTCGCGGCCAGCTGTGGAAGGTGCAGGAAGCGCACCTGTTGTCGATTCCCTTCATCCCGACCGTGTCGGGTATCCCGGAAACGATCTACGACCTGCAGTCCAAGCGTTACTTCGTGACGACGATGACCAACGAGGACGCGATCTCCGACTTCGAGGTCAAGTACGACGACGCGATGTTCACGCCGGCGTCGCTGCAGCGCAAGGCTCGCTCGAAATGAGCCGCCGGATGCTGCCGGTCGCCTTGCTGGCGGCCTGGGTGGCGGTTGCGGGCGCCGAGGAGGAATCCTCGGCGCCTGCGGCCGTTCCGGGAGAAGAAACCACTGCCGAGGGCGCCGCGCCGGGCGAGGCTGCTCCCCCGCCCGAAATGCCGCGTGCGGCGCTGATGGTGTCCGGTGCCGCGAAGGCACGCCTGCTGGATCTGTCGCAGGCTGGCAAGCGCCTGGTCGCGGTCGGCCAGCAGGGCGTGATCGTGGTGTCGGACAACGGCAAGGACTGGCGCCAGGTCGCAGCGCCGGCCAGCGTGATGCTGACCCGCGTGCGCTTCCTCGACGACAAGCTGGGCTGGGCCGTCGGCTATGACGGCACGATCCTGCACAGCGCCGATGGAGGTTTGAGCTGGACGCTGCAGCACAGCGATCCGGAAGCCAAGGTGCTGTACGACGTGCTGTTCCTCGACGCGCAGAACGGCATCGCGGTCGGTGCCTATGGCGCGTATTACCGCACCGCCGACGGCGGCAAGACCTGGGAACCCCAGACCTCGCCGATCGTCGACCTTGGCCAGCATTTCAACCGCCTGATGCGACTCGACGCGAACACGCTGTTCATCGCCGGCGAGCGCGGCATGCTGGCGCGCTCCACCGACGGTGGCGCCAACTGGACGATGATGCGTTCGCCCTACATCGGCTCGTTCTTCGGCGCGATCTCGCTGGGCGGGCGCAAGGTGCTGGCTTACGGCATGCGTGGCAACGCCTATGTCATCGACGACGTCATGGCGGTGCCGGAGCAGGATCCCACCAAGTATGACCCGTACACGGCCGAGACCCTGACCGATCCGGCGCAGATCGCTGCCATCGGCTGGCGCCGTCTCGACAACCCGGTGAAGGAAAGCCTGTTCGGCGGCACGCGGCTGCCGGATGGCAGCGTGCTGCTGGTCGGCATCAATGCCGTCGCGCTGAAGACCGACGCGTCCCTGCAGTCGCTCAAGCTGGTGAAGCTGCCGGCCGAGGAAACGCTGGCCGACGTCTTGCCGTACGGGTCCACGCTGCTCGCGGTCGGGCGTCGTGGTGTCCAGAACCTGGGGGCTTTGCCATGACCGCGGAAATTGCATCCAATAGCCTGACGCGGGCGATCCTGCGGCTGGTCGAGCCGCCGATCTTCAAGTACCGGCGCTTCACGCTGGCGCTGCTGACGATCATGACGCTGTTCTTCGCCTACCAGGCGACGCTGCTGCGGCCCAATGCCGGCTGGCTGAAGATGGTGCCGAAAGAGCACCCTTACATGGCCACCTTCATGGAGTACTACAAGGACTTCGGTGGCGCCAACACGGTGCTGATCGCCTTGCACAACAAGAAGGGCGACATCTACCAGCCGGAGTTCATGGAGACGCTGCGCCAGGTCTCCGACGACGCCTTCTTCATCCCCGGCGTCGACCGTGCACGCGTGACCTCGATCTTCTCACCCAGCATCCTCTACATCGAGGTGGTGGAAGGCGGCCTGTCCGGCGAGAACGTGATCCCGTCGACCTACGAGGCGACGCCGGAGATGATGGAGCGCATCCGCATCAACGTCGGCAAGGCCAGCGTCATCGGCCGCCTGGTCTCGGAAGACCAGGAGTCGGCACTGGTGCAGCTGGAACTGCTGGAGCACGACCCCAACAGCGGCACCTCCGCGAACATGGAGGATCTGGCCAAGCCGATGTCCGAGCGCCTGGCCAATGCCTGGAAGTCGGGAGCGGCGCAGGGCGAGTTGCCGCCGGAAGGCGGGCCGTCGTTCTCGCAGCGCATCAAGGCCGTCGCGGGGCTGATGATGGCGCCCAAGCTGGGCGAGGGTGAAGCCAGCCTCGACTACGTCAAGGTCGGCGACAAGCTCGAGGAGATCCGCAAGAAGTACGAGACCGAGAATGTCTCGATCCACATCGTCGGCTTCGCCAAGGTGGTCGACGACATGACCAAGGCAACGATGGAAGTGGCGAGCTTCTTCGTCATCGCGCTGATCATCATGGGCCTGCTGCTGTGGATCTACCTGGGCTCGGCGCCGCTGGGAGCGATCGTCGTCGCGACCTCGCTGGTGTCCTGCATCTGGGAGCTGGGCCTGCTGAACATGATCGGCTACGGGCTCGATCCGTTCGCGATGCTGGTGCCGTTCCTGATCATGGCGGTATCGGTCAGCCACGGCGTGCAGTACGTCAGCTCCTGGGCCAGTGAAATCTCGACCCGCGATGCCACGCCGTACCAGGCCTCGCTGTCGACCTTCCGTGCGCTGGCGATCCCCGGTGTGGTGGCGCTGCTGGCCAACGTCGTCGGCTTCTCGACGATCTACCTGATCAACATCCAGATCATCCGCGAGATGTCGGTCAACGCCGCCTTCGGCATGGTCGGCGTGATCATCGTCAACAAGGTACTGCTGCCGACGGTGCTGTCGTTCATCAAGCTGCCGAACGTCCCGCAGTTCCGCATCGCCACCGCCAAGCGCGACAAGATCGGCGACGTGGTCTTCTCCAAGATGAAGGTGCTGTGCCGTCGCGGCCCGGCGACGATCACGGTGGCAATCACCGTGCTGCTGGGCATCTACGGTGCCTCGCAGTACCACAACGTCCAGATCGGTGACACCACCGAGGGCGTGCCGGAACTGCGTCCGGACTCGCGCTTCAACAGGGACGCCGCCGAGATCGCGAAACACTTCACGATGGGCGTGGACCACCTGAAGATCATTGCCGAGTCCTTCGACAACGGTTGCGTCGACTACTCGATCATGGCCGAGATGGACCGCTTCAGCTGGTACATGAAGAACCAGGACAGCGTGCGTGACGTGCTGTCGCTGCCCGAACTGGCGAAGATCGCCAATTCGGGTCTCAGCGAGGGCCGCCTCGATGCCGAGGTGCTGCCGCGCTCGC